>CALFSV010000224.1 GCA_937916485.1 uncultured Paracoccaceae bacterium | reverse complement strand
TGGTGCCGGTGGAGAGAATCGAACTCTCACGATGTTACCATCGGCGGATTTTGAATCCGCTGCGTCTACCGTTCCGCCACACCGGCGAGCCTCATCGGCCAGCCACACCGATCTAGCGATAGCTTGGGCTGCCGTCAACGTAGCGAACGCAGTGTTCAGAGCTGATCCGCAGCAAAGGTGTCGCAGACGCCTATGTCGCCACCGTCATAGCCCCGGCCAAACCAGCGTTGCCGCTGTTCGGACGTACCGTGGGTAAAGCTTTCCCGCTGGACCCGCCCGGTGGCATTGCGCTGCAAGGTGTCGTCGCCGATCCGGGCGGCGGCGTTCATCGCCTCGGCGATGTCGCCCCGCTCCAGCGTATCGAACTGCTCTTGCGCGGCTCGGGCCCAGACACCGGACAGGCAATCGGCCTGCAACTCAATCCGGACCGATATGGCGTTGGACTGCGCCTCACCAACCTTGGCGCGGATGCGGTTGGCCTGCTCCAGGATCCCAAGCTCGTTCTGGACATGGTGGGCGACCTCATGAGCCACCACATAAGCTGCCGCAAAATCGCCCCCCGCCCCCAACTGGCGTTCGAGAGTGGTGAAAAAGTCCGTGTCCAGGAACACCTTCCGTTCGGGCGGGCAATAGAACGGTCCCGTCGCCGCGCTTGCCCCGCCACAGGCAGACCGGGTGGCCCCTTTGAACAGGACGAGGGTGGCGGGCCGGTAGGTCTGCCCCAGATCCCGCTCAAAGATATTGGCCCAGACATCTTCTGTATCGGCAAGCGTGACGGACACGAACTCTGCCGCCCTTTGGTCGGCGGGCGTCAGCTCGGTCTCGCTGCTGACCGTCACCGGTCCGCCATCGGTGGCCTGCAAAAGGGGTGTGATGTCGATCCCTAGAAAGTAGCCAACGACCAGTAGGGCGATGAGCCCCACCCCGCCAATGCCACCTGCCGAGCGGCTGCCCGAGCGGCCCCCCGAGCGGCGTTGATCTTCGATGTTTCGGCTACCCCGCCGTCCTTGCCACTTCATGCCCCACCCTCATTCCGCCCATCATGGTCGATAGACGTTGACCATAAGCGGCTCGCATGGCCTATGGGCAGCGAAAAGTTACCTCGGGGAAAGATGCTACGTCGCCTATATGACTGGACCATCGGTCTTGCGTCCTCTCCCTATGCGTTATGGGCGTTGGCGGTGGTAGCTTTTGTGGAATCTTCGTTCTTTCCGATTCCCCCCGACATTCTGATGATCCCGATGATCCTGGCACGCCCGAACCGGGCCTTCGTTATCGCGGGGGTGGCTCTCGTGGCGTCGGTGATCGGCGGCATGTTCGGCTATGCCATCGGAGCCTTTGCTTTTGACAGTATCGGGCAGCCGATCCTTGCCAGCCTTGGCAAGGCCGATGCGATGGCAGAGTTCAATACCCGGTTCAACGATCTGGGCTTTTGGCCGGTGCTGATCGCAGGGATCACCCCCTTTCCCTATAAGGTCATCACGATCATGTCGGGCTGGACCGGGTTGCCGCTGGGGACGTTCATTGTCACATCCATCATCGCACGGGGGCTGCGGTTCTTTATCGTGGCCGGGCTCTTGTGGAAATTTGGCGCACCAATTCGTGACTTCATCGAGAAGCGCCTGGGCCTTGTCTTTATCGTCTTTTGTGTGGTCTTTATCGGCGGCTTCTATCTGGTGAGATACCTTTGACCCGAACAAACTTGATCTTTCTAGCTGCTGGCGGCTCTCTCTTATTGCTTGCCGGCGCCTTCCTGTTTCAGTCGCTGGGCTATGCCCCCTGCAAGATGTGCCTTTGGCAGCGCTGGCCGCATGTCGCGGCGGTGGTCATCGGGGGGCTGGCGGTGGTGTCGGGGCAGCGGGCGTTGGCCTGGGCCGGCGGACTTGCGGCGCTGACGACAGCAGCCATCGGAATCTATCACAGCGGGGTCGAGCGGGCCTGGTGGGAGGGACCGGCAAGCTGCACAGGTGCCGGACCCGGCCTTGGCGGCCTGAACGGTGCCGATCTTTTGTCTCTGGACGCACCGGCGCTCGTGCTTTGCGATCAGGTCAGCTGGCAATTCCTGACGCTGTCCATGGCATCTTGGAACGCGCTCTTCTCGCTGGTCTTTGTGGCGATTTGGGTCATGGCCGCCCGCCGCCCGGCCTGAGGGGCTTTCTGACGCCCTGAAAGGCCGCCTATCTGACGACCTATCTGACGACCGGTCTGCCCGCCCGACGGGTTGACAACAACAGGCTGGTTTCACTTCGGGTGACCCCTTCAAGCCTGCGGATCGCAAACAGCACCGCGTTGAACGCCTCAAGCGTATTCGTGCCGATTTCGACAATCAGATCCCAGGTGCCATTGGTGGAATGGACTGCCAGCACCTCTGACATGCCTGACAAGCGGGCCATGGTCCGTTCTGTCCCCCGCCCCTCAATGCCCAGCATCATCAGCCCCCTGACGGGGCTTGCCACCACATCAGCGCGGGTCTGCACGGTAAAGCCTGCAATCTCACCCCGTTCCACCAGCCGGGACATGCGGGCGCGAACCGTGGTCCGGGTCACCTGCAAGCACGCGGCAAGCTCTGACAGCGATGCCCGCCCATCGCGCCTGAGGGCTGCGATCAGGCGTTGATCCAATTCGTCCATCTGGTCTGCTCACTTTGGACACTTCCTGATCTTATTGCACGATTTGATCAGTGGTTTCATCCCCGGTTCGGGCAGATAAGGAAATATGACACAGAAAAACATCATCCTAATCGGCGCCCCGGTGGATTGCGGCAAACGACGCCGTGGTTGCCTGATGGGACCGGACGCCTTTCGCACCGCTGGACTGGCCGAGGCGCTGACCGCCCTTGGCCATTCCGTCACCGACCGGGGCAACCTTGCGGCGGCCAAAGTCGATGTGGCGCCGTCGCCCAACCCGCTGGTCCATGCTTTAACCGAAAACGTCGGCTGGACCCAAACCCTGATGCAGGCGGCACGAGATGAGGCGCCGAAGGGGCTGCCGATCTTTCTGGGCGGCGACCACGCCCTTTCGCTGGGGTCCGTGGCGGGTATGGCGGCCCATGCTCAGGCGCAAGGCAGACCGCTTTTCGTGCTGTGGCTGGATGCGCATAGTGACTTTCATACGCCCGACAGCAGCGACAGTGGCAACCTGCATGGAACGCCCGTCGCCTATGTCACCGGACGGCCGGGGTTTGACGCCTTCCCCCCTCTGCCGGCAACGGTGCCAAGCCAGAATGTCTGCATGATCGGGCTGCGGTCCGTGGACGGGGCCGAACGCGCCGCGCTCGAGGATCTCGACATGACACTGGTCGACATGCGGATGATCGACGAGGTGGGGATACGGACCCCTTTGGCCGAATTCCTAAACCGGGTGGCCGCCGTGGAAGGACTTTTGCATGTATCGCTGGATGTCGACTTCCTTGACCCATCCGTCGCACCTGCCGTCGGCACGACAGTCCCGGGTGGTGCGACCGTGCGGGAGGGGCATCTGGTGATGGAAATGCTCTGCGATAGCGGGCTTGTCGGCTCGCTTGACCTCGTAGAGCTGAACCCCTTCCTTGACGATCGCGGACGAACAGCCTCCCTGATGGTGGACCTGACGGCCTCGCTTCTGGGACGGCGGATCTTTGACCGGCCGACACGGAGCTTCGCATGACCAGCACACACGCCGCCCCACACACGCCCCCCTTGGCCTCGCATCTGGCCATGGTACCCTTTGTGAGCGTCGACAACATGATGCGGCTGGTGCACCGGGTGGGGCTGCGCCGGATGCTGGCCGATCTGGCCCATGAGATCGAACAGGACTTTCTAAGGTGGGAGCAGTTCGACAAGACGCCAAGGGTGGCCAGCCATTCGGACGTTGGTGTTATCGAGTTGATGCCCACATCGGACGGTGCGCTCTATGGGTTCAAATACGTCAACGGCCACCCCAAGAACATGGCCGAGGGGCTGCAGACCGTCACCGCCTTCGGGCTGCTGGCCGAAGTCTCATCCGGCTATCCGGTTTTGTTGTCGGAAATGACCCTGCTGACGGCCCTACGAACAGCCGCCATGTCGGCCCTGGCCGGTCGTCACCTTGTACCGAAGGATGCGCGGACCATGGCCGTCATCGGAAATGGCGCCCAGTCCGAGTTTCAATGCCTGGCCTTTGCCGAAATCGTCGGGGTGACAACGGTGCGTCTCTACGACATCGATCCCGATGCAACGCGCAAATGCGCCCACAACCTTGCTGGCAACGCGCTGACGATTGTCCCTTGCGCAACGCCGGAGGAGGCCATCGAAGGGGCCGAGATCATCACGACCGTCACGGCGGACAAAAGGTCTTCCACCATCCTGACCGACAACATGGTCGGGCCCGGCGTGCATATCAACGCCATCGGCGGCGATTGTCCGGGCAAGACAGAGCTTCACCCAGACATCCTCCATCGCTCCGACATCTTTGTGGAATATCCTCCCCAAACCAGAGTCGAGGGCGAGATCCAGCAGCTTGCCCCCGATCACCCGGTGATCGAGCTTTGGCGGGTGATGGCAGGTCTGCGCCCCGGCCGGGAAAGGAGCGAACAGATCACGCTCTTCGACTCTGTCGGCTTCGCGATCGAAGACTTTTCGGCGCTGCGCTATGTCAGGCAAAAGGCGCAGGAAACCGGGCTTTATGAAAATCTGGACTTGGTGGCCGATCCTGATGACCCGCGCGATCTTTTCGGGATGCTGATGCGCGCCCAACCCTGACGATGGCCCGAAATCCGCCGTCGCAGGGGGGCTGTCTGCCCCCCGCCCGTCCCCTGCGGGGCCGTGCCCCCCCCGAGGATATTTTGGGCGAGATGAGGGGGGGCTTAACCGTCCATTAAGGTTAACTCGCCAGAGTGGCCTAGCGGTACAGGCTGGGAAGCCGATGGCCGTGCGAGGTGAGGATGGACTTGAGCCGTTCTTGCGGGGCGAGATGGGGGTTCCTCATCTCGCCCCAAATATCCCGGGGGGCGCCGAAGGCGTGGGGGCAGCGCCCCCTGCCAGGCTAGTGATAGCGAAACTCCCCCGTCACATGGCGCCATTCTCCGGGGCTGATCATCTTGCGGTGGCTGAACCGGATCGAATGCAGCGGGCCTTCGATTTCGTCCTGCCAATACTCGATGAACTGGAACAGGCGGGGATGGTCGGGGGCCAGATCGTAGTCCTGCCAGACAAAGGTGTTCAGAACAGACGGATAGTCGGGCAATCGGTAAAGGACCTCTGCGATGGTCAGCCCGTAGCCCTTTAGCATAAGCTCGGTTTCGTTGGGGGTGGTTGCGGAAGGTGTTTCTGTCATTTGCTGCTCCTGGTCTTGACGCCTGATCAAGGGTCGAGCACAAGGCATTAATTTGTCAATAAAGACAATTTGTTAGCAGCCCATAAGCCTGGCTGCCACCGCAAAGGGGGATCGGCCATTGCACCCCAAAGCTCGTGTCTGATATACAAAGCGACAACAACATATAGCTGTGGCAGAACCGAGGCCCAAACGTGAGCGATATCCCCCAACCGCCTGAAAATGATGACGATTCCGCGATGCCGCCCTCGGCCTACACGGGGCCGAGCATTTCGATCACGGATGAGATGAAGACATCCTACCTCGATTACGCGATGAGCGTTATCGTGAGCCGGGCGATTCCGGATCTTCGCGATGGCCTGAAACCTGTGCACCGGCGCATCCTTTATGCGATGCATGAGGTCGGGAACACCCACGACAAATCCTACCGCAAATCGGCCCGCCCCGTCGGCGACGTGATGGGTAAATACCACCCGCATGGCGATTCTGCGATCTACGAGGCCCTCGCCCGCATGGCGCAGGACTTTTCCATGTCACTGCCTTTGCTGGATGGTCAGGGCAACTTTGGCTCCATGGACGGGGATAACCCGGCGGCCATGCGCTATACCGAAGTGCGGATGGACAAGCCGGCGGCCTATCTCTTGGCCGACATCGACAAGGACACGGTCGATTTTCAGGACAACTACGACGGCAAGGACCGCGAACCCAGCGTTCTGCCTGCCCGCTTTCCCAATATGCTGGTCAATGGTGCGGGCGGTATTGCCGTCGGCATGGCCACCAATATTCCGCCCCACAACCTTGGCGAAGTCATCAACGCCACCCTGGCCCTGATTGATGAGCCGGATCTGACCTCTGAAGACTTGATCCAATACGTCCCGGGTCCCGACTTTCCCACCGGCGGTCTGATGCTGGGGCGGGCTGGCGCCCGCAAGGCCTACCTTGAAGGTCGCGGCTCGGTCATCATGCGGGCGAAAACCCATACCGAGGAATTGCGCAAGGACCGTTGGGCGATCATCGTGACCGAGATCCCCTACCAGGTGAACAAATCCTCGATGATCGACAAGATTGCCGAAGCGGCCCGCGAAAAGCGGATTGAAGGCATTGCCCACGTTCAGGACGAAAGCGACCGCAATGGTGTCCGCGTGGTGGTTGAGCTGAAGCGGGATGCCACGGCCGAGGTGGTGTTGAACCAGCTTTATCGGTTCACCCCGATGCAAACCTCGTTCGGCTGCAACATGCTGGCCCTGAATGGTGGCCGGCCCGAGCAGTTGACGCTGCGATCTTTCCTCACCAATTTCATAGACTTCCGCGAGGATGTTGTTGCCCGCCGCACGGCGTTTGAGCTGCGCAAGGCCCGCGAGCGGAGCCATATCCTGTGTGGTCTGGCGGTCGCCGTGTCGAATGTGGACGAGATCGTTCGCACCATCCGATCGTCTGCTGATGCCGCCGAGGCGCGGGAAAAGCTGATGACCCGCCGTTGGCCGGCCCAGGACATCCTTGAATACATCGCCCTGATCGATGATCCGACACATACGGCCAACGAAGACGGCACCTATAACCTGTCCGAAACCCAGGCCCGCGCCATTCTGGAGCTGCGCCTGCAGCGCCTTACCCAGTTGGGCGTCAAGGAAGTTACGGACGAATTGCAGGAGCTGGCGGGCAAGATCCGCGAATACCTTGAAATTTTGGGCTCGCGTCAACGCATCCTGCAGATCATCCGTGATGAATTGACCGAAGTGCGCGACCTTTTCGCCGTTCCCCGCCGGACCGAGATCATCGACTGGGCCGGGGATATGGAAGACGAGGACCTGATCGAGCGTGAGGACATGGTCGTCACCGTCACCCAGTCCGGTTATATCAAGCGTACCCCGCTCACCGATTTCCGCGCCCAGCGTCGCGGCGGCAAAGGCCTGAGCTCCATGGCCACCAAGGAAGAGGACGTGGTCACCACCCTCTTTGTGGCCAATACCCACACGCAGTTGCTGTTCTTTACGACCGACGGGATGGTCTACAAGCTCAAGACCTGGCGCCTGCCACTCGGCTCGCGCACGGCAAAGGGCAAGGCAATCGTCAATATCCTGCCGATCCCCGGCGGGGTGTCGATTGCGGCGATCATGCCCGTCGACCGGCCGGAAGAAGATTGGGACACTTTGCAGATCGTCTTTGCGACCTCTGCCGGGGATGTGCGCCGCAACGCCCTGTCTGATTTCACCAACGTCAAGTCGAATGGCAAGATCGCCATGAAACTGCCTGATGAAGAAACGAAATTGGTCAACGCCCGCATCTGTTCCGAGGACGATGATGTCATGCTGGTCACGGATAGCGGCCGTGCGATCCGCTTTCCCACAACTGATGTCCGGGTGTTCAAGGGCCGGGATTCCACCGGTGTTCGGGGCATCCGCCTGTTGGGCGACGACAAGGTCGTGTCGATGGCCGTGATCCGCCACTTTGAGGCCACCCCGGAAGAGCGCGTCGCCTACCTCAAGATGCGCCGCGCCCAGGAAGGGGCCGGTGACGAGGTGGAACTTGACGACGACGAGGAGGCGACGCCCGCCGGGCAACTGTCCCTTGAGCGCTTTGCCGAGATGTCGGCCGCCGAAAACCTGCTTTTGACTATTACCGCAAAAGGATCGGGTAAGCTGTCGTCCAGCCACGATTATCCTGTCCGCGGACGCGGCGGCATGGGTGTGTCGGCGATGGACAAGGCGATGCGTGGCGGGCCTTTGGTCACCACTTTCCCGGCTGAGCATGGCGATCAGGTGATGCTTGTCACCTCGACCGGTCAGTCGATCCGGGTGCCCGTCGATGGCATCAGCTTCCGCTCGCGCAGTGCGGGTGGGGTCAAGGTGTTCGACACCGCCCCTGGTGAAGTTGTCGTATCTGTTGCGTGGATTGCAGAACAGGAAGAGGTCACCGAAGCGATAGCTGAGACAGGTGAAGCTGCTGATCCCAGTGCCGCGCCCGATACACCCGAAACCTAAAGTGCCGCCCTCAGCAGGAGCGATAAGATGATCAAGGTGCTTGTGATGTCAGCGATGCTGGCGGCAACCGGATCCGCGACCATGGCGCAGGGTCTTGAGGCGCGGTTGGATTTGGGTTTGTTTGCCGGACAGGGTCCAGACGCGCTGGCCCGGCTGACCGTTGACACCATGACCTCTTTCCGGGGCTATGGCCTGCAATTCAGCGCGACGACCGGCCTTGTGGGCATCCCGCCTGACGGGACGGAATCCGAGGGACTTGCAGATGCCCGGCTGATCCTGTTCAGCCGCCTTCGCCCCAACCTGACCTTTGGGACCGAGGTTCAGTACAGCACGGATCGGGCCTTTGGTGACGCCGAGGTGATTTTCGGGATGCGCATGCGCTACGACACCGGCGACATGGTCATTGATGGTCGCTATGCCATGGCCCATATGGGTCCTACCGGAGCGTTCTCCGTGACTTTCGTTCTGGAAGAACAGCTTACGCCACGTATCAGAGCATCGGGTTTGATCTATCGCTACTCGACCGACGCCGAAATAGGCGACTACTACATCGTCGGACTAGGGGCCGAGATGCAGATGGCAGGTGATTACTTTGCATATGGCGACTGGATGGACGTTTTGGCGGACGACTACTCTTACGCCGCCAATACCCAAAGTCTTGGTGTGGGGGATGCCGCCCAGCCCGGTCGCCGCTATCTGGCAGGCCTCACCCGGCGCGAGACAAACGGGTCGCAGGCGCTTGGCCTGACTGTGGGAATCGAATTTGGTTTGGGTGAGACAGGGCGTCTTTTTGCGACGGACCTTGGTGGACTGTCTCTTGCCCATCTGGGGCACTAATCGCATCCTGACTTGGCAAGGCCCCTTGCCTTGCGATACATCAGCCGGATGACTGACAAAACACTCCATATCATTGGCGGCGGCATGGCCGGATCCGAGGCTGCGTGGCAGGCCGCAAACGCGGGCCTGTCCGTGGTCATCCACGAAATGCGGCCCAAGGTCGGCACCTTTGCCCATCGCACGGGCGAAATGGCGGAAATGGTCTGCTCCAACTCCTTCCGCTCGGACGACGATGAGCAGAACGCGGTCGGCCTTCTGCATTGGGAGATGCGGGCGGCTGGCGGGCTGATCATGGAGATGGCGACCAAACACCGGCTGCCTGCTGGTGGTGCCCTGGCCGTGGACCGTGATCCCTTTGCCGCCTCCGTGACCGCCGCACTCAAGGCACATCCGAACATTTCGGTGAGCTATGAAGAGGTTACAGAACTTCCTTCAGAAGGTCAGTGGATCATTGCAACCGGGCCTCTGACCTCGGGCGCGCTGGCGGAATCGATCCGGGCCGAAACCGGCGCGGATGCACTGGCGTTCTTTGATGCCATCGCCCCCATCGTTCACTTTGACAGCGTGAACATGGACGTGGCCTGGATGCAGTCCCGCTACGACAAGGGCGAGACCGAGGAAGAGCAGACCGCCTACCTCAACTGCCCGATGACCAAGGACCAGTATGAGGCATTCATCGACGCCCTGCTGGCCGCCGAAAAGACCGAGTTTCACGAGGGCGAAACGGCAGGCTACTTTGACGGCTGCCTGCCCATCGAGGTGATGGCAGAGCGCGGCCGCGAGACCCTGCGCTTTGGCCCGATGAAGCCGATCGGCCTGACCAACGCTCATGATCCGGCCAACAAGCCTTACGCCGTCGTCCAGCTGCGCCGCGACAATGCGCTTGGCACGCTTTACAATATCGTGGGCTTTCAGACCAAGATGAAGTACGGCTCGCAAGCCGCTGTTTTCCGGACCATCCCTGGGCTTGAGGACGCGCAATTTGCCCGACTGGGCGGCATCCATCGCAATACCTTCATCAACTCGCCCACCTTGCTCGATGCCGAGATGCGCCTGAAGTCGCGGCCCAACATCCGCTTTGCCGGTCAGATCACCGGGGTTGAGGGCTATGTAGAGTCCGCCGCGATGGGCCTTCTGGCCGGTCGCATGGCAGCAGCTCAGGCGCAGGGCGTCGCCCTACCCCCGGTGCCCGCCACCACGGCCATGGGCGCGCTGGTCCACCACATCACCGGCGGGGCCGAGGCCAAGACGTTTCAGCCTATGAACGTCAACTTTGGCCTCTTCCCACCACTTGACGGTATGCGGGGTGGTCGCAGGGGCCGTAAAGAGCGGTACAAAGGCTATACCGACCGCGCCAAAGAGGATTGGAGCGGCTGGCTTGCTCCGCAGTCGCTCGCTGCGGAGTGATCACGCGCTTTGCGCCCTCGCCCACAGGGCCGCTGCATCTGGGCCATGCCTTTTCGGCGATCACCGCCTTTGACATGGCGCAGGCGATGGGGGCCACATTCCTTTTGCGGATCGAGGATATCGACCAGCAACGCAGCAAACCCGCCTGGGAGGCGCAGATTTTCGATGATCTGCACTGGCTTGGCCTGACATGGCAGACGCCGGTGATGCGCCAATCCGAGCGGCTGCCCGCGTATCGGGCCGCGCTGGAGCGCCTTTGGGACATGGGCCTTCTGTACCCCTGCACCTGTTCGCGCCGCGACATCATGGACGCCGCCTCTGCCCCGCAAGAGGGCGCGCGGCTTGGCCCGGACGGGATCGTTTATCCCGGCACCTGCCGCCACACACATCCTCGCACCGGGCCCTTGCCCGATGGGGCCATGCGGCTGGACATGGCGAAGGCCTGTGCAATGGCCAAGGCTTTGGTGTTTGACGAGACGGGGCCAGAACATGCGGGCACCCATGATCCGTCCCCGCACCATCTGATCCACGACGTGGGCGACGTGGTGCTGGCGCGGCGCGATTTTGGCACCTCCTACCATCTGGCGGTTGTGGTGGATGATGCCGCGCAGGGCGTGACCCATGTGGTGCGCGGGGTTGACCTGTTCGAGGCGACGGTGATCCATGTGCTCTTGCAGGCGCTACTGGAATTGCCGCAGCCGCTCTATCATCATCACCGGCTGATCAGGGATAACACCGGACGGCGCCTGGCCAAGCGTGACGATGCCCGCGCCATCGCCCTTTATCGCGGCGAAGGCGCCAGCCCGCAGGACATCCGAACCATGGTCGGGCTCTGACGTCCGGACCAATAGGTCAGGCGATGGGCGACATCAGTTCGACTTCTTCCCCTTCGCGGATGGCGGTGTAAAAACAGCTACGCCGTCCGGTGTGGCAGGCTGGACCGGTCTGGCGGACGACGGCCAGCAGGCAATCGCGGTCGCAATCGACCCGCAATTCGACAAGTTCTTGCACATGGCCCGAGGTTTCGCCCTTGATCCAAAAGGCCTGCCGGGACCGCGACCAATAGGTGACGCGACCCGTCGCAAGCGTTTGGGCCACGGCCTCGGCGTTCATCCAGGCCATCATAAGGACTTCGCCCGTTCCTTCGTCCTGCGCGATGGCAGGGATCAGACCTTGGGCGTTGTAGACCAGCGTTGCGGCATCGAATGGCATAGTGACAAAACCTTTTGCATCCCCGTCAGCCGCGCCTATGTAGGAGGGTAAAGCACAAAGAGCAAACTGCGATGTCCAGCCATACCGACCTGATCAAACTTTATTCCTCGCGCATTCTGGCGCTGGCCGCGGACATGCCGCTCACCCGGCGGCTGTCGACCCCTGACGCCACGGCCAAGCATCGGTCGCCGCTGTGCGGATCGACGGTGACGGTCGATGTGATGGTCAAGGACGGGGTGGTCACGGATTACGGACAGGACGTGAAGGCCTGCGCCCTTGGCCAGGCCGCTGCCGCCATAGTGGGGGCCGCCGTTGTCGGGCTGACAGAGGGGCAGATCCGCCAAGGGCGCGACCAACTTCTGGCAATGCTCAAAGAGGCGGGGCCTGTGCCCGAGGCCCCTTTTGACGGGCTGGAGGTTCTGGAACCGGCACGGGATTACAAGAACCGCCACGCCTCGATCATGCTGGCCTTTGATGCCACGCTTGACGCGCTGGATCAGACCCGCGCCGAACAGAGCGCCTGATCCCCTTTCTTTTGGAGAGCGCCAAAAAAACCGCCGCACATCCGGGACAGGATGGCGGCGGCAGGAATGGCATTCCCGTATGGGACCCACGTGACCTAAAGGCGGGGCAGGCAAACCCCTGTGATGTTCGGACAGGCAAAATCCGAATGACGCGGCCGGGACAGGCGGCGTTAGGTCAGCGGTACGAGACGCCGGGCAGAAAATACGCACTCAGACGAGGGCCGGCAGACAAAGCCCACCCATAAGGATGACAACAAGTGACACAGCGCCAAGCGCATCGGCGACCAGCGTTTCGCGGGTCCGTTCGATCAGGGATTTGATGTCCTGTGCCATGGTGACTGCTCCGTCGTTGTGCATCCTTGTTGCCTCTTTGTTCTCATATTGAGTTTAATCTGTAAAGAACTTTATGAGAACATTCGTGAACTTTTCGGCACCATGGGGTTAACCCACGGAAATCAAACGGATTGCCCGATCCTGTTCCATCAGCCACAACAACAGCCGCGCCGCCTGCCCCCTTGGGCTGTTGAGCTCCGGGTCATCAGCCAGCAAATTGCGTGCATCGGTCTGGGCCAGCGCCATCAATCCGGCCTGACGCTCGAGATCTGCGATCCGGAACCGGGGCAGCCCGGATTGCGCTGTGCCGATCACGTCGCCTGCCCCGCGCATGGCCAGATCCTCTTCTGCGATGCGAAACCCGTCCTCAGTTTCGCGCAGAATCTCCAGCCGGCGGCGGCCCGTTTCGCTAAGGGGCGCCTGATAGAGCATTAGGCAAGTCGATTGTTCCGCCCCGCGCCCGACCCGTCCGCGCAACTGGTGCAGCTGCGCCAGGCCAAAGCTTTCGGCCCGTTCGATCACCATGATGGAGGCGTTGGGCACGTTCACCCCCACCTCGATCACCGTTGTGGCCACCAGCACCTTGGTCTCGCCCGAAGCAAAGCGGGCCATTGCCGCGTCTTTTTCGCTTGGCGGCAACTGACCGTGGACCAGCCCCACGACGCCTTCGCCCAAGACCGCCCGCAACCTTTTGAAGCGTTCTTCGGCGGCGGTCATGTCGCTGACTTCGCTTTCCTCGACAAGTGGGCAGACCCAATAGGCCTGCCGCCCCTCGGCCACGGCGCGGCGCAGGTGGTTCACAACTTCGTCCATCCGGTTGACCGCAACGAGGGCCGTTTTGACCGGCGACCGGCCGGGCGGTTTCTCATCCAGGGTTGAGACGTCCATATCGCCGTATTGCACCAGGCTAAGCGATCTGGGGATCGGGGTCGCCGTCATGACCAGAACGTCCGCCGCGAGTCCCTTTGCCCCCAGCTCCATCCGCTGGGCCACGCCAAAGCGATGCTGTTCATCCACGATGGCAAGGCGCAGATCATGAAACACGACGTCCTTTTGAAACACCGCATGGGTGCCGACGAGGATCTGGATATCACCGCGGGCAAGGGCGTTCAGCTTGGCCGCCCGTTCATTCCCCTTGTCGCGGCCGGTCAAAATCTCAAGCACGACACCGGCACTTTCGGCCAGCGGGTGCAGCCCCTCCAAATGCTGGCGGGCGAGGATTTCTGTGGGGGCCATCATCACCCCCTGCCCGCCGGCCTCCACCGCCGCCAGAAGCGCAAGCAGCGCGACCAGCGTCTTGCCCGATCCGACGTCCCCCTGCAAAAGCCGGTTCATGCGCATCGGGCTGGCCAGATCGGCGACAATCTCGGCCACCGCACGGGACTGCGCCCCAGTCGGCGCGTAGGGCAAAGCGGCCAGCACGCGGGTGCGCAGCCGGCCATCGCCTTCTGTCACCCGGCCCTTGCCCCGACGGGCCGTTGCACGGGCGAGCGCAAGGGTCAGCTGATGGGCCATCAATTCGTCATAGGCGAGCCTTTGGCGGGATGGATCATTGGCCGACAGATCAACACTGGCCTCGGGAGCATGCGCCTCGGCCAGAGCCAAGCGCCAGTCGGGCCAGCCTTCGCGGGCCTTGAGGGCGGGATCAATCCATTCGGGCAGATCCGGGGCCAGCGCCAGCGCCCCCCGGGTCGCCCGCCACATCAGCTTTTGCGACACGCCCCCATGCAATGGGTAAACCGGCTCGAACGCGGGAATGTCCCCCGCTTCATCCTCGGGCAGGATGTGGTCGGGGTGGACCATCTGGGCGATGCCGTCAAAAATTTCGACCTTGCCGGAAACGATCCGGCGCTGACCGGTCGGCAGGACTTTCTTGAGGTAATCGCCACGGGCATGAAAAAAGACGAGCTGAAAGCTCGTCTCGGCATCCTCAACCGTGATCCGATAGGGGCGGCCCTTGGCGGTGTTGGGCTGATGCAGGCCAACCGTCACAGCGACGGTGGCGACGGCCGGGGCGACCACCTCGCGGATCGAGGCGCGGTGCTGCCTGTCGATCCCGGATTGCGGCAGGGTAAAGAGGATGTCACGCGGTTTTTCGATACCGGCCTGGGCCAGGGCCGCCTCGGTCTTGGGGCCGATGCCGTCCAGCGCAGTGAGGCCGCCGAACAGGGGCCACAGAACCTCGGGGCGGCCTTTGACGGTCATCCCCCTTCACCGATCAGGGTCAGCCAACCGGCCTCATCAATCACCTTGACGCCAAGATCGGCGGCCTTCGTCGCCTTGGAGCCTGCACCGGGGCCTGCCACCAGCAGATCGGTCTTGGCACTGACGGAGCCCGCGACCTTGGCCCCCAGAGCCTCTGCCCTGGCCTTGGCCTCTGCCCGGGTCATCTGTTCGAGGCTGCCGGTAAAGACAACCGTCAACCCCGCAACCGGGCTGTCGGATTGGGCTGGGGCCTCGGCGGGCAAGACGGTCAATTCGGCCAAAAGGCGGTCGATCGAGGCGCGTTCAGCCTCTTGTCCCATCGTCGTGACAAGGGATACTGCGACGGTGGCCCCGATCCCTTCGATGCCAACCAGATCGTCCCAGGCGGCACGCGCCTCAGGCGAGACCGGTTCATTGGCCCAGACGGCGTCGCGGGCCGGTTTGATGGCAGCACGCCGACCTTTGGCTGCGGCAGCGGCACGCTCGGCCTCTTCGGCGCGGTCGGCGGCCTGGTGGCGGTCTGCGGCGGGGGCCGCTGCATCGACGGTTGCCACAAGGGCCTCCCATGTGCCGAAATGGCGGGCGAGGTCCGAGGACGCCACCTCGCCAACATGGCGGATGCCAAGGGCGAAGATTAGCCGGGAAAACGGAATTTCTCGTTTATCATCAATTGCCTGGAAGAGATTTTTAACGCTGGTCTCGCCAAAACCATCGCGATTGGCCAGCTTTGACAGATTGGCTGCGTCGGTCCGGGCCAGCCGAAAGATGTCGGCGGGCTCCTTGATCGGCAAAGTGGCGTCGGCATAAAACATCTCGATCTGTTTGGCGCCCAGACCTTCGATGTCAAAGGCGGCGCGACTGACGAAATGTTTCATCTTTTCAACGGCCTGCGCCGGGCAAATGAGGCCGACAGAGCAACGACGGACCGCGTCGCCCGGCTCTCGGATCGCTTGGCTGCCACATTCCGGGCAGATGGTGGGAAAGACATACTCAGGCGCATCGTCGGGGCGGCGCGACAGGTCCACGTCGGCAATCTTGGGGATCACGTCGCCGGCCCGGTAGACCTGCACCCAGTCCCCTTCGCGAATGTCGCGCCCGTCGCGGATCGGGTTGCCCTTGGCGTCGCGCCCGGCGATGTAATCCTCGTTATGCAGGGTCGCGTTTGAGACCACGACGCCCCCCACTGTCACCGGGGTCAGACGCGCGACGGGGGACAGGGCCCCGGTGCGGCCGACCTGGATCTCGATCCGTTCAAGGTGGGTCCAGGCCAGTTCGGCCGAAAACTTGTGCGCAATCGCCCAGCGGGGGGTGGTCGAGCGAAATCCGAGGCGGCGTTGCAGGTCCAGATCGTCGACTTTGTAGACGACACCGTCGATGTCATAGCCAAGCGTGGCCCGCTGATCCTCAATCCCCTTGTAGGCCTCGATCAGCGCGGTGGGGCCATCGCACAGCCGGGTCAGCGGGTTGGAGGAGAACCCAAGCGCGGCAAGGCGGGCGATTGCAGCGGATTGGGTGTCGGCGAGCGGCGCGGACAGATCGCCCCAGGCATAGGCAAAGAAGCGCAGTGGGCGGCTGCGCGTGATCTCGGCATCCAACTGACGGAGCGACCCGGCGGCGGCGTTGCGGGGGTTGGCGAATGTCTTGGTCCCTGCGGCCTCGGCCCTCGCATTGAGGGCGGCAAAGTCAGCATGGCTCATGTAGACTTCGCCGCGCACTTCAAGGACGTCTGGCGCGCCGGTAAGCTGATGCGGAATATCGGCAATTGTTCGGGCATTGGCGGTAACGTTTTCGCCGGTCTCGCCATCGCCCCGGGTGGCGGCCTGCACAAGCTGGCCGTTTTCGTAGCGTAACGACAAGGACAGCCCGTCAATCTTGGGCTCAGCCGTGAACGACAGCGGTGCATCGGGGCCAAGGTTCAGGTAGCGTCGAATCCGCGTGTCGAACTCGGTCACGTCCTCGGCGGTAAAGGCATTGCCCAGGCTGAGCATCCGCACCACATGCCGGATCTTTCCAAAGCCATCGGCCACGGCCGCACCGACCTTGTCACTGGGGCTGTCGGTGCGTTTAAGATCGGGGAAACGGGCCTCGATGGCTGCATTGCGCCGTTTCAGTCGGTCGTAATCAGCGTCCGAAAGCCTTGGCGCGTCCTCGGTATGATAGGCCGTGTTGGCGGCATCAAGGGCTGCGGCCAGGCGGGCTAGCTCTGATATGGCGTCGTCCCGCGACAAGGCCTCGACCGGTTGTTCCGAAATCTGCGTTTCCGACGGATCGTGTTGTGTATCGTTCACCCTGCGCGCCCCGTCCAACCTGGCTGGTGATCCCTGGTGACCACCTGACCGGTTTTAGGGGGATGACCTTTCTGCGTCCAGCGCCACGTTGTGGTTCACCAAAGGTCAAGACTGGCAAATCTGCCTCGTCACGGCCACTCGCAGGCCCCTCGCTTCCCCGTCCGCCGCTTGCCAGTCCGCCGCTTGCCAGTCCTCTGCTCGCCAGTCCGCCTTTTGCCGGTCAGGCGTGAGCAGGTAAGGGACGCGCAAACTGAAGCCTGGACAGGTCAGGCCCCGACAGCAAGCCGCTCGGGCCGTGTCCCCGCCCCTCTTCTTCGCGTAGGACATAGCCTCTGCCCCAGACCGTCTCGATATAGTTCTGGCCGCCAGTCGCGTGGCTTAGTTTCTTGCGCAACTTGCAGATAAAGACGTCGATGATCTTCAACTCAGGCTCATCCATGCCGCCATAAAGATGGTTCAGGAACATCTCTTTCGTCAGCGTGGTACCTTTGCGCAGGCTCAGAAGTTCGAGCATCTGGTATTCCTTGCCAGTCAGATGCACCGGGCTGCCCCCGACATCGACGGTCTTTGCGTCCAGGTTGACAGAGATCCGACCGGTCTGAATGACCGACTGGGCGTGCCCCTTGGACCGCCGAATGATGGCATGGATGCGAGCGACAAGTTCTTCACGGTGGAAAGGCTTGGTCAAATAGTCGTCTGCGCCAAATCCAAAACCTTTGATCTTACTCTCTGTCCCATCCTCACCCGACAGGATAAGTATCGGGGTTTCCACACGGGCAAGGCGAAGCTGGCGCAGAACCTCGTGTCCGTTCATGTCAGGAAGGTCCAGGTCGAGGATTATCAGATCATAATCATAAAGCTTGGCCAGATCGACACCGTCCTCGCCCAAATGGGTGGCATAGACGTTGAGGTTGGCATGGGTCAGCATCATTTCGATGCTTCGGGATGTGGTCGGATCGTCTTCGATTAATAGTACACGCATTACCATTCTCCCAAACAACTGATACTCGAACCTTTGCCTGTAATTCGTTAATCACCCGTTACTGGTGGGGACTATTTCAGACACAACCTAGGGCTGTCTACCTCTTTGTACGGCCGTAGCCTTTAATCCGGCTACCCCAAATTTTTCCACCGCTGTCGTCCAGGATGCGAATTCATCCTCACTTAGCCCATACATCTCGATTGCGGTTTCGCGAGTGATCAGGCCATAGCGGACGGCCTGGATGACCGCGGCTTTGCGGGACGCCACCCACCGAACGGTCTCGACAGGGGGTAAATCGGCCCGGGTCATCAAGGTCCCGTCCGGAAGGGTGACGCATCTTGGTCCATCGATTTTGCGCAGATACATTGGTTGGTCCCGAGCGCTGGCGTTACAATCGAGGGACCATGTGCAGCGGCTTCTTAAGACCGGGTGAAGCCGCGGGGTTGAGAATGTGTTGAATTTTCTTATATAGCTGCGCAACGAGCGTTGGACGCTGTAGACCTGCGGCGCCATAATGCCCCTTCCCACTGGACGTTTGTCATGCCCCTCGACCCCGCCCTGAATTCCCTCGGTCTGCCCAAGGCCCCTGCCGATACGCGGGTTGTTGTCGCGATGTCGGGTGGCGTTGATTCCTCGGTCGTGGCGGCGCAGCTGGCCGAGGAAGGGTACGATGTCGTTGGCGTGACCTTGCAGCTATACGATCACGGGGCTGCGCTGGCCAAAAAGGGCGCCTGCTGCGCGGGCCGCGACATTCACGACGCCCGCCGGGTGGCCGAGACGATGGGCTTTCCCCACTATGTCCTGGATTACGAAAACACTTTTCGCGAAGCGGTGATCGACGAATTTGCCGACAGCTACCTGGCCGGGGCGACCCCGGTCCCCTGCATCCGCTGCAATGAACGGGTCAAGTTCAAGGACTTGTTGAACACGGCCCGCGATCTTGACGCTGACTGCATGGCGACGGGGCATTATATCCAACGCAAGATGGGCCTTGTGGGGCCAGAGCTGCATATGGCGGCCGATGCCGCCCGCGACCAGTCGTATTTCCTGTTCTCGACCACGGCAGAACAGCTGGATTACCTGCGCTTTCCGTTGGGCCACCTTACCTCCAAGGCTGAGACCCGAGCCCTAGCCGCCCGCTATGGCCTACCCGTCGCGGACAAGCCCGACAGTCAGGACATCTGCTTTGTCCCGAACGGCAACTACGCCGCCGTGATCGAAAAGCTGCGCCCCGGTGCTGCCGAGCCCGGCGAGATCGTCGATGTGTCGGGCCAGGTTCTGGGGACCCATCGGGGTGTGATCCATTACACCATCGGCCAGCGGCGCGGCCTTGGCATCGGTGGCCTTGCCGATCCGCTGTATGTTGTTCGCCTTGATGTCGAGGCGCGGCAGGTGATCGTGGGACCAAAGGAAATGCTCGCCACCCGCCGGGTGCCACTGCGCGAGGTGAACTGGCTGGGCGACGGTCCCTTTGATGCGCTGGCCGAGCGCGAGATTGCGGTCAAGGTCCGCTCGACCAAGCCACCGGTCGAGGCGATCCTGCGCCCCCTGTCCGCCACCGAGGCCGAAGTAGAGCTGCTGTCGGCCGAAGAAGGCGTGTCCCCGGGGCAGGCCTGTGTGTTCTATGCCCCCGGTGAGACCCGCGTGTTGGGCGGCGGCTGGATCTGGCGGGGTCAGTAAGCGGACCGACGGTCCTTGTGGCTGCGGTCGGAGCCTCCGGCGGGAATATTTTTGGCAAGAAAAATCTGGGGGCGGGCTGGGTCTTCGATTGGTGGAGCCGGGGTCAGGCCGAGCTATCGGCGGGCAAGAATTGCCCTCGCAGCGCGCAGGCCCGGCGGTTCCTGCCCCTCTCCCAGTCTTTGCATTGTGAGTGCCATAGCCTCTTCCTGTTGGGTCGGTGCTTTTAGGGTGCCCAGAACAGAGGCGGCGATGAGATCGGGTTTGCAATTGGCGCCGATAAATTCGGGGACCGTGCGGGTTTCGCTGACCAGATTTACAAGAGTGACGGTGTCGATCTTGAGCATCCGTCCGATGATCTGCCGGCTGAGCCAGGACATGTCGTAAGCGATGACCATCGGAGTTCGGGCTGCGGCCAGTTCCAGCGATACCGTGCCAGAGGCGGCAAGGGCGACGTCTGCGGCGCGGAACGCCGCCCTCTTGGACGCTTGGGTCTGGTCGTCCGTCGCCGGTGCCAGCAGGATTGGCCGTCCGGGCCAGTCTTTTGTCAGGTCCTCAACCATTGAGACCACCGGGCCGGCGGCTGGAAGGACCACCCTTGCGTCGGGGTGCACCTTGACAACCCGCTTCAGAGCTTCGCCAAAGACCGGAGCGAGCCGGGTAACTTCGCCCCGGCGCGATCCGGGCAGTGTCAGGATCAGCGGTGCGTTCCCAAGGCCGTGGTCGTCGCGGAACGCTGCCGCCTCTTGCGCCGTTGCCTGTTGTTGGGCAACGATGGGGTGGCCGACAAAGTCGCAGTCCATGCCGGCCGCTGCCATTAAGGGCGGCTCAAAGGGCAAAAGTGCCAGAACGTGGTCTATGACCTTTGCCATCTTGACCGCACGCCCCGGCCGCCAGGCCCAGACCGAGGGGGCGACGTAATGCACAGTGCGAATGTTGCGCTCTGCCTTGACCAGCCGGGCGACCCTCAGGCAGAAATCCGGGCTGTCTATGGTCAGAAGCACATCGGGCTTGGTGTCCAACACGGCCTGCGCCGTCTCAGCGATCCGCCGTTTGAGGTGCCGGTATTTTGGCAGCACTTCGGCCAGGCCCATGACGCTGAGTTCGTCCATGGCAAAGCGGCTTTTGAGGCCTTCCCCCTCCATCAAGGGACCGCCGATCCCGTCGAACCGGACCTCTTGAACCAGTTCCTTAAGCCCCGCCATGACCGCTTGACCCAGGGCATCGCCCGATGGCTCGCCTGCGATAACGAAAATCTTCATGCGTCGTCCCCCGCCGCACGGACCCACAGGAACAGCCCGGCGTTGTCGAGCAGCGTCAGAACCTCTTGCAGGTGCAGAACCATGACGCCCCCAGCCTCTATCACGATCCCGGCAAGCCCGGCCCGGATGGCACCCCGTGCCGTTTCGGGACCGATCACCGGCAGGTCGGCGCGACGGTCCTGCCCCGGTTTTGGCCCCTTGAACAGCATGCCCCCCGAGGCAGGTCCTTCGGGCGCTACGTTTGACAGCCAATCGGCCGCATCGCCCAGCATGTCCGAGGCGGTGTCCATCAGCCAGGACACCGGGTCGCTGCTGTTGTCAGCGTCGCGCGACGGTTGGGCCAGACGGGCCAGGAGCGCGTCGGTCCCCGCATCATCCTCTTGCGCCACAACGACGCCAGCGCGCAGGACACAGGTTTGCCCCAGATCGGCCCGGCCCATCGCAGCCAGTTGCCGTTCGGCCAAAGGGGCATCGCCACGATGCTCGGGACTGGGCTTTGCCCGGGTCAGAATGCCGGGCGGAGGCAAGAGATCGGGCGCGATATCCTGCGCCGCGAGGATCGTGAACCCCTCTTCCTCGAGGATCGCCATGATGCCGCGCAGGGTGCCATCGTCCCCCTTTGTCAGCGCCGCCTGAAGCCGGGGCACCAGAGGCGCGGCCGCCGCATCGATCGCAGCAGGATCGACGGAAGGCCTTCTGACCGCACCCGCAAGGCAAAGTCGGGTGACCCCCATGCGGCGCAGGGTGGCCAGACAGCTACCCAGCGTCTCGATCCGGAAGCGCAGGCGGGGAAGATCGTCGGGAACCTCTGGCGGGAAACCTGCCATTTCGCAGATCAGGGGGACCTCTCCCGTCTGTTGCAGGCGCTTGGCCAGCAGTCCCGGCAGAGCCCCGGTTCCGGCGAGTAGCGCAATCATCCGGGGGTCAGGAATTGCCGGTCGGAGGCACCCAGCACGAAGTCGATCAGCTCTTGCACGTAAGGGCTCTGATCCTCGGTCTGCAGGCTGCGGGCCCGGTCGACAAAGGCCCCCTCTCCGTCTTTGAGAACGCCGAAGGCGGCCCGCAGGGCCGTGATATCGCCTCGCCCGACACCGCGCCGTTTGAGACCAACAAGGTTGAGGCCATCGAGTGCGCCCCTTGGGCCTTGAACCAGACCGTAGGGGATCACATCGTTGGTCACCATGGTCACCGCCCCGATGATCGCCCCACGCCCGATACGGACCCATTGATGCACGCCGACGAGGCCGCCGATGATGACGTCATCCTCGATCACGCAATGGCCCGCAACGGCAGAGGAGTTCACAACGATCACCCTGTCCCCGATCCGGGCGTCATGGGCGATGTGGCAGCCGGCCATAAAGAGGCCGTCGTCGCCGATCCGGGTCTCACCGCCGCCATGACCTGTGCCGGTGTTGATCGTCACATGCTCGCGGATGCGATTGCGCGCCCCGATCCTGAGCCGGGTCTTTTCGCCGGCATACTTGAGGTCCTGTGGGACCTCGCCGATGACCGAGAAAGAAAAGACCACCGTGTCGGGGCCAATATGCGTGTCGCCGGTGACCACGACATGAGATTTCAGCACCACCCCGTCGGCCAGAACAACCTCTGGGCCGACATGGCAGAACGGACCGATGGCGCAGCCGGCACCGATCACGGCGCCTTCCTCGATCACGGCACTGGGGTGGATGGCGGGCTGCATCAGGCTGTCCGGTTGTCCATCATGGCGGTGAACTCTGCCTCAGCGGCCATTTCGCCGTCGACCGTTGCCACACCACGGAACCGCCAGACCTTGCCGCCGGGCTTCCCGCGCAGGGTGGTGACCTCCATGCGCAATTGATCGCCCGGAACCACCTTGCGGCGGAATTTGCAGCCGTCGATGGCCATGAAATAGATCAGCATGTTTCCGTCGGTCAGCCCAAGGGTCGTGCCGACCATCACGGCGGCAGTCTGGGCCATGGCCTCGACAATGGTGACGCCGGGCATGATCGGGTTACCGGGAAAATGGCCCTGAAAATGCGGCTCGTTCATGGTGACGTTCTTAAGGCCGACGGCCCGCGACGTGCCCTCAATCTCGCCAACCCGGTCCACCAGAAGGAAAGGATAGCGGTGCGGAAGGATCTGCTGGATCAGCAGGATATCCGCCTCGGTGGGCGTAGCTGTCGCGGATGCGGTGTCAGACATGGGTATTTCCTCGAGACGCAGATTGGTGGTCGATCCTGCTGGATCGTGACTAGCAACTCGCCCATGGGGGGGCAAGCGCGGCTGATGCGCTTATTCGGCGCCGGGCGCAGCGTCAGTTGGCTGATCCGCGTCCAAGGGTAATGAATTTTCCGACAGGATCCCTGGCAATGCCAGCTCTGGCAGGACCTCGCCGCCATCGGCCAATTGGCGGTCAATCGCGGCAATCGCCTCATCTGTGATGTCAACGAGGCCCACACTCAGGAACACTGCGCGGCGATCAAGGATGACGACCGCGCCTGCATCGACCATCAGCTGCCCCATGACCTGGGTGGCTGCGGAATAAAATGCGTCCCGGCCTTGGGTGAGCGCCTGCTGAAAGGCACGCTCCTTGGCATCCTGTTCGCGCCGAATGTCCTGAACCCGCATGTCAAAGGCATCGGCGGCCTCTCGGAAGGCCTCGGGTTCCATGGTTGCCCGCTGCACGGTCAGAGCATTTTCCTCGGAGGTCAGCTCTGCCTCGATCCGGCGGTTCTGGGCGGTGAGCCTTTCGCCCACGACGTTGAGATCTTCGACGATCCTCTTACCGAAAAGAGTATCTTCAAAGATGCGGTCGGCATCTATGGTCAGGACGGGGCTGCGCAGTTGCGAGGCTGACCCCTGCCCGGCCCCTTCAATCGGCGCCGGGAGTTGCTGTGCAAATAGCGCCGTCCCCAAACACATGCCGACCAGCGCGGGGATCAGCGCAGAAATGCGCCACCGACCCCGCATCAGAAGCTGGTCGAAACCGTCAGGTCAAAGCTTTTGGGATTGTCGAATTCCTGGACCGACAGCGGTTCGGTAAAGTTGAAGCGCAGCGGCCCAAGCGGCGTATCCCAAAAGATCGACAGGCCCACGACCGACCGTGCGGTGAAGTCGTTGTAAAGCACGTCCGCCTCGTTCAGCGTGCGCAGGTTGCCCACGTCCCAGACCGAGCCAACGTCGACAAAGGCGCCGCCGGTGATCCCGTATTCCTGGGGCAGACCCAGCGGGAATTCAGCTTCGAGCCGAGCCACGGCGAACATGTTGCCGCCAAGCGCGTCGTCGGTGGCCGCGTCGCGTGGTCCGATGCCGCCCGGTTCAAAGCCCCGCATAAAACGGCTGCCCAAGAAATAGCGATCAGTCACCCGGCTAGAACCATCAAGGTAGCTCAGCATTCCGCCTTCAAGCGTAGCGCGCAGTGTCAGCTCTTCCCGCAGAACTTTGGTTTCGGCCGATGCCAGTCCGGTTGTCCGCACGAATTGGGTGTCACCGACGCCTAGCTCTTGTCCAAAGCGCAGGATGACGCCGGCGTTCGGGTTCAGACCTGTCCGACGGGTGTCAAAGGTGTAGCTGTAGCCTATGGAATTGGTCCAGACGCTGCCTTCTGCGGCTTCGTCAAAGATCAAGAGGCTCGCCCGATCTGCCGGAGGATCGGTCCGCAGACCCTCAACGTCCGTCAGGTCGGTGAACTCGGCCGCGTAGAACAACGACAGGCGACCGTTCTCACTGACCGGGAAGCCGAATGAGGGGCTGAACCGGAAAGTCTCAGTGTCGTAGAGGGCGTTTTCGTTGTTGGTAGCGCGATAGTCGAAAGACAGACCAAAGCTTAGGTCGCGACCAAGGAACTGTGGCTCCGTAAAGCGGAAGCCGAGATTGCGGTTGGTCTCGCCTGTGGAAAGCTGGAAGTTCAGGCCCTGGCCACGGCCAAGAAAGTTCCGCTCCTGATAGCTCGCGATCAGCGCAAAGCCGGTGTCAGAAGCGAAGTTGGCCCCGAAAGACAGCGAACCTGTCGGCTGCTCGATGACGTTTACATCGACCACAACCTGCTCTGTCGTAGACCCCGGCCGAGCCTGCACATCGGCGGTCGAGAAATAGGCCAGCGCGCGGATACGCTCGGCACTTGCCCGGATGGCGCGTGGGTTGAAGGGGTCGCCTTCGACGATGTCGAACTGGTTGCGGACAACGCGGTCGAGGGTCGTGTTGTTGCCCTCAATGTCGATCCGCTCGACAAAGATGCGCTCGCCCCGGACCATGGCG
Organism: uncultured Paracoccaceae bacterium; assembly: GCA_937916485.1. Next base: position 7,191 of record CALFSV010000224.1, on the reverse strand, counting down.
AATTCGACGTTCAACGTCAGGTCGCGATCGTTACGAGTGATTCTTGGTTCGACAGACAGGAAGTTGACACCACGGCGCAGGGCCAGACGCTCAATCCTGGCGATGTCCCGTTCGATCAACGCGGGCGAATAGACCGCACCGGGCCGCAGGCGCACCACGCGTTCGTATTCGGCGGCATCGGCTTCGGGGATCTCGGACGTGACCGAGATATCGGCAAAATGGAACTGCTGACCTTCTTCGACGTTGAAGGTGATCAGGTAGGCGACGCGTTCCCGGGTCAGGGCGACGTCCACGTTCTGAATGCGAAAGTCGGGGTAGCCACGGCTGTTATAGAAGTCGGTCAACAACTGACGGTCGAACGCGATCCGGTCGGCCACGAAGGTATCACGACCAACCAATACCCGCAGGATACCGGCCTCTTTCGTCCCCAGAACCTGACGCAGGCGATTTTCACTGAACGCCCGATTTCCGACGAGCGAAATCCGCTCGACCTCAGTCAGCCCGCCTTCGGTGACCGCAAACACAAGGTCAACTCGGTTGTCGTTGCGACGGATGATCGATGGCGTGACCACGGCATTGATACGACCGTCATTCACATAGGCCTGCACAATCGCTGAAACGTCCTGTTCAGCCTGTGTCGGGCTATAGACACCGCGTTCCCGCGACCGGATGAGCGCGGCAAGCTCTGCATCCGAAAGGCGGTTGTTGCCTTCAAAGTTGATCCGGCTGATCGTCGGGAATTCAACCACACGGATGAACAGCAGCCCACCCTGGGGAATGACCTCGACGCTTTCAAACAGGCCCGTGGCCCGGATCGCCTGTGCCGCATCGTTCAGCTGGCCACCGGTCACCGCCTCGCCTGCTGTCAGGCCGGTATAGCTGATGATGGTGGCATCCTCGATACGGGTGTTCCCGTCGACCCGAAAGTCATTGAACCGGAACTGCTGGGCCTGTGTCTGAGAGGCGAAGGAAGCAAGCAAAAGAACTGCAACAGCAAGAAGCGCAATCTTTTGAAATATCTTCATACCCAGCGCGCGTGCGCGTAGTGCCACATCTATCATTTCTACCGCCCAGGAAGTCCTAATTAGCCAAAGGACTAACTTGAATGTGAGGTCTTGTCAAAACGAAGAAAGCGCACCGAATGGTGCGCTTTTCAAGGTCGTCCAAAGTGCAACGGTCGGATCAGAGCGACCCGACCCACGCCCCTGCCGCAAGGGCAAAGAGAATCGTGAGGATGTAGAGAACGCGATCCCAGTTCAGATCGACCAGGATCCGAAGTCCGCGGGTGTTTTCAATGATCATCTGCAAGGCTTTGACTCCAGAAACAATCTTCGGTTCTTGGAGTATCCTCGGAATATGGCACAAATTGGGCGATCGACCCTGCTTTGATGTCCATTCTCGCTACAATGTCAGGGGCAAAGGAACAGGTCATTAGCCAGCGCAAAGACCATCAGGGTCAGGATGATCGACAGGCCCGCCGCCATCAAAATGCGCAACGCGAGATCGCTGGGTTGACGTCCGGTGATGCCCTCATAGGCATGAAAAACCAGATGCCCACCGTCAAGAATCGGTATGGGAAACAGGTTCAGAATACCAACCGATGTCGACAGGACGGCGACGAGCCAGATAAAGCTTGCTCCCCCCTGCGACGCCATCGCCCCGCTGGCCTTAGCGATTCCGACAGGGCCGGACAGATTGCAGGACGAAATCGCACCAGTGATCATATGCCATAGCCCCGATAACGACATCATAATGATCGACCCTACCTGCTGAACTCCCATCCAGAGGGCATTCAGTCCGCCCGGCGACTCGGTCTCCATGTCAAAGCTCAGCCCCCCCGACAGGCCGATGATCCAGCGTGTTTCAAATTCGCCACCGCGAGTTTGCAAATCGCTCAGCCGTGGGGTGACGGCAAAGGTCAGGATCTCTCCGTCGCGCCAGATGGTGAGTTCAAGCGGCTGGCCATTGGACGCGCTCACCGCATCGACCAATTGTCCGAATGCATAGATCGACGTGCCGTCAATGGCCGTCACAACGTCTCCGGGTCGGATGTCGACATCATAGGCCGCGGAATTGGGATTGATCCCCGAAGCCACCGCCGGATAGGGCCATGACCCGGTTATCTCAATCTCGGTTCCGTCACGGCGCACGGTGTAGGTGACCTGCGGCGCAACTTCGAGTGCGTCTAGCGCCAAGACGAATTCCATCGCCGTGGGTGTTGGCATCCCTTCGACAGCAACGACCTCGTCGGACGGCGTGAAACCCGGTTCCAGTTCGGCTGGCAAGCCTATTACCGAAGCGACCCGCACCGGATTGGCAGGCTGGCCCTGAGAAAAGATCACAATCCCAAAGATCAGGATGGACAGGATAAAGTTGAAGATCGGCCCGGCCGCAACCGTGGCCGCCCGCGCCCAAAGCGGCGCCCCCAGCATTGTACGGCGACGCTGGCTTTCAGAAACTTCGGTCTGGCCGACCGAGGCGGCATTGGCATCGCCCAAAAACTTGACATACCCCCCAAACGGAAGAGCGGCCACCTGCCAACGCGTTCCGTGCCGATCTACCCGTGAAAACAGGATCGGACCAAAGCCAAGCGAAAACACCTCTGCATGGATGCCAGACCAACGGCCAACGATGTAGTGACCGTACTCATGGACCGCCACGATGATCGACAAGGCGACCACAAAGGCGGCAATCGTAAAGGCGGCACCGCCGAACTGAGGCAATATCTGAGCAAAATCCACTTTTGGGGCCTAACTTGTTTGGGCGATGGCTTCATCCGCGCGAAGGCGGGCCAGTTTATCGGTGTCGAGCACTGTATCTAGGTCTTGCGTGGCTTTTTGCAGCCCATCAGAGGACGACATTTTGTCCATCACCCGTTCAACCACGACCGCCATGTCGGTGAAACCGATCCGGCCTTCGATAAAACGATCAAGTGCCCGCTCTTTCGCCGCATTGAAGACGGCGCCCATCAGGCCCCCCTCTTCCATCACCCGCCGCGCAAGCGCCAACGCGGGATAGCGGGCGGGATCGGGTGCGCGGAAGGTCATCGCGCCGATCTTGGCCAGATCCAGCCGTTCGACCGGCAACGTCCGCCGCTCGGGCCAGTGTAAGGCATATCCGATGGCGTGCCGCATATCGGGCGGGCCGACATGGGCCATAAGGGCGCCGTCGCCGAAACCGACGAGCGCGTGGATCAAGCTTTCGGGGTGAATGATGACCTCGATCTTCTCGGGGCCGACCTCAAAGAACTCGCGGGTTTCGATCAGCTCCAGCCCCTTGTTGAACATAGAGGCCGAATCGATGGTGATCCGCTGCCCCATGTCCCAGTTCGGATGGCTTGACGCCTGCGCCAGCGTCGCATTGGCCAGATCCGCAAGCGGCCAGTCGCGAAACGCCCCGCCCGAGGCGGTGACGATGATCCGGTTGACCGCCCCCATATCCTCGCCCACCAGGGCCTGAAAAATGGCCGAGTGTTCGCTATCCACCGGCAGGATATGTGCGCCGTGGTCCCGTGCTGCCTGCATGACAAGGCGACCTGCGGTGACAAGGGTTTCCTTGTTGGCCAAGGCAAGCGTTCCACCCCGCCGCAACACTTCCATACCGGGAACAAGCCCTGCTGCCCCGACGATGGCGGACATGGTCCAGTCAGCGGGCATTGCGGCAGCTTCTGCCACGGCTTCGGGCCCTGCCGCCGCACGAACACCGGTTCCAGCCAGCAGCGCGGCAAGGTCTTCGTAGCATTCGGGATAGCAGGTAACAGCCACCTCGGCCCTAAGCGCGATGGCGTCCTCGGCCAGACGGATCAGGTTGCGTCCGCCCGTCAGGGCCAGAACCCTGTAGTCGCTAGGTGCCCGCTTGATCAGATCAATGGTGTTCTGCCCGATAGACCCGGTCGAGCCCAAAATCGTCACTGACCTCAAAACGCCACCCCGGGAACATCAAGAAGGAAGGCCACGGCCAGCATGAAAAGCGAGGCCCCAAAAAGGGCGTCAAAGCGGTCAAACAGCCCGCCATGGCCCGGGATCAGGGCAGAGCTGTCCTTGACGTGCATCCGCCGCTTGAGCGCGCTTTCCGCAATGTCACCCATCTGGCTGGCAAGGCTGAGAACCATCGAGATGGGGATGATGCTAGCACCGGCATTGGTCACGATCATAAAGCCCAGACCGACCAGCCCTGCCCCGATCCAGCCCGCGACTGTCCCGCTCCAGGTCTTTTTGGGGCTGACCTTGGGCCAAAACTTGGGGCCGCCAAAGGTGCGGCCGGCAAAGTAGCCGGCAATGTCGGTCACGATGACCACAAGCACCAACCACAAGAGCCAGGTAAACCCGAACTCACTGCGAAAGGTCACAAGGCCCCAGCCGGCCAGCTGGATACCAAGGGCAAAGACAAAAAATGTCACCCGTTCGTGCCGCACGGCCCAAGCGCCGATCAGCGGCACAACAAAGAACAATGCAAGCGCCGGGCTGGGTCCGACGTGCAACTGGCCCGACATGACGCTGGCCACAAGAGCAGCCAGAAGCATGCCCGGTGTCGGCGCCTCGGGCGAGATCATCATCCAAAGCTCCCAGACCATCACAGCCGTCACGAAGACCGCCAGCATCTGGAACCAGACGCCCCCAAGGATAATGGCAACCACTCCGACCACAGCCATGGCGGCGCCTGAGATTACGCGGGCGGACAGGTCGCTCCATTGGCCCGAGGCCGTCCCAGCAGAGATCGGATCTTTGGGGGGTTTTGTGGGCACGGCTAGACCTTGACGACCCCGAACCTGCGGTCACGGGTGGCATAGCTTTGGACCACCTCGGCAAAGATGTCCTTGGTAAAGTCGGGCCAAAGCGTGTCGATGAATTCATACTCGGAATAGGCGGACTGCCAGAGCAGGAAGTTCGAAATCCGGGCCTCACCACTGGTGCGGATCACCAGATCGGGATCAGGCAGGACGTAGGTGTCGAGGAAGCGCGCCAAAGTCTCGGCGTCGACTTCCTTATGGGTCAGCCGTCCGCACTCGATCTCATAGGCAAGACGCTTCGCAGCACGGGTCAACTCGTCCCGCCCACCGTAGTTGAGCGCGATGGTCAGATGACAGGTATCATTGCCCGCCGTCAAAAGCTCCAGCTCATCCATCATGCGGACCAGCTTTTCGTCGAGCCGCACGCGATCACCAATGAACCGGACCCGCACACCGGAGCGAAACAGGTCCTGCGCCTCGCGGGTGATGTAACGGCGAAACAGTTTCATGAGGCCGGCGACCTCGGTCTGGGTGCGTTTCCAGTTCTCGGTCGAGAAGGCGAAGATCGTCAGATACTTTACGCCCAGATTGGGACAGGCCGACACGATTTCCCGTACTCGCCGCGCGCCTGCATGATGCCCGAACAGGCGCGGCCGACCGCGTTCCTGCGCCCAACGACCGTTGCCATCCATGATGATTGCCACATGGCGGGGATTTTTCGGCGTCGTATCTGGCAAATCGCGGGCCATAGGCGGCTCCTTAACAGTTCAACGGCATGGTGCAGGTCAGACCTGCATAATCTCGGCTTGCTTGGTCTCAAGTGTCTGATCGACGAGCTTGATGAATGTATCCGTCAAATCCTGCACCTCGGACTCCCAGAATTTCTGGTCATCCTCGGACAGGCCATCGGCCTTGGCCTTCTTGATCTGGTCCATGCCGTCTCGACGCAGGTTCCGGATCGCGACACGCGCGCTTTCGGCATAGTTGCCCGCAACCTTGGTAAGCTCGCGCCGCCGTTCTTCGTTCAGTTCGGGGATCGGCAGCATGATGATCGTGCCGTTCATCTGGGGGTTTATGCCCAGACCGCTTTCGCGGATCGCCTTTTCGACCTTGTTCACCAGGGCCTTGTCCCAGACGTTGATCGTCACCATCCGCGGTTCGGGTACGTTCACCGTGCCGACCTGGTTGATCGGGGTCGGGCTGCCATAGGCGTCCACCATGATCGGCTCCAGCATCGAGCCCGAGGCCCGGCCGGTCCGCAAAGACGCAAGTTCGGTACGGAGGGCAGCAATAGCACCCTCCATACGCCGTGTGAGGTCGTCGGTATCAAGTTCGAATTCGTCTGCCATTTGCCTGTTCTGCCCGCGAAGTCTGCAAGTGTTTTTTCGGTTCTATGTCAAACCGGGTGCATTGTATAGTTTTCAGGTGCGCAATCCGTCCGCAGTTCTTGTGCAGATTGCAATAAGATCACCATCTGACGGAATTTAGGCCGCCGCGCCAGCGATCCTAGTCGTGGACGGTGGTATAGGTCCCCTCACCCGCGAGGATGCCGCGAAAACCGCCCGGCTCATCAAGCGAAAACACGATGATCGGCAGATGGTTGTCCCGGGCCAAAGCGATGGCCGAGGCATCCATCACCCCAAGGTGCTGTTGCAGGACATCGTCATAGCTGATCCGGTCATAGCGCTTGGCATCCGGAAACTTCTTGGGGTCCTTGTCATAGACGCCATCGACCTTGGTGCCCTTGAAGATCGCCTGACAGCGCATTTCGTTGGCGCGCAGGGTGGCGGCTGTATCGGTGGTAAAGAACGGGTTGCCGGTTCCGGCAGCAAAGATGCAAACACGCTTCTTCTCGAGGTGGCGCACGGCACGGCGGCGGATATAGGGCTCGCAGACCTGATCCATGGGGATCGCGCTGATGACGCGGGTAAAGACACCGATCCCTTCAAGTGCGGATTGCATGGCAAGGGCGTTCATCACAGTGGCCAACATGCCCATATAGTCTGCTGTCGTTCGCTCCATCCCCTGGGCCGATCCCTGGAGGCCGCGAAAGATATTGCCGCCGCCGATCACCATGCAAATCTCGACCCCGAGGTCATGCACGCTTTTGACCTCGCGGGCGATCCTCTCAACGGTCGGGGGATGCAGGCCAAATTGCGTTTCGCCCATCAAGGCCTCCCCCGAGATTTTCAGCATGACCCGCTTGAAAGCGGCCTTTTCGGTCTGCGACATGTCGGGGTCCCTCGCGGCTGTGGCACCCTGCGCGATGGGTGCGGCTTTCATCGGGGCCGAAAGTGTCGCAAAAGGGGGCGAGGTTCAATGGCGCATGACGGCTCAAGAGACAGGATGACGCATTTGACGACCGGTTCCGCAAGACCACAGAGCAAGTCGGAAAGCCGGGCGACATGACCCTGCCCCAGCACATGGCCCAACACCTGCCACAGTACCTGTCCCGGCACCTG
>CALFSV010000223.1 GCA_937916485.1 uncultured Paracoccaceae bacterium | reverse complement strand
CTTCAAAGATATCCATGGTGGCCATAAGCCAGCCTCCTTGATGTGATGGGTTGGGGGCTGCGCCTCAGCGCAGGATAATGCCAATTGTGGCGAGCGCCGTTGTTGCAGCCGTGATCTGGGCCTCGGTCGCACCGTCGGGCCAGATGAGCTCGTGGCGGTTGACGATGGCGGGGCCACGCAGGACGACCACAGCAGCCGCATCGGCTGTGCTGGCATCCACAGCGTCCCATAGAAGGCCCGCCGCGTTCTGGCTGCCATTCGTGGCCGCAGGTACGAGGGCCGTGAACTTGCCGCCGGTGGTGATCTTTCCGAGCACCGTTCCGGGCTCGAGCTTCCCGGCACCAGAGGCGACGGTGACGGTTTCTCGGGTGTAATCGCGCAGGACTTCCCAAACGAGGAAGCCGCCCGCGTGTTTGCCTTCAGTGAGCGTGGTCATGGACGCTTATCCTTTCGTCTTGAAGGTGCGGGCGATGACCTCGCCCCAAGGGTTCATGGTGGTGGCCCGGCCCGGTTGGGCATGGGCGCTGCTGGTGATGTCGGGAGCGGCTGTGGCCTTCGCTGCGAGAAGGCGGCTCCGGACCTCATCGAGCCCGACGTCTTCCTCGAGGAAGGGGCCCGCCATCTGCGGCTGGCCGGCAAGGCGGCAGAGGTCGATCACGGCACGCGCATAGGCGATGGCCACTGCGCGGATCGCCTGTATGTCGGGTGCTGCATCACCCTTCACAATGGATGTCTGGGTTTCGCTCGGGTGGGTGGTTTTGTCGTGAAGGTCAGCAGTTTGCTGCTCCAGTTCTATTGGTGGCTCCGGCTTGCTCGGCGGCTCAGGCTCATCCGTGCCTACAGGCTGGGCGTCGTGGTCCGTGTGGTCATCTGGGGCGCGCTCATCGACCTGCTCGCCCTCAGACAGATTGGGATTGTCCTCGGCGGCAACCACCTCACTTTCGACTTCCGGTGTTTGAGCCGCCGTGGCCTCAATAAAAATGGGCGGAGTGTTGCGGAAGGCAGCAACGTCAAAACTTGCCGCAATGCGGACCGGCTCAACCATGCGCGTGGCCAAGCCCGCTGCAATCGCTGCCCCCGCATCAAACCAGGTCTCCGCCGCCATCAGGGCTGCGATCTCTTCCTCGGACCTGCCCGACCGTCCCGCATAGCCGCGGATCATGCTGCCCGCGATCTTGTCCATCGTGTCGGCCATCTCGCGCATCTCAGCGGCCGTGCCCATCACCAAGCCCGATGGATCATGGATCATCAGGAAGGCATTCTCGGGCATGACGATCTCGTCGCCCGCCATAGCGATGTAACTTGCGGCCGAGGCAGCGATGCCGTCGATCCAGACGGTGATCTCCCCCGGGTGCCGCTTCAGCACATTGTAGATCGCCACCGCGTCAAAGACCGAGCCGCCGGGACTGTTGAGCCGCAGATCAATTGGTGCGCCGTCGGGAAGCGCGCTGAGGTCCGCGAGGAACCCCTTGGCGCTGACGCCATAGGCGCCGATTTCGTCATAGATCAGCACTTCCATGCCCGAGGACCGGGCGCAGATCTTGTACCAGGATTTCATGGGATTACTCCTGCTCGGATGTCGTGGACGACCCGCTGCCGTCCTCGTTAAGAGTATTTGTGTCAGGAATGGCCGTCGGTGTTGCGCGTGCCCCCTGCGTCTCGCCGGGCTTCACGCGATAACTCAGGCCCATATCCGATGCGCGTTTGGCATCCGCCGCATTCTCTCGGTCGACTTCCTCGACGTCATATCCTGTAGCCTCGACCACCTTGCGGCGCGAGGTGATACCCGCTTCCATCGCCAGCACCTGTGCCTGAATGTCCTTCAACGGATCGACCCAGTCCCAGCGTGGCGGGATCCATTGCACCATCCGCGCAGCCGCGGGATCAGACAGGTCCAGGCGGCCTGCCAGTTGTGCCGTTTCCACCCAGCGCCGCCAGATGGGGCGGCAAAGCTGATGGGCCATGACCCCATGCTGCAACTGGCCAATGCGCCGGCGGAACTCGACCAGTTCGGCCCGAAGGCTCGAATAATTCGCCTGGCGAACGTCGCCGGTGACGAGGTGATACGGCAGCCCAAGCGAGGCCGAGACCGCCAGGAGCGTCCGGTATTGGAACGCCTCATAGCCACCGCCAACATCGGCGGGGCTCGAGAACTTCACATCTTCGCCTGGCAGCAGCACCTGCATCGTGCCCGGCTCGAGGCTGGCGATGGCGGCTCCGTCGAGATCAGCAGCACCTTCGCCCATCATAGGGTCTTCGGGGGCCGTCTTGGTAATGAAACCCGCGAACATCGCTGCAGTCTTTTTGCGGTCGAGTTCAGCATCGTCGTACTGATCCAAAAGGAACAGCCGCACCATCGCGGGTGCCACATGTGGCAGGCCGCGGATCTGGCCCGCATCGATTGGCCGATAAATGTGAAGCACATCCTCGGCGGGCACGCGCACCGTCTCCGGGATCACAGCCCCCTGATCCGTGCTGTCGCCTGGATGGCGACGGCGGAAGTGATAGGCCACGCGCCGTCCGATGCCGTCAAATTCAATCCCGCAACGGATGCGATTGCCGTTTCCCGACGTTTCCGTCTTCTCAAACGGCAGCATCTCCGACTGCAGCAGCTGCAGTTGCAGCGGCACGAGAAGGCTGTCCTCGACGCGGCGTGGGCGCAGACGCACGAAGCATTCGCCCGCCACGAACATTTCCCGCGCGACCATGGCCTGCAGGCCGTAGAAGTCGGTCAACCCGTCGGCATCGGCCTCATCGGTCCAAGCAAGCCAGAGCTGCTGGACACTGTCACGCAACGCCGCATCTGTGATCAGCGACGACGGCTTGATTCCGTCGCCAACCAGGTTGGACGCAAATGCCTCGCAGGCATTGGCGGCATAGCCGTTGGTGACGACTAACTCGCGCGACCGCGCCAGCAGGCGGGGGCCGCCCGAGGCGACCAGTGAATTGATGTTCTCTAGCGGCGGGTTCCAGCCGCGAAGCCGTCGTTTCGCCATAGCGCCTTCGAGGCGCGCTGACACGGCTGCCGGGCCGCCCGAGGATGGGCGACGGAAACGATCAAACAGGCCCATGAATCAGAGGCCCTTCGTCGTCGTTACACGCACCTGCCGAACGATCCGTCGTCCCTCGGAGGCCGCAATCTCGCGGTCGAGCGCCTCGATGGCCCGGTCGATTTCCACCACACTGCGATAGTCCACCGTCTTTCCGTCGTAACTGACGCGCACCACGCCAGAGGAACGCTGAACAGCCAGGGTCTCGCGGCGGGCACGGAGTTCCGTCGATGTCGGCATCTGAATTGACCTGACCTGCGAATATGTTTCATTTGGTCAACCGACCACGGATTGAAGCCAAAGCCATGACCCCGAACGAAATCATGCGCGATCTCGCGCGCGCCGACATTTTCCCGAAAGCTGCCATGGCCGAAGCTGGTGCCAGGCGCGAGGAGATGGTGCCAATCTTTGTCGATCTGGTCAGCCGCCTCGCAGGACAGCGCGTTCCGGAGATGAAGGACGCTGACTTGATGGCCCTTATTCCGGTCTTCCACCTGCTTGGCGAATGGCAAGATCCACGCGCTTATCGGCCATTGGTTCAGATGCTCCGTCGCCCAAGCAACGCCATCGACCATCTCCTCGGAGACGCAGTGACCGAAACGAGCTTTCGCGTCATCGCCGGAACATTCGACGGTGACTTGCAGCCGGTGTTCGACGCGATCGAGGACAAAAGAGCCGATGAGTTTGCCCGCAGCTCCCTGCTGAGCGCCCTGGTTCTGATTGCGCAATTGCACCCCGATCAACGCCCGGCAATCGAAGATTACTTTCGGACCTTTCGCCAGCGCTGCCCCAAGGCATCGACCGATGTTCTCACCGGCTGGATGGACGCCGTTGCCGGTCTCGGGCTTGAAGACATGTCGGAGACTGTGCGCGAGGTTTTCGACAAGGGCCTGATCCCAAAGGACTACTGCGACTTCGGGCACTTCCTTGAGGATTTGGATGCCACCCTCAAAGCCGATGGTTCACCGGCAAACCGCCGTTACCAGGAATCCCTGATCACCGCTGCCATCGACGACCTGTCGAAATGGCACTGCTATTCCGATACTTTCCTCGCTCAGCAGAAGACCCGAAAAGTTGACAACGCTTTGCGCGTGGCCCCATGGACTGAGGCCCTTACAAAGACACCTGACAAACTTGGCCGCAACGATCCCTGTCCCTGCGGCAGCGGCAAGAAGTTCAAGAAATGCTGCCTGCATTGAACCGTCCCCAGCCAACGTGACACTACGTCGCCGAACCTTTCACCTCATGTAGCTTGAGCGCACGGTTCGCCGCTGTGGTCCCGCGCGCCGAGAAGCGGGCGTGGTGTTTCCCGCCCCGTCCCCAGCCATGTCCTCCGCCGTGATCCCGACCTGTGCTTCCAGATCAGTCCACCGCGCATCGGACCAACGGTCAGCGCCCAATATCCAAGCCGCGGCCCTCGCATAGACCCGTGTATCCAGCGCCTCGTTGCGTTCGCGCAGTTTCTGCCATTCGAGCCGGGCAAAGCCGCGTTTAGTGCGCACCGTGATCAGTTGTTCGGCCGTGAATTGCTTCAACCACTCGCCGTCCGCCCAGTTTGGCAGATGGATGGTTCCGGGCGGGCAAAGGTGCCCAGCCTCGATTTCCTCCCGCGTCGGCCGGTCCTGGCGCAAATAGCGATAGGTCTCGGTCTTGAAGGTCGAAGTGGCGACCGTCCAAAGCCGTGCCCCTCGCCGCAGCCGTTTGCCCGCGATGGTCGCGTCCACATAAGTCGGGCCGGTGACCGGGCTCGAGCGGTTGAACCCCTCGACGCCTTTGACTGGGGCCACCTGCGCGAAGCCGACCTGTCGCGACCAGGCATAGACAGCGCTGGTCTCGTAGCCCGTGTCGATCGCGAGTCGTGCCAACGTCATCTTCTGACCGGAAGCATGCACCCATGTCTGGCCGAGCAAATTGGTCAGCTGCTGCCAGCACGCCGGATCGCCGGGCCCACCCTCGATGACCAGGTGATCGATCAGCCAGCTCTCCAGTCCGCGGCCCCAGGCCCAGACATCGACCTCAATGCGATCTTTCTGAACGTCGGCACCGGCTGTCAGGAACAAGCCGCGCTCTGGAACAGTCCCTCCGTCCCAGGTCTCGCGCTGGTCCGCCAAGCGCTGCCAGTCCGGCGCCTCGCCGGTTTCGACCCATGTCTCGCCAAGGATCGTGTTGCGGAAAGCCTTGATCGCCTCGTCCGACCCTTGGGCCGCGTCCCATGCGCGCACGATCCGCTCCCAACTCAGCCAGCCGATCGGCGAATAGAGAGCCGAGAGGTGATAGCCGACAGTGCCAGGATCGGCGGCCGTCGCAGTCGCGCGCCATTCGCCTGCCTCCAGCATCGCCGTCTTGTTGTGTTCGGCGATGGGTGCCTCACAGCCCTCGCAGTGATACTCCGCCGTTTCCGGACGACCCTTCTGCCAGCTCAGCCGCTCGAACTTCAGCCACTGTTCCTGACCGCAGTGCGGGCATGGCACGAAATAACGCCGCTGGTCGCTGGCGTCGTATTCGCGCTCTATTCGGCTCAGCCCCCGAATTGTCGGCGTCGAGACCAGGAAAACCTTGCGCCGATGGGCAAATGTCAGCGACCGCGCTTCGGCCAGCGTGACCGGATCGCCTTCGTCGTCAGCGGAGGCCGGATAGGCATCGACCTCGTCGAGGAAGATATAGCGCGCGGGTGTCGAGCGCAGACCCACGGCCGAGTTCGCTCCGGTCATGATCAGGATGCCGCCCGCAAACTCCTTCGACAGCATGGTGTTGCCCGCGTCGCGGGAGCGGGCCGGTTTGACCCGCTCCCGCAATTCGGGGCTCTCGTCGATCAGCGGATCGATCCGTTGCCTTGAGTTCCGTTTCGCCAGTTCCACCGTTGGTTGGACCGCCAGCATCGGGCCCGGTGCCTGGTGGATGGCAAAGCCGATCCAGTTGTTGCCGGCCTCGGTCGCGCCGACTTGTGCCGCCTTCATGAAGACGATCCGCTGCGTCGGATCGCCGGGTGAAAGTCGATCCATGATTTCGCCCATGTAGGGCGTGCGGGCGGTGCGATACCGACCCGGCTCAGCCGAGGCGCGGCCGGAAAGCATCCGGTGTCGATCCGCCCATTCCGACACGGTCAGGTCCGCATCCGGCGTGAGGCCCGCCCCCCAGGCGCGCAGGATCTCTGCCGCGCCGTCGAACTCGAAGGCTTCATCACCGGAGATCGGGTTTGACCTCGGCAAGATCGTCGAGCTGTGCACGGACATGTTTCTCCAGCACCTTCTGCATTGCTGCGGGCTCCACAGTGATTTCCTGGCCTAACGCTTCTCTGCATGAGGCAGACAGATCGGCCGCCATCAGCGCTGCCGCGCGGGCGGGCCAGTTGACCCAGACGTCGCGCTCCTGCCGCGCCAGCCGGAACACCAGTGACAGCGCACGCGCCCGGTCGATCAGCTCACCTTTGAGCTTCTGCAGCCGTAAGCGGCGTTCCTGCGCCTTCAGAACTTCGTTCGCCGTCTTGGCCTGCAGGAACGTGGTGCCGCTGCCGATTTGTGGCGCCGCTAACCCCTGTTCACGGAGCGTCTCGCCGACTGCGGACACTGCCGCCTCCGGAACGGGCTTCAGTTTTGGCTGCGGCGCTTTCCGGGTCTTCGACGGATCGGTCGCTTCGCCGCGCAAGGCATCGCTGGCCACCGCGTCGATGCTGCCGTCAGCATGCAGAACCAGCCGTCCCGTCGCCTTGGCCTTCTGGATCGCCCCCCGTGAAAGACCGACGCAGGCGGCATACTGGCGCTCGCTCAGCCCCTCCATTGCGCGCTCCGATTATCATTCAAAATCATGTACTTATGTAGTTGATAAGCCTCCGCACCAGAGCGAACGTGATCCTACGAAAACGATGCAACTCACCACGGAGCCGCCACGATGACCCGCCTGAACCCGATCACCACACCCCGCCACCAGCTGCGCGCCGCGAAGACTGCGCGGAACAAGGAGGCGGCATTGAACGCCTTCATCCGTAAGAAAGCCGAGATCGACGAGGCGCTGGCGCGCTTGGCAAACCTCAGCGACGACCACTTCAACGCCCACCCCGACGAGATTAGCTGGGGTCATGTCGGCACCCTTGAGCACTACGCCAGCCTCCTGAAGCGCATCACCGACAGCGCCTTCAGCGAAGGCGAGCACGCGGAGTGAGCACCATGGAAACCAGCACCATCCGATTGCCGATACGCAAGCTACCCGATCACTTCGACCGAACCCGCATGACCACGGTTCTCGACGAAATCGAAGGCGCCCTGATGGACGATGGCGGCGTTTATGTCCGCGCCTACGCCGACAGCATGACGATTACCATCGAGGTGCCGACCAATCAGCTGATCGATGCGGCAACCTGCCTGAAGGACCTAGACCTGATCTGAACCGTGCAACCGCGCAGACCGGCCCCGTATGCGCGGGGCTCGTCCCGGTAGAAGGGTCGCATTCCGCACCCCCGATGACCGGAGACAACCATGGCCAAGAATTCCACCCCCACAACAACCGATGCGGCCCCGCGCCAGACCAAGCAGCAGATCATGATTGATCTGCTGCGGCGGCCCGAAGGCGCGGGCATCGACGAGATCACCGCTGCGACCGGATGGCAGTCGCACACGGTGCGCGGCGCAATGTCCGGCGCGCTGAAGAAGAAGTTAGGCCTCGAGATCACCTCGAAGAAGGTCGAGGGGCTCGGACGGGTCTATCGTATCGAGCGCTGATTTCGATCCGGCGCACCGCTGAAGTCACGACTATAAGGAAGCCGTCGGCGTGCAAGCGGCGGCTTCGTCGCTCTGATCCGGATTGTCTCAAACAGCCGCCGCAGCAGATAGGACCGAACGATACTGACAACGGTAAACACCACGCCCATCTTCAGGTTCTGCGCCAGCGTCGTGTGCAGCCCGAAGATCGGGAAGATCAGGATTTGTGTAGCGACGGCGACGCCGTAGCCGACGATCACATTGGCGACAGACTCCGCCAGCGACATGAGGCGCGATTGTTTCACTGGCCAAAACCCATCCGGTTTAGGGCGTGGCGGAAACTCGCCTCTTGGAATTCGCGGTTCATACTGCCGTTCTGCAGGTAGCGCTTGCCAGGAACACGGAGAGCGATCGTTTGGTTCGGACAATCGACCGCAGGAAGATAGGCAATAGCCTGACGATCCAAGGCAACGAGTGCATAAAGGTCAAAGGAATTCTCAGCATACCGTCGCCGACCTCCTTTTCCAGCGCGCCGCAGGTGGAACAAATACCCCGGCGTCACGCGGGTCTTCGGATCATGGTTCTTCGGCTTACGCGTCGACTTAACCTGAACCCGTAGCAGCGAGCCATCTACATCGACCAAGATATCATAGGGCAACCCTTGATCACTGAGAAATGCACGGTAACCGCTCATGATCAAATCAGCGCAGACAAGATGCTCCGCTGCCTTGCCGATTTCCAAGTCATCACTGAATTCAACCTCGTCACGTTCCGAACCAGGCTCCGGGATATCAAAGCCCAAATGTTCAAACAGAGACTGTTGCATGCGCCACCTGCCGTTGTTCGGTTTCTTCTACGAAGCTGCGCCCGGTGTCTACGAGTTGCGCATCGAGGCCAGAAAACTCCTGCCAACGGCGGATGATCACATCGACGTATTTCGGATCGAGTTCGAGCAATGCCGCGCGCCGCCCCGTCGTTTCAGCTGCGATCAGCGTAGTGCCACTGCCGCCGAACGGATCGAACACCAGATCACCACGCTGGCTGGAGTTGCGGATCGCGCGCTCAACCAGCGCAACGGGCTTCATGGTCGGGTGCAGGTCATTCTTGTGCGGCCGCGTGATCTGCCAGACATCGCCCTGATCACGATCCCCGCACCAATGGCGTTTCGCGCGTTCAGGCCATCCGTAAAGGATCGGCTCGTATTGCCGCTGATAGTCGGACCGCCCCAGAGTAAAGCGATCTTTTGCCCAGATGACAAAGGTAGACCAATGTCCTCCAGCTTCCTTGAACGCTGCCTGCAGCGTGTGCAACTCGGACGATGACATGCAGATATAGACCGCGCCGTCCGTGTAGAGGTTGATCAACACGCAGGCGTCGTAGAGGAACTGCCCAAAGCCATCACCCAGGGCATCGTTCTTAATCCGGCGTTCCCTCCCAGCCTTTTGAGCGCCAACGCCGCCGGCGTAATCGACGTTATAGGGCGGATCGCAGAAGCAAAGTTTCGAACGCGAGCCATCGAGCAGACGTTCGACGTCGGTGGCCACAGTGGCGTCACCGCAGAGCAACCGATGCTTGCCAAGCAGCCAGAGATCGCCAGGGCGGCTGATCGGGGTCTCGGGCGCCTCCGGAACATCATCCTCGCCCTCGCGGGACGCGGCCTCTGGATCGACCTCACCGGCCAACAGCGCCTCGAGTTCCGCGTCTTCGAAGCCGATGAGCGACAGATCGTAGTCCTGGGCCAGCAGGTCCTTGAGTTCCGCCGACAGCAGTCCCTCGTCCCATGTACTGAGTTCCGTCAGCTTGTTGTCAGCGATGCGATAGGCCCGGCGTTGCGCGTCAGTCAGGTGGCCCAGCACGATCACCGGGGCTTCGGTCAGCCCGAGCTGCGTGGCGGCCAACACCCGGCCATGGCCAGCGATCAATTCGCCGTCGTCCGCGACCAGGCAGGGAACCGTCCAGCCGAATTCCGCCATGCTCGCCGCGATCTTCGCAACCTGATCCGCACCATGCGTTTTTGCGTTTTTCGCGTAGGGCTGGAGCTTGGCCAGCGGCCATGTCTCGATCGCGTCCGGAGCAAAGCTAAGGGTCATGCTGGTCGGTTCGCCTCATTGGGGTGGATTCCCTGGACTCCGGACACCGGCAGCAAGCCTGGACTCTGCAAAGGGTCCAGCGGCCACCGGACGTGTCCGGGTCCAAGAGTTTGTTTTGTTGTTGTTTTCAGAAGATCGCGGGTGGATACCCGCGGGGGTGGCTTCCCAAAAAACCGGCCCTGTCGCTGGCGATATTGCGCGCTTCGCCCGCCCGTATAGGTTTACGGCCAGGAAGGACCCGTAAAGTCAGTGGGTTACGACGAAT
>CALFSV010000222.1 GCA_937916485.1 uncultured Paracoccaceae bacterium | reverse complement strand
ATTTCAGCATCGGCAAAGACGATATTGGGGGATTTTCCACCCAGTTCCAGCGTCACCTTCTTGAACGTCCGCGCGGCGACCTCTGAGATAAGCCTTCCTGTCTTTTCAGAACCGGTGAAGGCCACTTTGGCGACATCTTCATGTTCGACTAGGCTGGCACCGACTTCTGCACCAAATCCTGTCACCACGTTGAATACACCTTTGGGCAAGCCAACCTGATCCACGATCTTTGCCAGTTCCAATGTCGAGGCCGAGGTGAATTCCGACGGCTTCGCGATAAACGTATTGCCAGCCGCCAACGCCGGAGCGAGTTTGTAGGCCAACAACAACAACGGCGAATTCCACGCGGTGATACCAACACAGACACCCAGAGGCTCATAACGGGTGAAGTTCAGCATATCGGGTTTATCAATCGGGATTACGCTGCCTTCGATTTTGTCGGCAAGACCCGCGTAGTAATAGAACCACTCGGGCACGTATTTCAGCTGAAAGAACATTTCGTTGAACAGTTTGCCGTTGTCCTGAACCTCGGTGCGGGCCAGCGCCTCGGCGTTATCGGCAATCAGGTCACCCAGCTTGCGCAACAAATGTCCGCGATTGGTGGCCGTCATGCCCGTCCAATCGTCCGAGCGAAAGGCACGTATCGCCGCTGCAACAGCGTGATCTGCATCCTCTTGCTGCCCACGAGGGATCACGGCCCAAGGCGCACCCGTGTAGGGGTTCTTGCTTTCGAATGTCTCTTTGCCCGCGGCATCTGTCCACGCGCCGTCGATATACATCTGGTAGGTTTTCATGTATTCTCTCCGATTGAAAACCCGTCAGAGGTCCGCGGGTTTAAGTGTTTTGCCCAGGATCATGTCAGCGGCTTTTTCCGCGACCATCATCACAGGTGCATTGGTGTTGCCTGAAGGCATGACAGGCATGACCGAGGCATCCGCGACGCGCAGCCCCTGCAGGCCACGCACCCGAAGCTGGCTGTCGACGACGGCACCCGGATCCCCATCTGGCCCCATTCGAGCAGTTCCGATCATGTGGTAGACCGTGATGCCCTCGCGCCGCGCCCAATCCAGTAACTCGTCATCGCTTTGCAGATCTTGATCAGGGTTGGTTTTGCCTGTCAGCCAAGGCTGCAGAGGCGCTGTTGTCATCAGCTTGCGCCCCAAGTGGATTGAGCGCAGCAGCACCTGCTGATCGCGCGGATCAGAAAGGTAGTTCGGATTTATCTCTGGCGGATCAAACGGATTGCGCGACACAGGTCGTACATACCCATGGCTTTCTGGACGCATTTGCCAGACGCCAACAGTCATCCCCGGCATATTGTCCAATAGGCCAACGGTACCTTCGCGGAAGCTGGCAGGCGTCATCACATATTCAAGATCCGGGGTTTCCAGCGCATCTGAGGATTTCCAGAACAGATGTGTCAGAGATGGACTGACAGACAACAGGCTGGGACGGCCCCAAAGCCATTTCACAACCTCAAGCCCCAACGGGAGACCCCGCGCCATTGAATTGAAAGTTTTGACGCCCTTCAGGGTCGATACCATGCGCACGCCATAGTGGTCGCGCAGATTATTACCGACGCCGTGTAGATCGACCCGTACCTTAATGCCCAGATCGCCAAGAACTTCGGCAGGACCAATGCCTGATAATTGCAGCAGTTTGGGCGTGTTCAGCGCTCCTGCACACAAGATCACCTCGCGCCGTGCACGCACCTCAACTGCATTGCCCTCGCGCCCGTCGCGCAGATATCGCACACCATTGGCGCGGGTGCCCTCGAACAAAATTTCAGCCACCTGCGCATTAGTGTGTATATCAACATTGGGCCGCTTGCGGGCTGGACGCAAAAACGCTTTGGCCGCGCTATAGCGATAGCCTTTGTGGATAGTGCGCTGGAAATACCCGGTTCCAGCCTGATCGCCACTGTTATAGTCAGGATTGCGCGGGATGCCCATTTGGGCGGCACCTTTAATAAACGCCTCACAGACGGGATGGATCAGATCAAGATCGGTGATCGGCATCTCACCGTCGCGCCCACGCACCGCGTCGTCACCTGGCCCAATGCGCCGCTCGGAGCGTTTAAAATAGGGCAATACATCGCCGTAACTCCAACCCGTGTTGCCCATCTGCGCCCAGTTGTCGTAGTCCGCACTTTGACCGCGCACATAATTCAATCCGTTGATAGAACTCGACCCGCCAAGCACACGGCCCTGCGGTAAGGGGAAGCTTCGGTTTGCGGTTGCAAGTTCTGGTTTGGATTTAAAGTTCCATGTCATTTTGGGTGAGTAAATGTTCTTGATGTACCCAGCAGGGATATGGATGAACGGATGTCGATCCTTGGGGCCTGCCTCAAGCAGACAGACCGAAGCACCATCTGCACTCAGACGGTTCACCATGATCGATCCAGCAGTGCCACCGCCGACAACTATATAATCAAAGGTATCTGCCTTACTGACCATGATAGCTCCTGATCATGACATATGCGGTGCTTAACCTGCTCATTTCAACAATTGTTCTTCCATGCTGGTGCGCAGCTTATAGGCATCCGTGGTTCTGTCTATTTTGATGTCATCCCAGGTGATTGCTGCACCTTCCTTTACGGCCCGGATCAGTGGCACATTATGTGCTAGTCCCAGCGGCACATTGCCTTGCCGTACCGAAGATACTGCGGGCCGCAAACCGCCCGATACCGTATAGCCGCCTTCTCCGTCCAGCATCTCGCCCACGGCCAAATCGCGCTTGGCAACTGCGACACAATCGGCATTAAAGCAAATTGCGGCACCTGTTGCCTCTGCTCTCAGCGCCACCGACGCAACCGACACAGCGAGTTCCAAACCAATCATATGCCAGCGCTTGTAGAGCGTCATATATTTTCCCGAGGGATCGGTCACGACCTTGTATTCCTCGAAGCAGTTTTTCAGATATTCGGTATCGGCCTCGAACACGACCCAGACGCCTTTGCGAATATCATAGGGGATCTGTTCGCCTTCGCGGGTCAGACAGGACACGACGTCAACCAGTCCCTTGCGCTCCAACACGCCCCCTTCTGATTTTGGCCGCATCAGGGTGGGGATGTCGTCGATCCCACCTGGAGGGAAGATCAACCCGTTCTCGGGTGCTTCCAGCCCGGTCGCATTGGCAATTGCAGCAGATTCAATGGCCGGTTTCGACCCGTCAAGAAAGGCGTTGAACATCTTGGGGTT
>CALFSV010000221.1 GCA_937916485.1 uncultured Paracoccaceae bacterium | reverse complement strand
GATGAAGGTTTTTCGATGCGGGCCACAGCGCAAGGTTTTGGCGTGGGACTGACCTTGGCCCGCGTTGACAAACCTCTCAAGGAGGAAGCCGTGGGATGCTGAGTGTGACCTATGGGGAAAGCGTAAAGCTGCCGTAGGTTGGTTTTGGCCTTGTCGTATTTGGCGAAGGTATTCGAGGTGCTTCAAAAGCCATATGTGGTATGATTTTGGCGTTGATAACGGTCAGCATCGGTACGTTTTCCGTGCTTCGGTTCGTTCGGCGCAGCAGAATGCTCCACCCGAATGAGGCGCATACGGGTGCCGGTATTGTGCATTGTGACGGACATCTCGTCATGCGGCGGCCTTTCGTGGTGGCGCGCGGGTCTGTGGCTTTTGCCCCCGCCTAAAGGTCTCGATGATGCGCATCTGGCCCCCACAATCGGGGCATGGTTCGCGAAGTGTGAGTGGGGTTATCTCTGCGGTTGGTGGGCTTTCGTTATCGACCACCTCTGCCCCAAGTAATAAACGAACCTTTGCGATGTTGGCCCTGCGGGTCGCACTTGCTAGCAAACCGTAGTGGCGGATGCGGTGGAACCCGTCCGGAAGCACATGGATCAGAAAGCGACGGATGAACTCGCTGGTAGAGAGGCGCATGATGTTCTGTTTGTCGCCATTCTTGATGCGATAGTCTTTCCATCTGAACGCAACGGTGTTGGCATTGGCATTGACGATGCGGCTATTTGAGATGGCCACACGGTGCGTGTAACGACTGAGATAAGCCAGCACAGCCTCAGGGCCACCGAAGGGTGGTTTGGAATAGACGATCCATTCTGTTTTGCGCAATGGGGCGAGATATGCTGCGAAGGCCTGCGGCTCTGACAGCCCAGTTAGATCACCGAAGAAGGCAAGGTCTGCCGCGCGGTGCAATGCCAGCAGCCCCTCGATGAACAGACGCCTGAATAGCCGAGAGAGGACCCGCACATGCAGGAAGAACCCCGGCTTGGAAGAGACCCAGCGAGTGCCGTCGGGCGACAGGCCACCACCCGGAACGATCATGTGGACGTGAGGGTGATGGGTGAGAGCCGATCCCCAAGTGTGCAGCACGCTGGTCATACCGACCCGCGCGCCCATGCGCTTAGGATCGCTGGCGATGGTGGTCACCGTCTGGGCCGATGCTCTGAACAGAAGTCCGTAGACTGCCTTCTTGTTCCAATAGGCGATACGGGCGATCTCGGCTGGCAGCGTGAAGACTAAATGGAAATATTCCACAGGTAGTAGGTCTTCAGCCCGTGCCGCCATCCAGTCGCGCGCCGCCGGTCCCTGGCATTTGGGACAGTGCCTGTTCTTGCACGAGTTGTAAGCGATGTGCTGGTGGTTACATTTGGTGCAAGCGGCCACATGCCCGCCGAGCTCCTCGGTTCGACACGCCTCAATGGAGGACATCACTTTTAGCTGGGAAAGGCTGACATGTCCCTTGTTGGCCCCTCGCCATGCGGGGCCATAGGCACGAAAGATATCAGCAATCTCCAGCGCGCGTTTGGGCACGCCGACGCGTCCGTCAGGTCAGGACCCGCACATGCTCAAACGGGCTAACGACATCGCGCAGCGTCTTAGTTGCTACATGTGTGTATCGCGCCGTCGTACTCAACTTGGAATGCCCGAGCAGCACTTGGATCACACGCACATCCGTATTAGCCTCCAACAAATGGGTTGCGAAGCTATGACGCAAGGTGTGCAATGTTGCGGGCTTCTTTACACCAGCCATCGATTTTGCGGACATAAATGCGCGGCTCAGCTGACGTGATGATATCGGATCGACACGGTTCTGACCCGGGAACAACCAGCCTTGCGGGCGCGCCTCACGCCAATAATCCCTCAATAGGTCCAGCAAGGATGGTGACAGCATCACATCACGATCTTTGCCACCTTTTCCTCGTTCGACATGGATAAGCATTCGATCACTATCGATATCGCGAACTTTGAGATGCGTCACTTCAGATGCACGCAATCCGCCCCCGTAACCGATGCTCAAAGCCGCGCGGTATTTAAGCCCAGGGCCAGGTGCAGCTGCCAGCAGGGCGGACACTTCCTCAACGCTGAGAACGATAGGCAATTTGCGCGGCTCCGTTCGGAACTGCATATACTTCTTCATCTCATCACGATCGCAGGTCATCGAGAAAAAGAACCTGAGCGCAACGATGCGCGCGTTGAATGTTGATGGGGTGACGCCTGTGTCTGCCATGTACAACTGATAAGCGCGCAGATCATCCGGCACTGCAGTATCGGGTGATCGACCAAGGAACACCGTAAAATCCTTGAGCGCACGGATATGGGCTTTTTGCGATTTGTCACCCATCCC
>CALFSV010000220.1 GCA_937916485.1 uncultured Paracoccaceae bacterium | reverse complement strand
TCGGGCGAGATCATCGAAACGCCGATCATCTCGAACTTTAAAGAAGGTCTGACCGTGTTGGAGTACTTCAACTCCACCCACGGTGCCCGGAAGGGTCTGTCCGACACCGCGCTCAAGACGGCGAACTCGGGTTATTTGACCCGTCGTCTGGTTGACGTGGCTCAGGACTGCATCGTGCGTCAGCACGATTGTGGAACCGATCGTGCGATCACGGCCGAAGCCGCCGTGAACGACGGAGAGGTTGTGTCGTCCCTGGCAGAGCGCGTTCTTGGCCGGGTATCGGCGGACGATGTTCTGCGCCCCGGCACAGACGAGGTCATCGTGAAGGCAGGCGAGCTCATTGATGAGCGGAAGTCTGACATGATCGAGACCGCCGGTGTGACCAAGATGCGCATTCGTTCGCCTCTGACCTGTGAGGCAGAAGATGGCGTGTGCGCGGCCTGTTACGGTCGTGACCTTGCGCGTGGTACGATTGTGAACCAGGGCGAAGCTGTCGGCATCATCGCGGCACAGTCCATTGGTGAGCCCGGCACACAGCTGACGATGCGGACATTCCACATCGGCGGTGTTGCCCAGGGTGGTCAGCAGTCGTTCCTTGAGGCATCCCAGGCCGGCAAGATCGCTTTCCGTAACGCGACATTGCTGGAAAATAGTGCGGGCGAAAACATCTCGATGGGCCGGAACATGGTCCTCGCCATTCTTGATGAGCAGGGCGAAGAGCGTTCGGTTCACAAGATCGGCTACGGCACCAAGATTTTCGTGAAAGAAGATCAGATGGTCGTACGTGGTGAAAAGCTGTTTGAATGGGACCCCTATACCCTCCCGATCATCGCGGAAAAGGCCGGCATGGTTCGCTATGTCGACCTGGTCAATGGGATCGCGGTCCGCGAGGAAACCGACGATGCGACAGGCATGACTCAGCGCATCGTTTCGGACTGGCGCTCTGTGCCGAAAGGCAACGAGCTCAAGCCCGAGATCATTGTCGTCGGTGAAGATGGTGAACCAGTGCGGACGGATAGCGGTAACCCCGTTACCTATCCGATGTCCGTCGATGCCATTCTGTCGGTCGAAGATGGCCAGCAGATCGCTGCGGGTGACGTTGTTGCGCGTATCCCGCGTGAGGGCGCCAAGACCAAGGACATTACGGGTGGTCTGCCACGTGTGGCAGAACTGTTCGAGGCCCGTCGTCCAAAGGATCACGCCATCATCGCAGAGATCGACGGCTATGTGCGCTTTGGCAAGGACTACAAGAACAAGCGCCGCATCGCCATCGAAAGCGCCGAGGACGAAACCCTTCGGGTTGAGTACATGGTGCCGAAGGGTAAGCACATCCCAGTGCAGGAAGGCGACTTCGTGCAAAAGGGCGACTACATCATGGATGGCAACCCTGCCCCCCATGACATCCTCGCCATCATGGGTGTCGAGGCACTTGCCGACTACATGATCGACGAAGTGCAGGACGTTTATCGGCTTCAGGGTGTGAAGATCAACGACAAGCACATCGAGGTGATCGTTCGCCAGATGCTGCAAAAGATCGAGATCTCTGACTCGGGCGAAACGACCCTGCTCAAGGGCGAGCATGTCGACAAGGCCGAGTTTGACGAGGCCAACGCCAAGGCTGTCTCGAAGGGTGGTCGCCCCGCAACGGGCGGACCGATCCTTCTGGGCATCACCAAGGCTTCGCTCCAGACCCGGTCGTTCATCTCGGCGGCATCGTTCCAGGAGACGACGCGTGTCCTGACCGAGGCATCGGTGCAGGGCAAGCGGGACAAGCTTGTCGGCCTGAAAGAGAACGTCATCGTCGGACGTCTGATCCCTGCTGGTACCGGTGGGGCGACATCGCTCGTCCGTCGGATTGCGGCAGAGCGCGACAACACCGTGATCGAGGCCAAACGGGAAGAGGCGGAAACCGCCGCGGCCCTGATGGCACCGGCCATGGATATCGTCGGTGGTGATGAATTCGACACCCTCGTTGTCGATGCGCCCGACAGCCGCGACGAATAAGCGGTCCTGTCGACCAAGCATCGAAAAGGGCCCCCGTTCGCGGGGGCCTTTTTTGTGCCATTTGCACGAAATTGGGCCAACCGAGGTATGAACGAGCGCCCCTCGCACATCGGCATATCCAAACCGAAGGGTCCCCTGAGATGGTCTTGTGATGAAGCTTGGTGCCAAGGGGCTATCTAGTGTCTTGAAGTATTGCCCCAGGGTTCACATAGACCCGACGCGCGGCTGGACGCCATTTGATCGGCGTGTCACGGTCGGTACGGGGCACGGTCGGGGCAGGGCACGTTGCGACATGGCCCTCCTTACGAATTCCAGCTGAAAGCCGTCCCCATGACCGACCTTCCCCCCTTCATCGACTCTGATCGTCTCGATCGCCTGGCCGAGGTCGCCGTGCGGGTTGGCCTGAACCTGCAACCGGGGCAAAACCTTGTCATTTCGGCCTCTACCGGAACCCTGCCACTGGTGCGCCGGGTTGCTGCAGCGGCCTATCGCGCAGGGGCTGGCCTTGTAACGCCCATGCTGACGGACGAGGCTGTCACCCTCGCGCGGTTTGCCAACGCAGGTGAAGCCAGCTTTGATGTTGCGCCGGGCTGGCTTTTCGATGGCCTTGCCGCTGCGCTTGACCAGAACACCGCGCAAATGTCGATCCGTGGCGATGACCCGATGCTGCTCGCAGAGCAGGACCCGGCCAAGGTCGCCCGTCAGGGTAAGGCGAATTCAATCGCCTCGCGCCCCGCGCTCGAGCGGATCACCCGCTTTGACGTCAACTGGACGGTCCTGGCCTATCCCGGGGCGGCTTGGGCCCGCCAGGTGTTTCCGCACCTTTCAGAGGATGAGGCGGTTGCAAGCCTGGCAGAGGCGATCTTTGCCGCCTCCCGCGTGAACGAAGCTGATCCGGTGTCTGCTTGGACGGCCCATAGTGCGGCTTTGCGGGCCCGCACAGACTGGCTCAATGGGCAAGCGTTCCATGCCCTGCACTACACCGGTCCGGGTACCGACCTGACCATAGGCCTCGCCGATGGGCACAAATGGGAGGGCGGTTCATCCACGTCCCGCAATGGTATCATCTGTAACCCAAATATTCCGACCGAAGAGGTCTTTACGACGCCGCATGCCCAACGGGTCGACGGCGTCGTCAAAGCAACCAAGCCGCTCGCCCATCAAGGGAACGTCATCGACGGCATCGAGGTACGGTTCGAGGCGGGCCGTATCGTCGACGCGCGTGCCAAGAGTGGGGAAGATGCTTTCAAGAAGCTCATTTCGATCGACGACGGCGCGGCGCGCCTTGGCGAAGTGGCGCTCGTGCCGCACAGCTCTCCCATCTCGCAAAGCGGAGTGCTGTTCTACAACACCCTCTTCGATGAGAACGCAGCAAGCCATGTTGCCCTGGGCCAATGCTATTCCGAGTGTTTCATGCAAGGCGACCTGACCAAGGAACAGGTCGCCAGCCAGGGCGGCAATTCAAGCCTGATCCATGTGGATTGGATGATCGGCTCGGGTGAGATCGACATCGACGGATTGGACGCCAATGGCGACCGCACACCCGTCATGCGTCAGGGTGAGTGGGCATCGTAACCTTTCCTTTGGGTCAGTGCCTTTCGTCGCGTTCGGCTTCAGGTCTGAGTTCAGGTTTGGGCCATGTGCGCTTGCCAGCGTGGATCGTTTTCGGCCAGCTTGCCCTGGCTTTCGCATAGGCTGCGGACGTAGTCGGCGCAGCACAAGTGGTGCAGCTGGCTTATGCCGGGCAATGCCATCGCCTCTGCGTGCACCTTGTCAAAGGCAGCCTGGTAGACCAGGGCAGAGCTGTCCTTGCGCCCATTCCGGTCCCTCGCGCGAAAGAACTGGTCCGTATAGCGGTCCTTGAAGGCACTGGCACTGGGCCGGCCACGCTTGAGATTGTAGCCCTCGACCGAACGTAGGACATAGTGGTTCATCTGTGCCGTCGCGTGGGTGATCCCTTCGGGCGTCGTGAACCGGATGGGATGCTTGTCGGTGATGAACCTGTCGATCAGCCGCCCAGCACAATCAACCACCCGGTTCTCTGGCGCGGACCAGTCACCGTCGAACTGATAGGGGCTGTGGTCCGAGTATCGTTTGAACCGCAACGGCGTTTTGAACATCATCTTGAACATGGCGTTTACGCCATGGCCGGCCGGGCCGCAGCGCTGAAACTGCCTGTGGACCAGTCCGTCGCGGTACCTTTGCCAACCGCTGGTGCTAAAGTTGCGCCAATGAAAGGCCATCCCAAGGAACCCCCGGCCAACCTGATCCAGGTATGAGCCGACTGTTCCGTCGCCTTCGTGCAGGACAAGGAATTCGTCTACGTCGCAGATCAACAGCCAGTCAGTCCTTGCCACGGCCGGATGCTCCCGCATCGTCATATGGGCGCTGTTCTTTGGGGCTTGTTCGGGTAGGGGGGTATGCTCAAAGACCTCAAGCCAGCCTTCTTCGGCCAGTCGGTTGAGAAGGGCGGGGGAGTGATCGGTGCAGTCGTTGATTCCGACCAGGACATCAAATCCCAGCATCCTGTACCAGCAGACCCATTCCAAAAGGAACGCGCCTTCGTTGCGCATAGCGCCAAAAACAAGGAACTTTTCATCAGGTACCGACATTGCGAGAATCAAGCATCCTTCTGCTCTGGCGTCCAGCCCCGGGCGCTGCTACCGCAAGAATCATGGTGAAGCTTTCGGACAATATGCGCGGCGCGTTGATGATGATGGGGGCAATGACGGCCTTCACCCTCAATGATGCTGCCATGAAGGCTGTAGGGGAGGTCGCGCCCCTGTTTCAGGTCCTGTTTCTGAGGGGCGTCATAACCAGCATCCTACTGCTCGCCCTGACCATTTACCTTCGCCAACTAAGGGGCAGATTGCCGCAACGGGAGTGGGGGCTGATCGCCTTGCGATCCCTAGCCGAAGTCGGGGCCGCCTGGTTCTTTCTGACGGCTCTGTTCAACTTGCCGATCGCAAACGTGTCTGCGATCCTTCAGTCGCTCCCCTTGACTGTTACCCTCGCCGGGGCCCTATTTCTGGGGGAAAACGTGGGGTGGCGACGCTTTGTTGCTATCCTTATCGGATTTGTCGGCGTCTTGATGATCGTCCAGCCCGGTGGGGATGGGTTTACGATCCACTCTGTATATGCGCTTGCCTCTGTCGCCTGCGTCACTGTCCGCGATCTTGCTGCCCGCAGGATGAACGCGGCCGTGCCAAGCGTATTCATATCCATGGTGGCGGCGATGTCTGTTACCGCCTTCGCCGGGGCAGGCGCGGTGTTTGTCGAGTGGCAGCCGTTGGATAGTTCTGGCATCTTGCTCGTCGTTGCCTCGGCAACCTTCGTGATCTTTGGCTACATCTTCTCGGTCTCGTCCATGCGGGTTGGGGAGATCGGTTTTGTCACGCCATTCCGCTACACCAGCCTTCTTGTGGCACTGATCCTTGGAGCCGTCATCTTTGGCACGTTCCCCGATGCGCTGACCCTTTTGGGGGCGGCAATCGTTGTTGCGACGGGAATATTCACCCTCCTGCGGGAACTGCGCCTGCGTCAGGTGGGGCCTTCCGTGACCCCGCCGACAAGACCCTGAAGGGCTACTATTGCAGGGCAGAGCCGTAGAAGGTCCCGTTGCCGTCCAGATCAAAGTCAAAGCTGCCGCGTCCCGACCCTGTCACCGTACCTGCGACGGCGTCCCCGACGAACCGGTCATTCCGGACGCTGCCATCCAGCAGCAGCGTCGTATTGGCATAGTCGGTCTTGTTGACATCGACCCGCGTCAACCGGCCGTCGGCGGCCGCATCAATCACGCCGTTGATGGCCCTCCCGGACAGGTCAAGTTCTCCTCCCATCCTTTGCTGGGGCCGGCCGCCCTCGATCAGGTTAATGTTGCTGAGGGTTCCTCCGATCCTTTGCGAGGCGAACGCGACGGTCATTTCCATATCGCCCAGCATGGCGTCGCCCACGCCTTCGACGTCGGCGTTTGAGGCAAACTCTCCAAAGTAGGTCACCGTCCCGACGGGCAGGTCCGCGACGGACGTGACAGGAAGGGCCGCGTTGCGCGACGACTCGGCATTGAAGGCGGCGATGTCGCTTGTGCTGATGGAGGGGGGGACGACCTCGCAGGCCGAGAGGCTCAACAAAGCGATCGTGGGGCTAAATAAAAAAACCATACGCATGATGAATGCTCCTAGAAGGGGGGACCAGCATCGCGGTGGCAAAGGACCCATGTTTCCGCGACTCGGGGTCGGACGACTATGTCGGCATTCGGCGATGCTATTAAATAACACCCGTTGGCGGGCGACGGCATTGGGTGAGAACACAGGCTAGGCGCCTGAAGTTTCATGGGCCGCGGTGAGTGTTGACACCTCCTCCGACTCCACCTATACGGCCCCCACTTGGAGAGGGGTATTGCCTCTATTGTCCGAGTATCAAAGTTCAAGTGGTCATGATCCGGGCCGACAACGCCCCGATCCTCTGCAGACCCACCGCATCGTTCCACAGGTTGAGGGAACGCTGCGGGCTTTTTGTTTTGCGTCATTGGGACTTTCCCGCAGGCGCGTGCCACCAAGCCTGTGCGGACGCGCAAAGGCAGATTGAAATCGGCGGACCTACGGGGCCGCGACACATGTGTAGGAACGGGGAAAAGAGCCCAATGCCAACGATCCAACAGCTGATCCGCAAACCGCGTCAGCCCAAAGTGACCCGCTCGAAGTCAATGCACCTCGAGAGCTGCCCGCAAAAGCGGGGGGTTTGTACCCGCGTCTATACCACCACTCCGAAGAAGCCGAACTCGGCCATGCGGAAAGTGGCCAAGGTTCGCCTGACCAACGGGTTCGAGGTGATCAGCTACATCCCCGGTGAAAGCCACAACCTGCAAGAGCACTCCGTCGTGCTCATCCGCGGCGGCCGGGTCAAAGACCTTCCCGGTGTGCGTTACCACATCCTGCGCGGTGTTCTCGACACACAGGGCGTCAAGAACCGTAAGCAGCGCCGGTCCAAGTACGGCGCCAAGCGTCCGAAATAAGAGGGGTGGCGGGGATTTCCCCGCCCTACCCACATCCGTAGGGCGGGGACGACCCCGCCATCACCTCAACGACCAAGGAACCGACCGATGTCCCGTCGCCACGCCGCAGAAAAACGCGAGATCCTGCCCGACGCCAAGTATGGCGACCGGGTTCTCACCAAGTTCATGAACAACCTGATGGTTGACGGTAAAAAAGCCGTTGCCGAACGGATCGTCTACAACGCCTTTGACCGCGTTGAAGGCAAACTCAAGAAGGCCCCCGTGGAAGTGTTCCACGAAGCCCTCGACAACATCAAACCGTCGGTCGAGGTTCGCTCCCGCCGGGTTGGTGGCGCAACCTACCAGGTGCCCGTCGAAGTCCGCCCCGAGCGTCGCGAAGCCCTCGCCATCCGCTGGCTGATCGAAGCGTCCAAAAAGCGCAACGAGAACACCATGGAAGAGCGTCTGGCCGGTGAGCTAGTCGATGCCGTCAATGGCCGCGGCACCGCCGTGAAGAAGCGCGAAGACACCCACAAAATGGCCGACGCTAACAAAGCGTTCAGCCACTACCGCTGGTAAGAGGCATCTGACATGGCACGCGACTACCCCCTTCAGCGCTATCGTAACTTCGGGATCATGGCCCACATCGACGCGGGCAAGACCACGACGACCGAGCGCATCCTGTACTACACCGGCAAATCGCACAAAATCGGCGAAGTGCACGATGGTGCTGCCACCATGGACTGGATGGAGCAAGAGCAAGAGCGTGGCATCACGATCACCTCTGCTGCGACCACGACGTTCTGGCAGCGTCAGGAAGATCCGAGCGCAGAAGGCACTTCTGAAACCAAAGTGCGCTTCAACATCATCGACACCCCCGGCCATGTTGACTTCACCATCGAAGTCGAGCGTTCGCTGGCCGTGCTTGACGGTGCGATCTGCCTTCTCGATGCCAACGCCGGTGTTGAGCCGCAGACCGAGACCGTTTGGCGTCAGGCCGACCGCTACAAGGTGCCGCGGATCGTATTCGTCAACAAGATGGACAAGATCGGCGCCGACTTCTTCAACTGCGTCAAGATGATCAAGGACCGGACCGGGGCTATCCCTTGCCCGATCGCTCTGCCCATCGGCGCTGAAGACAAGCTTGAAGGCATCATCGATCTGATCAAGATGGAAGAGTGGGTTTGGCAGGGTGAAGACCTTGGCGCCTCTTGGGTCCGTCAGCCGATCCGTGCCGATCTCAAGGA
This sequence comes from uncultured Paracoccaceae bacterium, assembly GCA_937916485.1. The sequence goes on along the minus strand of CALFSV010000220.1, from coordinate 1,608 downwards.
CATGGCCGACGAGTGGCGCGCCAACATGATCGAAGTGGCCGTCGAAATGGACGACGACGCGATGGAGCAGTACCTCGAGGGCAACGAGCCTGACGAGGCAACTCTGCGCAAGCTGATCCGCAAGGGCTGTCTGACGCTGGCCTTCGTGCCCGTCACCGCCGGTTCCGCGTTCAAGAACAAGGGCGTTCAGCCCCTGCTCAACGCTGTGATCGACTTCCTGCCGTCGCCTTTGGATGTGCCTGCCTACATGGGCTTTTCGCCGGATGACGAGACGGAAACCCGCAACATCGCTCGCCACGCGGACGATGCAGAGCCCTTCTCGGGCCTGGCGTTCAAGATCATGAACGACCCCTTCGTTGGCTCGCTGACGTTCACCCGTATCTACTCGGGCGTTCTGAAGAAGGGCGACTCGGTTCTGAACACGACCAAAGGCCGCAAAGAGCGGATCGGCCGTATGATGATGATGCACGCCATCAACCGCGAAGAAATCGAAGAAGCATTTGCGGGCGACATCATCGCGCTCGCCGGCCTCAAGGACACCACGACTGGTGACACCCTGTCGTCTGACAAGTCGCCTGTTGTTCTCGAGACGATGACTTTCCCCGATCCGGTTATCGAGATTGCCGTTGAGCCCAAGACCAAGGCCGACCAGGAAAAGATGGGCATCGCCCTCGCACGTCTGGCTGCCGAAGATCCGTCCTTCCGCGTGGAAACTGACCTCGAAAGTGGTCAGACCATCATGAAGGGCATGGGCGAACTTCACCTCGATATCCTCGTCGACCGCATGCGTCGCGAGTTCAAGGTCGAGGCCAACATCGGCGCCCCCCAGGTGGCCTATCGCGAAACCATCGGTCACGCTGTCGAGCACACTTACACCCACAAGAAGCAGTCGGGTGGTTCGGGTCAGTTCGCCGAGGTCAAGCTTAACATCCTGCCGACCGAGCCGGGCGAAGGATACTCCTTCGACAGCAAGATCGTTGGTGGTGCTGTGCCCAAGGAATACGTCCCGGGCGTCGAAAAAGGGATCAAGTCGGTCATGGACTCCGGTCCGCTGGCAGGCTTCCCCGTCATCGACTTCAAGGTCGAGTTGCTGGACGGTAAGTTCCACGACGTTGACTCTTCCGTTCTCGCCTTCGAGATCGCAAGCCGCATGTGCATGCGTGAAGGTCTTCGCAAGGCCGGCGCCAAGCTGCTCGAGCCGATCATGAAGGTCGAGGTGGTAACACCGGAAGAGTATACTGGCGGCGTCATTGGTGACCTGACATCCCGTCGGGGCATGGTGCAGGGGCAGGACAGCCGCGGCAACGCGAACGTCATCGACGCCTTTGTGCCGCTGGCCAACATGTTCGGCTACATCAACACCCTGCGGTCCATGACCTCCGGGCGTGCCCAGTTCACGATGCAGTTTGACCATTATGAGCCGGTTCCGCAGAACATCTCGGACGAGATCCAGAAGAAATACGCATAACGGCGGTGCGTGCGAAAGCACGCACCCTACCAACCCTGTAGGGTGCGTGAGTTCACGCACCGTCACATCAAAGAAGGAGCCATCTCATGGCGAAGGCAAAGTTTGAACGCAACAAGCCGCACGTTAACATTGGCACGATC
>CALFSV010000219.1 GCA_937916485.1 uncultured Paracoccaceae bacterium | reverse complement strand
ACCCCGCCGCAGTTCGTGCACTCCATGCACACCGCCTCCACGGCGCGCCCGCCCAAAAGGCGCACGGCCTGGGCTTGGGCGCTTGCGGCCTCGGTGCCTGGGCCCATGCAAAGAAGCGGCGCGCGCATATGCGTGGTCAGGCGGTTGGATTCGCCTGTGGGGCCGGGCATCAGACGGTCTTGGCGGGGCAGGCGTGGCTCTGCCGCGACACGGTCCAGCGCTTTTTGCGCGTTGGCGGTGCTCATTTCTGCACCCCAAGCAGTGCCTTCGACTTCTGCCGGACGGGCGGTGAAGCGGGTGAGGTAATGCGGCCCGCCCGCCTTGGGGCCAGTGCCCGAAAGCCCTTCGCCACCAAAGGGTTGGCTGCCAACAATCGCGCCGATCTGGTTGCGGTTGACGTAGATATTGCCCGCCTCCACGCGCTCGGTCACGTGCTGCACCCGGTCATCGATCCGCGTCATCAGCCCGAAGGTCAGCCCGTATCCCGTAGCGTTGATCGCTCCTATGACCTTGTCCAGATCGCCCGAGCCGAATGTGGCCATATGAAGCACCGGGCCGAAGATCTCGCGCTCCATATCCTGAATGCCGTTCACGCGGATCAGGGTGGGCGCGATGAACGTGCCTGCGTTTGGCGCGAGAAGCTCATGGACAAGCCGCCCCTCTGCGCGCGCCTCCTGAATATGTGCCGCGATGCCGTCACGGGCCAGCGCGTCAATCACAGGCCCGCAATCGGTGCTGATTGGCCAAGATGGACCCACTTCGAGCACGTCCATCGCGCCCTTGAGCATGCGGGTGAAATCCTCGGCGATGTCATCTTGCACATAGAGACAGCGCAGGGCCGAGCAGCGCTGCCCCGCCGATTGAAATGCCGATTCCACGATGGCCTGAACCGCCTGTTCGGGCAGGGCGGTGCTGTCCACGATCATCGCGTTCAGCCCGCCTGTCTCCGCGATCAGGGGCGCGCCGGGAGCCAGATGTTCAGCCATGGCGCTGCGGATTTTCATTGCCGTCGCGGTGGAGCCGGTAAAGGCCACGCCACCCACGCGACCGTCCGATGTGAGCGCCGCACCCACCGCGCCCCCACCCGGCAGAAGCTGAAGCGCCGATTTGGGGACGCCCGCTTCATGCAAAAGCGTCACAGCCAGTTGGGCGATGAGTGGCGTCTGCTCCGCCGGTTTCGAAAGGACGGCATTGCCTGTGGCAAGTGCCGCCGCGATCTGACCTGAGAAAATCGCCAGCGGAAAGTTCCACGGACTGATGCAGGTGAACACGCCAACCGGGGCCGCGTCCGGCACATTTGCACCGTAATAGCGCAGGAAATCCACCGCCTCGCGCAATTCGCCCACCGCATCGGGCAGAGTCTTGCCCGCCTCGCGCGCCAGAATGGCGAATATCTGGCCGTTGTTTTCCTCATAGAGGTCTGCCGCGCGGGCCAGCACGCGCGCGCGCTCTTGGGGCGTGGCGTTCCATGGGGTGGCCTTGGCCAGCGCCGTCTGGATATCTGCGGCACTTGCGGGGGCGGCGTGGCCGACCACATCCGCCGGATCGGCGGGGTTCAACACCTCCCGCGCGCCGTCAGGTTTGGCCTTTCCGGCCAGCATCGGCCCTGCTGTCCACTGATGCAGAGCGAAGGGCCCGCGGGCATCCTCGATGGCATCGAGCGTGGGCTGATGTTTGAGATCGAACCCTTTTGAGTTCGCCCGCTCGGGAAGAAAGAGGTCGGGGCCCTTGGTCAGGTCATTATGAGCTGTTTCGATCACGTCAAAGGGATCGCGCGCGACCTCCTCGGGGGCGACCTCATCATCGACAATCTGGTTCACGAAGCTGGAGTTCGCCCCGTTCTCCAGAAGCCGCCGCACCAGATAGGCCAGCAGATCGCGGTGCGCGCCCACGGGGGCATAGATCCGGCAGCGCGTCCCTTCAGCCTTCAGCACGATATTGTGCAGCGCCTCGCCCATCCCGTGCAGGCGTTGGAACTCGTAGGAGTCCTTGTCGGCGCCCATATCCAGGATCGCGGCGACGGTATGCGCATTGTGCGTGGCAAACTGCGGATAGATGTGATCGGTCATCCCAAGCAGCTTTTTCGCGTTGGCGATATAGCTTACATCGGTGGCGGATTTATGGGTGAAGACCGGAAAGCCGTCGATGCCTTCGACCTGCGCCTGCTTGATCTCGGTGTCCCAATAGGCGCCCTTGACCAGCCGCACCATGATGCGCCGATCAAGCCGTGTCGCCAGATCGTTGAGAAAATCGATCACATGGCCCGCGCGCTGCCCGTAAGCCTGCACCACGACGCCAAAGCCGTTCCATCCGGCCAATGCGGGCTCGCTCAGCACCGTCTCGATCACGTCGAGCGAGAGCGCCAGACGGTCCGCCTCCTCCGCGTCGATGTTGAGACCCATCCCCGCAGATTTCGCCAGAAGGGCAAGGCTGCGCAGGCGCGGGACGAGCACGTCCATGACTTGCGCCCGTTGGGCCACCTCATAGCGCGCGTGGAGCGCGGAGAGTTTGACCGAGATACCGGGGTTCTGACGCGTCTCGTCATGGGTGCAGGCCTGCGCGATGGCCGAGATGGCGCGGGAATAACTCAGGTGATAGCGCGTCGCGTCCTTGTCTGTGCGTGCGGCCTCGCCCAGCATGTCGTAGGAATAGGTGAAGCCCTTGGCCTCCATCCCGGCCGCGCGTTTCATGGCGCCATTGATGTCCTCGCCCAGCACGAATTGCCGGCCCATTTCCTTCATCGCGCGGGCCACAGCGGTGCGGATCACAGGCTCGCCCAGCCGCTTCACTGCGCTGCGCAAATGGCGCACGGGGCCGCCGCGATCCTTTTGCAAAACCTTGCCGGTCAGCATCAGCGCCCATGTGGAGGCGTTGACCAGAGGCGAGGTGGAGTGCCCCATATGATTGCCCCATTCCGACGGCGTGATCTTGTCCTCGATCAGCGCGTCGATCGTTTCGGCATCGGGCACGCGCAACAGCGCCTCGGCCAGACACATGAGCGCGATCCCCTCGTCGGTCGAAAGACCATATTCCGCGAGGAAAACTTCCATGATCCCCGGGTTGGTCTGCCCACGAATATCGCGCACCAATGCGGCGCCGCGCGCGGTAATGCGCGCACGGTCCTCGGGGCTGAGGGCCACCTCATCAACCAAGCAGCGCAAGGTTGCGGCCTCATCGGCATAGGTGGCCTGATCAATGGCGCGGCGCAGATCACTATCGAAGGGCATGGGCGAGATCCTTTGATGGGAAAGGGGTGCAATACCCCTCAATTATCACGGTTCCTTAAGTCGATATTCCTGATATTCAGGGAACTGCAGTCGAAATGGCTAAAGAGATGGGAGGGTGAAGTGCAAATAGACTTAGATCGGTACGATAAAGCGATTCTTCGGACTTTGGCCGTTGATGGCCGGATCAGCGTGACGGAGCTTGCGCGCAAGATCGGCCTGTCGAAATCCCCCACGCAGGCGCGGCTCAGACGGTTGGAGACATCTGGTGTGATCACAGGATACCGTGCGCTTGTGGACCCCATTCGGATGGGGCTCGATCATGTGAGTTTCGTCGAGGTGCGGCTGCATGACACCCGCGAGGCTGCCCTGTCGGAATTCAACGCAGCCGTCGCCCGCGTGCCCGAGATCGAGCAGGCGCATCTCATCGCGGGCAATTTTGACTATCTGATCAAGGTTCGCACCCAGAACATGGCCGATTATCGCCGCGTTCTGGCCGAGCAGATATCGACCCTGCCGCATGTCTCCAGCACGTCGACCTATGTGGCGATGCAGGCCGTAAAGGAGAACATGGCGGCAGATGTTATTTGACGCAGCCGTGTGATGCCCCATAATCGGAAAATGAAACATGCTCTCATCGCTCTGCTATTCGCCAGCCCCGCCCTCGCCGAGACCTGCGCGCCCGTGCCGGATTACACCGCTGAGCTCACCAGCCTCATAGATGCCGCCAAGGCAGCGCCTGATATCAGCGCGGGGCGCATGATTTCGGATCAGATGTGGAGCTATTGGGCGAAGGCGCCTGACGCACGCGCACAGGAACTTTTGGATGAGGCGATGTCGCGGCGGGAATCCTATGATTATGATGGGGCGATGTTGGCGATTGAGGGGCTTCTGGCCTATTGCCCGGACTATGCCGAAGGGTATAATCAGCGCGCTTTCGTGAACTTCCTGCGGCAAGATTACGAGGCGGCGTTGCCCGATCTGGTGCGCACGCTGGAGATCACGCCGCAGCATGTGGCGGCCCTGACGGGGCAGGCGATGACACTCATGGCGCTGGACCGTAAGGCGGAAGCGGCCTTGGCATTGCGCGCGGCACTGGAGATGAACCCGTGGCTTTCCGAACGCAGCCTCCTGCCGGTGCTTGAGGCGGAAGAGGACGCGCTCTAACCCTCTTTCGCGCGCCGCCCGCCCGGTCTATGGTCGCGCCGCTGCGGGCGTGATGGAATGGTAGACATACCAGACTTAAAATCTGTTGGGCCTTGTGCCCGTGTGGGTTCGAGTCCCACCGCCCGCACCATATTTCCAATAGAAATCATATAAATAAGCGGATATGTGTGTCACTCTTGTTGGGCTTTGTACCGTTTTGGTGAATTTATTGTACCGTTTTGAGGCGTCTTGTTGTCTACTCGTACCCCACAGAAGTCCAAATCTTAACAAGGCTGCAAACTGGTCGAAAAACTAGGACCACCTCTATCGACTACCAGACAATACGATAGTTGAGCCACTGGCAGTAGTGCCTACGCAGACAGGTGAAGAAGCGATTAGAATAGAGAAACTGTTAGAGCGTAAACATAAAGCTAAGAAGCTAGAACCAACTCAAATGCGGCGATGGCATCGCAATAGTGGTTTCACTGAGTGCTACCCAATAGCCCTAAGAGACGAGCTTGTAGCGGACATAGTAAAGCTAAATGAGGACGGTCACATTTAGTGCCTCCAGCCGATAAGCAACATTGCCCGACATAATCGACACAAGACCAAACACCCTCATGCCACTCTCATTCAAGCCAATCTACTTGCCATACAGTCATGCAGTTCAGGCGCTTGTGTCAGACTTGGCTGAGGGATACGCGAACTGGCCAGAACCTGCTGCATTCTCTGGTCGGGCTTTTGCGTCAGTCGGTTTTTGGTCGATTGGCGGGATATGATGATGTGAATGACGCGGATCGTCTGGCGCTCGATCCGGTGATGCGGCAGGTCGTTGGAGGGCGTGCCGTTGATGCCAAGGCCGCGTCCGCGAGCCAGATGGGCCGGTTCGAGACCGAGGTGTTGGCCATGGCCGACAATCGCGCTGCTCTGGCTGAGATGTCAGGGCATTGGATCGACCGGGTTCATTCCTCAACGCCACCCAAATGGATCACGCTGGACATGGACAGCTCAGTCAGCCCGACCCATGGCGCGCAGGAGGGCACGGCCTGGAACGGGCATTTCGGCTGCATGTGCTATCACCCGCTGTTCGTCTTCAACCAGTTCGGTCACCTCGAACGCTGCGCCTTGCGCCCCGGCAATGTTCACAGCGCCGACGGATGGGAAGCGGTTCTGAAGCCAGTCATCGCGCGATATGCGGATCGTCACCTGATGCGCTTCTTTCGGGCCGATGCGGCGTTTGCCATTCCAGGCCTCTACAAGATGCTGGAAGCGGAGGACTATTCATATGCCATCCGCTTGCGGACCAACCGCGTTCTTCAAGGCAGGATTGCGCATCTGCTCAAGCGCCCAGTGGGTCGCCCACCAAAGGGCGTGAAGCGTATCTACGACGACTTCGGGTATCAGGCGGTATCATGGGATAAGCCCCGACGCGTTGTCGCCAAGGTCGAATGGCATCCCGGCGAGTTGTTCCCCCGTGTGGGCTTCATAGTCACCAACCTGCCCATGGAGCCAAGCTGGGTTGTGCGTTTTTATAACCAGCGCGGCACCGCCGAGCAGCATATCAAGGAAGGCAAGCAGGCGACCAACTGGACGCGTCTCTCCTGTAAGGGATTGGCCCAGAACGAGGTGCGGCTACAGCTTCATGCATTGGCCTACAAT
>CALFSV010000218.1 GCA_937916485.1 uncultured Paracoccaceae bacterium | reverse complement strand
TCCGGTCCAGACCCTTAAGCGTGGCCAGCAGGGCAAAGACCGGCACGCCGAAGGCGATCACCACCCGCACCACGTGAAGGCCAAGCCAGGTTGCCCGCACGCCTGACGCTTCGGCGGCAGTATAGCTGTCGTAGATCAGCAGGATGTTCTGCGGGATAAAGTAGGCGAGCGTGAAAACCGTGTTTGCCAGATAAAGCCAGATCGCCCGCATCCAGAGTTTGCGCAGCGGGCGGTCCTGCCAATCCAGACGTGCCGACAGGACCAACCCGACGAGGGTGATCATGTTGAGCGGAATGATCGTGATCGCGAAATTGAGGAATTCGGACCAGAAGTCTGCCCGCCAGACCAGCGGGTCTGTCCCAAGCCAGCGGATGCCATATGACAGCAGGATCAGAAGCCCACCCCCTGCAAAGGCGGCGGAGGCTACGATTGCGATGGCATTGACCGTCTTACGATAAGTGTCGGGTGTCATTGGGTTACCTCCGGGTTGCCCACGCAGGGCCAACCGGCGGTGACGAGTGTTTGGGCGGAGAGCCGGAGGCTGGACATGGTCGGGTCATCCTAAGGTTGGAGATCGGCCGTTCAGCATCGCTGGGCGCCCGGAAATGATGGTGTTTCAGTCAAACGCAACATGATCGCCCAGCGGCAGCGACCGGATACGGTCGCCCGTCAAGGCAAAGACGGCATTGGCGAGGGCAGGGGCCGCACAGGGCGTCCCGGGTTCACCAGCCCCCCGAATATGCGGTGCGTTCTCAAGGATGCGCGTCGTGATCGGCGGGGCCTGATACATCCGCATGGCGAGGTAGTCGTGAAAATTCGACTGTTCGACCATTCCGTTGGACAGGGTGATCTTCTCGCCCATCGCAGCGCTTAGGCCATAGTTCACGCCAGAGATCAGCTGGGCGTCGAGATTGCGCGGATCAAGGGCGACGCCCACGTCGGCGGCGACCCAGGCATGGGTAATCCTGATGCCGCGCGGGGTTTGTTCGACCTCGACGATCTGGGCCGTCGGTGCGCCGAAGACCAGCGCAAAGGCGACACCCCGGGCACGCCCTTCCGGCAACGTGGTCCCCCAATCGGCCATTTCGGCCACAGCCTCAAGCACCCGGCGGCTGGGATCGTCGGTGATCAGATCAAGCCGCATGTCGACGGGGGCGCGTCCGGCCGCAAGCGCAATCTCGTCCATCATGCATTCATGGAAAAAACTGTTTTGCGTCGCGCCCACCGAGCGCCAGAAACCGACCGGCAAAAGAGGGTCGGACCGATAGGCCGTCACGCGGTAGTTCTCAATCCCGTAGGGTTGATCCCACAGCGCCTGACTGATCGTGAAATCCGGGACAATGTCCGGGATCGAGGCCGGCGATCCACCGCGATCGTTGATGCCCTTCAGGATCGAGGGACTTGCGGTTGACACATCTACCGCCACCGGCAGGCCATTTTGAACTGTCGCCTTGAACCGGCCGATGGCAGCCGGGCGATATGGCCCGCGTGAGGTGTCATCCTCGCGGCTATAGGTCAGCAAGACGGGCGTGCCTTCCATCTGGATCGCCACCTTTGCTGCGTTCTGGACAAAGTCCATTTCGCCGCGCCGCCCGAACCCGCCGCCCAAAAGAGTGGTCGTGATGGTGACAGCGTCTTCCTCGATCCCCGCCGCCTTTGCCGCCTCGCGCCGCGCGACAGTGGGGCCTTGTGTGCCGGCCCAGATCTGGAGGCTGCCATTCTGGTAGAGGGCCGCCGCGCTCATCGGCTCCATCGTGGTGTGGGCAAGGTATGGGACGCGGTATTCGGCCTCGATCACCTCAGCCCCGTTTGTGGCGGCCCCGGTCAGCGCGGCCTCGACGTCGCCGTCATCGCGCTGGCGGCTGTTTGGCCGGTTGCTCGCAAGGGCTGCGGCAATGACGTCAAAATGGCCCTCGGTGTCGGCAGGATAGGTGGGCGGCGTCCAGTCATAGGTCACCGCGTCAAGCGCCTGCATGGCTGCCCAGGTCGTTGTCGCGACAGCCACAACAGCGGTTCCGATGTCTAGCACGGCCTCTACGCCCGGCATGGCAAGGGCCTCTGTCGCGTCAAAACAGCGAATGGTGCCGATGGGATAGGGACTGCGTCGGATCACGCCAAAGCGCATCCCGGGCAGTCGGATGTCGCTGGCATAGATCGCACGGCCGGTCGATTTGGCCACCACGTCCACGCGGTCCTGCGATTTACCCAAGATGCGCCACTCGCTTTTGGGGCGCAGGGCGGGGGCATCGGCAAGCTCTACATCAGCGGCATCGGCGGCCAGTTCGGTATAGGCCAATTGGGTCCCATCGGGCAGAACCACGGCGCCCGACTGCGTCTTGAGGTCAGCGATGGGCAAGCCTGTGCGGGTTGCGGCCACAGCCTTGAGCGTTTCGCGGGCGATGGCCCCGGCACGGCGCATCTTTTCATAAGCGTCATGGGTCGAGGTCGATCCACCGGTGATCTGATAGGCAAGGAACACCGCCGGGATGTCGCGTTGAGCGCGGGCGAACTCGGCCAGCGCAGATTGATCGGTCGCAGGAAAGGGATAGCCCTCTTCGACCACACCACCATTGAAGTAGGCGGCGGAGGGGGGGCCATGTTCCACCGCGATATCGGCAAGATCCACGTCAAGCTCTTCTGCCACAAGGGAGGCGAGGGTGGTGTGGATGCCCTGGCCCATCTCGGCGCGCGGCGTGATGATGGTGATGCCATCGGCGGTGATCTTGACGTAGGGCGTCAAAGCCGCCTCGCCCGGTCCAAGCGCGGCGGTGAGCGGGTTTTTGAGGTTCGCGCGATAGGTGCGCACACCAAAGACAACGCCGCCCGCCACCGCGACCGAAGCGATCAGGAACTCTCGCCGGGTGTACGTTCCAAGTTTGCCCATGACTACGCCTCGCGCATCATGGAGGCGGCGGTGTGGATGGCCTCGCGAATCCGGGGGTAGGTGCCGCAACGACAAAGGTTCCCGCTCATCACCTGGTCGATGTCCTCGTCCGTTGGTGCGGGGTTTTGGGACAATAGATCAACGGCCTGCATGATCTGGCCCGACTGGCAATAGCCGCATTGCGCGACCTGATGCGCGATCCACGCCTGTTGCACCGGGTGCAGGGTGTCGGGGTCAGACAGCCCCTCGATCGTGGTTACGTCGCCCCAGGTATCGCCCAAGGCAACCTGACAGGAACGCACAGCCTCGCCATCGATATGGATGGTGCAGGCGCCGCACTGGGCGATTCCGCAGCCGTATTTCACCCCCGTAATCCCAAGTCCGTCCCGCAATGCCCAGAGCAGTGGAGTGTCGTCGGGCAAATCGAGGCTATGCAAGGTTCCGTTGACTATGATGTCCATGATCTGCTCCTGTTATTGTTGGCAGCATGTTGGGCCTGTGGCGCCAAATGCAACATGCAGATGAGCCCATCTTCTTGCTGATCGTCTCATGGTGGTTGTGGCGAAGGTAGTCGCAGGTCAATGTGGCCCCAAGACGCCCCCTTCAGTCGGAGCCATGGGTTTGAGCAGCACCTCCCACGCCACGTTTTCGTCATCCGTTCTTTTTGGTTCTATTTGCAAGTTGCTGGATCTTGAGCCGATGGACGTCGTCGTCGAAGCGGGGCTTCCTGCTCGCATCGCCAGCGGCCATGGCGTCCTGATCACCGAGGACGAATTTTATGCCCTTTGGGACACGATTGTGCGCCTGTGCCCACAGCCCGACTTTGCCGCCTTTGTCGGGCGTGGCCTTGCGAATGGGGCAACGTCGCCGGTGTTTTTTGCATTATCCTGTGCGCCCGATTTGCAGACTGGGTTTGAACGTTTCGCCCGGTTCAAGCATGTTTTTGGCCCCTTGGGAATGTCGGTCCGCACTGATGCCAGCGGGATGACCGTCCGTCTGTTGCCGTTGCGCCCGGATGGATATTTGCCGGCAAGTATGACCGCACCCATACTGACGTTTCTGCACGAAAAAGCGTTGTCCTGCACGGCCTCTCCCCTTGTCCCGGTCGAGGTCAAGATGCCCATGTCCGGTCCTGCCCGGGCCAAGTTGGCAGACGTGTTCGGCGTGTCCCCTTCAGAGGGAGAGCCCGCGTTGGTCTATGCGGCAAAAGATGCCCGGCGCAGCTTGGTTTCCGAGAACGCCCCATTGTGGGAGGCGTTCGAGGCGGACCTATCCGTTTTGGCTGCCAGATCGGGTAAATCCACCCCGATCAAGGGCCGCGTCCGTGCCAGCCTGATCGAAGCGATTGGCGACGGCGATCCATCGATCGCCTATGTCTGCGAAAGACTATCGAAAAGCCGGAGCGGGCTTCTGCGGGAACTTCGGGCGGCAGATGTTACCTTTAACGATATCCTGACCGAAACCCGGCGCACGATGGCCCTGCGCTATCTCCACAACAGCGATCTGCCGATCAAGCAGATTGCCAATCTGTTGGCCTATCAGGACACCAACGCCTTTCATCGCGCCTTTAAATCCTGGACGGGG
>CALFSV010000217.1 GCA_937916485.1 uncultured Paracoccaceae bacterium | reverse complement strand
TGACAGTGCCCACTCACGGGCGCGGCGTGGTTTTCGCTGTGACGCGGCATGTTTCGCCAGCGCGGTCATTCTCTGGGCTTTTGGCCTAACGGATCGTAAGCAGGGTCAGAGAGCAAAGTGATTTGGCAGCGGTTGCCAAGGATATCGGTTTCCAAATTGCTGGCATCTTCGTATCCGGCGAACAAAAAACCAATACCGAGTGACTGTTTCACGCGGGTGCCATACGTGGCGCTGGAAACCCAACCGGCAAGTTCTGAACCTGCAAAAATCGCCTCACCTCCGTGCGGATCATCCCCTTGGGTATTGATCAGGAACTTCACCATGCGATAGCGGAGTGGATTTCGCCGAATGCGTTGCAGCGCACTTGCGGCATGAAAATCGTCGCGCTTTTCATCGATCAAACCGCCCATTCCAGCCTCAAAAGGTGTGATTTCGACGTTTAGCTCTTCCCCAGTTCGGGCAAAGCCCTTTTCAATTCGCATGGTGTTGAGCGCGCGGGCCCCGAACATCGCGGGTGGCATGCCCCCGTTGGCGGCAATGATCTCGTCATGAAGGGTCACCTGATCTGACATGGCGCAATGAATCTCGTAGCTGACCTCGCCTACATAGGACAAGCGCAGCACTGTACATGCGAATTCACAATCCCCGATGAACATATCTTTGCCCCGGAAAAACGCTGGCAGGGACTCTCCCAGCAACGCCTGGGCCAATTGGGTCGCATTCGGCCCTGTAATTACAAAACCTGCGGTCTCGTCTGTTCGGTTGCTTAGGCTAACATCCAGCCCTTTGGAAAGGGGCTGCAAAAGGCGTTCATGAATACGGTTGGCGCCGCCCGAACCAAACAGGCGAAAACGTTGTGCATTCACGCGCAAGATGGTCATGTCGCCGACCAGGTTTCCGTTTTCATCAACCAGCGGTGAGAGTGACATCCTTTCCGCCTCTTTTGGAATCCGTCCCGGCAAGGCGCGCCGCAGGAAGGTTTCGGCATCCGGACCTTCGATCACGAATTGTGAAAAGGTCAGCAAATCGCCCAAGGCCACGTCTGTCGCGACGGCCATGGTTTCCTTTGCGATGGCGTCGAACGCCTCGCTGCGTCTGAAGGTCGGCGTTTCACGCGGCTGAGTGCCGGGTTCGCCGAACCACAACGGACGCTCCCACCCATCGGACATGCCAAAACAGGCGCCCAACTCGCGGTATCGTTCAAACATCGGCGAGGTGCGGACCGGGCGCCCGGCGTGAACTTCTTCATTAAGAAAATGTTGCTTGTACCTTGTGGCATAGGCGTCATGAGCTCGCTTCAGGGCAAAGTCTCCGATCGCCCAATCCCCAAATCGCGCCAAGTCACAGCCTGAAAGGTCGCGCGATGGCGTGCCTTGGGTCAACCATTCGCCAATCAACTGGCCAAAGCCACCGGACATGGCGATCCCGGCAAGAAAACCCGCAGCGCAGAAGTGGTTTGTCTGCCCAGGCATCCAGCCCACCAAGGGGCGCACATCGGGCGTAAAGACAAACGGACCATTGACAGTGGATTTGATCCCCGCTTCGGCGAGGCAAGGCAAGGCCTCCCAGATTTGCTCAAGATTTGGCAAAAGCCGGTCAATATCGGCTGGCAAAAGCTGATTTGAGAAATCCGCGGGCATGCCACCCACTCCGAAATCATGGCTTTCGTCTTCATAGATGCCAAAGAGGATGCCGCCCGCTTCGCGCCGGGCGTAAACACCAATATCCACGTCTCGCAACACTGGCGGTTCAAAATCAAGCGTCTGCATTTCCTTTATTGGTTCGGAGATAAGATAGTGGTGCGCCATATTGGTCATCGGCAATCTTGCACCCGTTAGCTGGGCGATTTCATCCGCGTACATTCCTGCCGCGTTGATGATGACACCGGCCTGAATTTCACCTTGGGGCGTTTCCACGATCCATGATCCGTCGGGCTGAGGGCGCAAACCGGTGACCGGGCATTGCTGCCGGATTTCTGCACCACGTGCCCGCGCAGCACGGGCATACGCGTGGGTCAGACCATAAGGATCAACGTGTCCACCGTTTGGATCGTAGAGCGCGCCAAGGACCGAACTGGTATCCAGCATTGGCCAGTGGGCTTTCAATTCGTCCGGTGTCAGCATCTGATATGTCACCCCAATCCGCCGTCCGATCCCAAGCAAACGGTGCAGCTCATCCATGCGGTCTTCTGTCCGGGCAACCATGATGCCGCCTACCTTGTGAGACGTTATCGCCTGACCTGACTCGGCCTCGATCTCATCCCACAAATCAAACGTGCGTTTCATCGACCAGGCCATCATGGGGCTGCCGTTGAAAGTGTTGCCATTGGCAGCGGCATGCCAGGTCGAGCCTGCTGTCAGCTGGGTCTTTTCGACCAGAAGCGCGTCGGCGCGACCTGATCGGGCCAGGTGATAAAGTATGGAACATCCAACGACGCCCCCACCGATGATGACAAACTCATAGCGCTGCATGAAGGTCCCCTTTCAATTCTTGATGGAGATTTCCACAAAATGCTCTATTTGAAAATTTAGAAAAACCGCGCTTTATTTGAAGGTGAGCTACAAATGAATTATCGTCAACTTCCCCTGAATGGATTGCGCACGCTGGAAGCTTGCGCGCGCACAGGATCATTGACGAAAGCCGCAGAAGAACTGAGCGTTACGCCCTCAGCCGTGCGTTATCAGATCCGGCTATTGGAAAACCTGACCGGCAACGCTCTGTTTGATCGCAATGGGCCAAAGATCACTCCAACGCGGCATACGCTTGCTGCACTGCCCGACCTTCAGATCGGGCTAGAAGCATTGCAAAGGGGCTTTGACACGCTTGGATCCGATACCCGAAATGACTTGAATATAGTGGTTGACGTTTCATTCGCGTCCCTCTGGCTGGTGCCGCTGATCGGCGAATTTGAAGCGCTTCTTCCGGATATCAGAGTGAATCTTTTGTCGCCAATCTCCGGAGCCAGTCCAAAGAACACGCAGGCGGATATCATCGTTACAGCGCATCCGGGGGCTGATCGGGATCAGGGCATCGCACTTCCGCCGGAGACTTTTCTTCCCCTGGCTGCCTGCGGCGCGCATGCTCCGGCGCTACTGACCATTGAGCCGCTTCACGCTCAGGATACCTATCCAAACTGGAATCTCTGGCAGGCGAAGTACGGTCGGCTTGAGGCGACACAGCGACGATATTCGTTGGCGATGCTGGCGATCCAGGCCGCCAAAAGCGGAGAGGGACTCGTTCTGTCATCAACCTTGCTGGCGCTGGGAGATCTTCGCGAGGGCTTGCTTCACTGTCCGGACGGCCATTGCACCAAAGGCATGCAGTCATCAAGATGGTTGTTCATCCAGAAGCCCAATCGTATGGAAACTCAGGTCTTTGCCGAGTGGATACAAAAGAAATTTTCAGCCGCCTGCAAGGAAGCGGCTGCACTCATAGGTTAAAGGATCTGGCTCAGGAATTCCTTGGTTCGGGGGTCCTTGGCATTATCAAAAAACGTGTCCGGGGGACCGTGTTCGACGATGACGCCCTTGTCGGTGAAATAGATGTGATCAGCCACCTCGCGCGCAAAACCCATTTCGTGAGTAACAAGGATACACGTCATTCCTTCGGCGGCCAGATCCTTGATCGTGACCAGCACTTCCTTGACCGTTTCCGGGTCAAGGGCCGCTGTTACCTCGTCAAACAGCATCACATCTGGGTTCATTGCCAGCGAACGCGCGATGGCGACACGCTGCTGCTGCCCACCTGACAATTCGCCGGGATAGCTGTCTTCCTTGCCTTCCAGTCGCACTTTCCTGATCAAGGCCCGGTATGCGCTGGATCACCCTGATCAAGTGGCTTTGAATTCGATGCGCAGCATTGCAACAGAGGTAGGCGTGACCTCAACCACGATGCTGCGCCTTGCTCGGCAATTGGGGTATGACGGTTACGATGATTTCCGGGCCAGCTTTCAAAACGAACTTGTGCGCGGCGTCTTCGGGACACGGGCAGATGCGCTGCATCAGGACCAAAACGCCACTGACAGCGATCTGGCTGCGACGCCTGAAACTTTGACCGAAAGGATATTACTGGCTGCCGAGACCAATATTCGCCACACCAGAGCAACATTGAGACAAGAGGAGTTTGACACGGCGGCAAACCTGATCGGCAATGCACCTAACGTCTACCTTGTCGGATCGGGATCGTTGTTCTGGCTGGCCTCGATGATGAAAAACACTGGAAATCTGATGCTGTCCAACCTGCGATTGGTCGGTGCAGAATACTCTGTGGCGGCCGAGGCGATGGGCTCCCTGAGCGAAAACGACGTTGTCGTGGGTTTTGGTATGAATCCGACCGCGACACGAACGATCGATGCAATGACGTTTTCGCGCAAACGCGACGCGCGCCTGATTGCGATTACCGATCGGCCAAGTTCGCCCGTGGCGGAGCGCGCGGATTGTGTCTTGTTCAGCGACAATTTCAGTCCGCATTACTACCCATCCGCTGTGCCATTGATGGTCATTGTCGAAGCGCTACTGGCCACAATCGTTGCCAACGGCGACGGCACGGAACTTCAACGCATCAAGACCTTCGAAGCCACGCGCAGGAATAGCGGTCGTTACATCGAATACTGAGAAACTGCTGGAAATACCGACTGAAACGAACAGCAGGTCACCCGGACCTCAAGCCAGGTCTCAAGCCTATCTATCATGGAAAGTGCGCGGCTTTCGGATGTCTGGCAAAGCAACCTTTCGAGGTGAACTGATAGTTGTACTTGAACCAAGGAGTTTTTTCTTTGCCAATCAGACCCATGAACATGATAAGCCCCGAAGCGCAGCGGAGGTCTGCTTCCCGCCCCCTGTGTCAATGTCATTCACGGCCCAAACCTGCCTTTGACGATCAAGCCTGTCGCCGCAGCGCAGCTTCACCGAACCGGTCGTTGGTGCATCGCGCAGCATTTGTCTTGGCCCCCTAAAACTGTGCCACTATTTGTTGACTAAGGGAGTGACAGAGAATGGCACGGAAACGGTATTCGGATGAGGATGCACTGAAGTTATTGCGCGAGATTGATGTTCATTTGCATGATGGGTTGGATGTTGTGGGCGCGTGTCGCAAGGCGGGTATTTCGGACAAGACCTATTACGGTGCTGTCAGACGAATGGGAACTCGCATCGGATTGCAGGCGCAGCCTAAATCTAGGCGTTCAATAATTGGCGCCACTCAATAAGAGCAGCGGTTCGATTAAGCTTGAAATTGTCTCGTGAGTAGAAGTGGCGTTCCTGCACCCTTTCACAATTAACCTAACCTCACACCCAGCCTGTTTAGCGCATTAAGCGAACTCATAGCGCCCTCGGCAGGCAAACAGCTGCATAACCGCATGCCAAAGCAAACATGTTTGCAGCGATGCGCAGGCGAGCGGGCGCGTGGCGGAAATAGACTCGCAAATCAAGTATCAAATGAGGAAATTCTACGTGGTTCCACGCCACTTTGTCTCGCTGAGCGTCTCGCTGAGATTTGCTCATTGTTTAGGATATTTGGCTATGTGCTTGATTTTGTGGTGCCCCCACACGGCAAAATGACTTCAGTAATATAGTTTTATATCAATTATTTAGGTTGGTATCAGTTTAAAAAAGCGGTCCCGAAAGCGGTCCTCCTGAGTAAGATCAGGCGAACTATTAAGCACATCAATTTCAAGCCAAACCGTGCTAATACTCTCTCTGGGTGGCGTCAATTATTGAGTGCATAGATTTAGGCTGTGCCAGGAATGTGATGCGAGTTCTTATTTGTCTGTCAGTACCTCTGAGAGGGACTATTCAAGCCCGCATGCGTTCGAACCTGGGATCATAGGGTGAAGGTTTGATAATATGTGCAGCGATGTGTTCGCCGCGCAGGCCTTGCGGATCAAAAATCGGTCGGCGCACCACCTTCGCTGACCC
>CALFSV010000216.1 GCA_937916485.1 uncultured Paracoccaceae bacterium | reverse complement strand
GCTGCGCTAGCAACCCGATGCGAGTTTTAAATCGTCTCCTAGCACCTCTCATTGTTCTGAGGGGCAGCACACATCCACAGAATAGATGAAAATTTCATTTTGGGATCCCAAAATGAAATAAAATCAGTAAAATTTATGTTTATTTTTAAAATTTCTTGACTTAAGGATCCCGAAATAATGTATTGGGGCTCAGAAGACTGGACTCAAACGAATTGCGAATCTAAAGGTCCGCATTTTTGGGAGTGCCTGGAAGTGAGTTAGACAGGAAAACTGCAGCTCACTTTGTCATCTAGAGATTGATTGCGCAGCGGTAGCAACAGATTTGCCGCAATGTTTAGAGCTAAGGGAGGACACAATGCTCAAGACTATATTCAAAACGGCCAGCGCCATGACGTTCGCGCTAAGTGCAAGCGCGAGTTTCGCGCAAGTTAACTTGACATCCAATGCTGCTGGCGCAGGTACCGCCGGTGCGCTATCCGCGACGTCGCTCGTTGAGAACGCAGCAGAGCGCGGCATCGCCAATATTCAAATGAAAGATGGGCAAACCGGAACCAAATACATGATGGCCCTCGCGGAAGGTAAAATTGATCTTGCCAGCGGACCTTTTATTCTACCGTTCTTGATGGCGAAAGCAGCTGGTCCATATTCAAATTTGGAAAAAGACGCGGCTAATGAGCTTGGTCATAGCATTGCTATGCTTTATCCTTACACATTCTCAATATTCACGCTTTATGCATATGATTCAAAGGGAATTTCTGGTTGGGATGACCTTAAGGGCATGAAGGTTTTGAACGGGCCACCACGTGGTACTGCCGCTTTGAACTCACGTAGCTTGATCCAGCTTTTCACCGGCCTGAAGTCAGAAGAGGATTACGATACGGTGACAGTAAACTGGAGTCAGATGCCATCGGCGATTATCGACGGCACTGTTGATGCTGCTGTAATCCCTGCAATGTTCCCTGGACCGCGGGTGACTCAAGCTTCCGCTGCGGGTTCAATGACAATGTACTCAATGCCCAAGGAATTGTTCGAAGCGCCGGCAACGCAGAAGTTCTTGAACAAGCCTGGCTCAACGCCTTTCGTTGTGCCGCTTGCAGAGATCAAAGCGGCGATGGGTGAAGGTTGGACCATTGTGTCTGAGGATGACATGTTCCGCGGCAAAGCTGTGCCTGGTGGGGATCTTGTTAACAAAAGCATGGACGAAGAGCTGGCCTACCAACTCACAAAGTCGCACATCGAGAATTTAGATGAGATCAAAGCGATGGCTCCATTCATGGCGACGCTCAACTTTGGCGATGTTTCCGAAAAAGCCAACGGTCTTTGTGGAGCGAACATTGTGAAGTTCCACCCTGGCGCGGTACGTGCTTGGGAAGAAGCTGGACACACGCTACCTGACTGTTCCAAGCCTTAATCTGGTGAACACTTTCCGTTAGGGGGGCGTAACGCATGTGCCCTCCTTTTCAATTTTCCTACTACAGTAGGTAAAAGGTTGCTTTCGTCATGTCAGATCAAAACTCTACAAATTCCATAATAGCATTTCAAAAACCTGTGTTTGTAGATCGACTAATCTACATTTTGGCACTTCTGCTTGTTCTGCTTGGTCTCATAAACGTGACACCTTCTATTCCGGGTTGGGACAATCTATGGAAGGATCTCACGGGCAACGAGTTTTTCAGAATACGGCGCTTCCCGACCGAGTGGTTGTTCCCGATCACCTTCTTCTGGATGATGCTGGTTGTTGCATTGAAAAAGTCTATGTGGCGTAGTTGGGCAAACAAAAGTGCAACTGTCCGCCGTTTTGGACTTTTTATGGATGCAGCGCTTGTAGTAGCCGCTGCAGCAATTTCGCTAACATACTTAGTCGAGATCGAATCCGTCTGCCTGATCGATAAATTTACCGGAGACCGTGAACGCCTGGTCGCCAAGGCATTACAGGCAGAAATTGACTTCGCTGAGCTTTATGGGTTGCCCGTGCCTGACACAGCCGATGATCCAGGGTGCGCGACCACAACAGGTAGCTGGTTGATCTTAATCATGTTCAGCGCCGTTGCTGTTTTCCTTGGCTACAATATTAAAGTCTGGGGATTGCCGCTCGTCCTAGTCTCAATCCTGATAGCCGCTTATACTTTCTTTACAATTCTTAACTGGTATTTTTTTGGGCCAGAGGACCAAAACAAGTACTTAGTGACGATTTTAAGCAGTGAAGATGTCAGGAGCCTTGGATCTAGCCATGGGTTGTTCCAAGATGCCTTGGTCAATCAATCTTCTGGCCTGCTCGGTCGTTTCATCAATGTCCTGCTTGTTCTCGTGTTCCCATATGTCATTCTAGGTGCTCTTTTCGGCAAATGCGCGGGTGGCCAATCTTTGATCAAGCTCGCCTTTGCTGCAACCCGCAACTTGCGCGGTGGCCCAGCCCATGCGGCCGTCGTGTCTTCTGCGATGTTTGGAACGATCACGGGCGGCCCAGTTGTGAACGTCTTGTCCACGGGCGTTTTGACGATCCCAATGATGCTCAAGCGGGGCTTCTCCAAAGTCTTTTCAGGCGGCGTAGAAGCTGCCGCCTCTTCCGGCGGTGCAATTATGCCGCCGATCATGGGCGTTGCTGCTTTCATCATGGCAGCTTTGACCGGTGTGCCTTATCGCGAGATTATCATTGCCGCAACTTTGCCCGCCCTCTTCTACTTCTTCTGCTTGTTCCTCTCTGTCATGTTCCAAGCGCGTAAGCAAAAAATCGAAGCAGTCGGAGAATTAACTGAAGACATGAAACTAACAGGTGAAGATCGCCTTCATTTGATACAAATCTTTGGTCCTGTTTTGTTGGTTCTGATACTTCTGCTTACTCCCAAAGACGCTGTCGGATGCAGCTGGTATTCTATCATGCTGGGCGCAGTTGTTGATCAAAGAAACGGGACGTGCGAGATCACATCCTTGCCTTGGATCATCGAGCTGTTCCAAAACGCGGCGGGTGATGCAAGCGCGGCGGGATGGTGGGCGGTGTTCCTCCTACTTATCCTGATGTTCGTCGACAAATCCTTCCGTGCCAAACCGATGAAGATCTTTGATGGTCTGTCGCAAGCGGGCGTGACGATCTCCACATTATTCTTAATGTTCGTCGCTGTCACTGTGATCGACGTATGCTTGAACTTCACAGGCCTTGCTAAATTTGTGGCCGTTGATGTGCTTGGGTTCCTCAATTCCTTTGATGTTTCCGCCAACTCTGTTGGTTTCCAACTGTTCGCATTATTTTTGACAATGCTTTTGGCAGTCCTACTCGGCATGGGAATGCCAGCGGTGCCAGCCTACATTAACGTTGCGTTGCTGATGGGTCCGATGCTTGTGGGCCTAGGGCTTGCGACGTTCACGGCGCATATGTTCATCTTTTACTTCGCAGTTGCCTCAGCTATCACGCCGCCCGTCGCATTGGCTGCGTTTGCAGCAGCGAGCATCACAAAGGCAGATCCGATGAAAACTGGTTTTTCGGCAGTGCGATCTGGTATCGTTATGTTCACCATTCCCTTCGTTTTCGCGCTCTACCCAGAATTATTGCTGATCGACAAGGCTGTGATCGATCCAAACAATGGGTTATTCATAGCGGGCTACGATGGCTCCCTCAATTTTGGCTGGTTGGCATTGCTGATGCTTCGCATCGCCGTGGCCCTTTATTTGGTGTCCAGCGCCCTTGCAGGGTTTGACCGCAAAGCGCTGAAACCGATAATGATCTGCACGCGCCTCGTAATTGCAGTTCTGATCCTAGCGCGTCCGACCGAAATCTATGGTCTGGCATTAGCCGGAGGGTTTGTTCTGGTGGCATGGCATACGCTGCGCAGCCGTGATGAACTACCAACAACATAGGAGCTATAATAATGAGCGAACGTTCGAGCTATATCCTCTTCATCACGGATCAACAGCGTTACGATCACCTGGGCTGTAACGGCCATCCGGTTCTGCGCACACCAAATATTGATGCAATGGCAGCTGAGGGCGTGAGCCACGACCGGTTCTACGTTGCTTCTCCAGTTTGTATGCCAAACCGCGCAAGCCTTATGACCTGCCGTATGCCATCAAGCCATGGAACACGCTCGCTTGGAATTCCTCTTAATCATGACAGTGTGACATTTGTTGAACTTCTTGCGAATGCTGGCTATGACACTTGCTTGATTGGCAAAAGCCATCTACAAAACGTATCCGATTTTGACATACAGATCGAACCAACCAAGCATCGGGAAGGATTTACAGCGCCACCCGACGATCTGAATGTCGCGACCCGCTCGGACCTTGATAACGACACTTATCAGTACGAGCGTCAGGCGTACTGGGATAAGCCCGACCCTAAAGTCCCAATACCGTTTTATGGTTTCAAAGAATACTTCGCAGTTATGCGGCATGGCTTCAACACAGGCGGAAGTCATCTCGAATGGGTCAAGAAGAACGCACCTGAAACTTTGGCTCTGCGTGGGCGTGACAAACAATTCGATCACGATTTCACCGTTCCTCAAGCGATCCGTACGAAAGTTCCAGAAGAACATTATTCCACGACCTATATCGCAAATCGTGCGGTTGAGTGGCTCGAAGCGAGGCGTAATAACAATAAGCCCTTCCTGCTGATGGTTTCCTTCCCTGATCCGCACCATCCGTTTACCCCGCCTGGAAAATATTGGGACATGTACAAGCCCGAAGATATGGTCGTGCCTGCCGCATATGAAGCTGATGACTGGGATCCGCCCGAGTACATAAAAGTAGCCGAACGTGACCGTGCCAAAGATCCAAACCTGGGTCAAATGGAAGGCTATTCGGTGGCTGTCTCCAAACAGGAGGCCTTGGAGGCGCGCGCACTGACTTGCGGAATGATCTCGATGATTGACGATGCGGTTGGCCGCGTGCGCGCGGCGGCGGCAGATGCAGGCGTCTCGGAAAATACTGTGCAAATATATACGTCCGATCATGGCGATCATTTGGGCGAACATCGCCTTTTGTTCAAAGGAGCGGAGCAATACGACAGCCTCACGCACGTTCCATTCATTTGGGCGGATCCGAAAGGCGACAGCGGCACTCGTACAGACGACTTAGCCCAAACACTTGATATTGGAACCACCATCCTTGAGCATGCGAAGGTCGAAAAATCGATAGGAATGCAAGGCGTCGTTCTAGCCGCCGCTGGTGGCGTGGGCAGGGAAGCCGCACATATTCAATATGAAACGCAACGCACGCAAGAAGCCTTTGGACCTCGCCCCCGCGTTCATTCAATTGTTTATGAAAACTGGCGTCTCTCAATGTATCTTGGCAAGTGTCCTAACGAGCTTTTTGACCTCGCAAACGACCCTGGCGAAATGGTCAATCTTTGGTGCAGCGCTAAACATCAAGACGTGAAAGCGCGATTAGTAGAGCGCTTAGCGGAGTTGGAGATTGCTGCGGTCGATCGCGTACCTCTCCCCACGGCTCAGGCTTAAATGAAATGCCATTTGATACAACTTTTATCACGCTCGGAACCGCTGGCGGCCCTGTCCCAAAGCTTCATCGCGCTGCACCTGCTCATGCAATTACGTATGGCGATCGCGTGATCTTGATTGATTGCGGCGAAGGCGCGATGCAACAATTGATGCGCGTTGGGATCGACTTTCGTCGCATCGATAAGGTCATCCTTTCGCATCATCATTTTGATCATATTGGCAGTCTGTTTACCTGCCTCGGGATCAATATGATGCTGCAACGCAAACAGCCGATCACGATCTATGGTCCACCGGGCACGCGTCAAATCGTTGAGGGTCTCGCGATGGCCTGTGATATTCCGCAAGCCATTGGCTTTGGCGTCGTTGGTCAGTCACTTCCACATCCGCGAAATTTTGTTCAGGTTGAGGAAATCGCTCCAGGCGACACGTTTGAAATCGATAATATTCGCGTTTCATGCTGCGAAAACACGCATTATCGTGCCGAAACAGAACTGGGAATGAAGGGGCCTATCTCACTTTCTTTACGTTTTGACGCGCCTGATCGCTCTATAGTTTACACAGGCGACACGGGGCCGTGTCGCATGGTTGAGAATCTCGCCAAAGGTGCGCAACTGCTTGTGGGTGAAATGATGCTTGCAGAGCAAATCATAGCGCAGCTTCAGGAGAAGAATCCTCACATGACGTCAGAGCGCATCACGATGATGGGTCAGCACCTTCACAGTCACCACCTGAGTCCAGAGCAATTGGGCGACCTCGCGGCCCGCGCGGGCGTTGCGCATGTGGTCGCCGTTCATATTCCGCTTGATAGTATCACGCCAGAAACTGCGCCCGACTTTACAGCGCGCATTTCTCAAGTTTTTTCAGGTCAGGTTTCAATAGCCAACGATCTTGATCAGTTTTGATTTAGGAAAATCATATGACTTTGACTTCAAAAGTGGCTCAAGCCGCGCGCAAACGCACAGAACGCCCTATGCCGCGCGTTTTAGTGGTCAAAGATGTTTGGCATCTAACGCCCAATATGATCCGTGTTGTGTTTGCTGGCCCTGAGCTTGATGGTTTCCCGAGCGGGCGCGACGGCGGAAATTGCAAGCTGATGATCCCCGAAAATGGCGAAACTAAAGAGCATTTTGTCGAGCGTCTGAGCAGTGGTCCACCGCCCGTTAGACGCACTTACACGGTACGCAAGTTTGATGCCTTTACGCAAGAATTAAGCATCGATTTTGTTGCACATGGCGATGAAGGCCCTGCATCACGTTGGGCAAGTTCTGTCAGGGCTGGAGATTTTCTGGGTTTCGCTGGTCCAAGTGAACCAAAGTTTATAGATTTTGATGCGGATTGGTATCTTGTTGCAGCTGATCCTTCGGCCATTCCGGTCGCAGCAGTTGCATTGGAGGCCATGCCACGTGATTCAAAAGGTGTCGCGATATTTGAGATCACTTCGGCATTAGATCGACAAGAAATCGACGCACCGGCAGGCATAAAGATACATTGGTTGGTGCATTCTGATCCCCACAAAGCATCTACGCGCCAGGAAGACTTGATCAAAGCTATTGAATGGCCACAGGGCCGCGTAAAAACATGTATTGCAGGCGAGTCGGCCGTCATCCGGTCCTTGCGAGACTTCCTGATAAACGAAAAACAGGTGCCCCGCGAGGACACCTATATTTCAGGTTATTGGAAAATCGGTTTGATCGAAGACCAGCATCAAAAAGCCAAGCGAGACGGGGCTGATTGACCCCCGCTCTGGAGCTTTTAGATGTCGCCTTGTTCCAGTTCTTTCGCATATTGAATATAGTAGTGGCGTGTCGGGCAGTTGATTTGCGCAACGGCGTGCGCGCGAAGTGCCTCTGCTTTTAGTTGCTTCGCATTGGCAACCTCATAATCCACATTTAGCAGGCGATCCAAAAGCTGTAGCGCCCACTGGAAATCACCATCTTTCAGCGCCTTTTGGGCAGAACCTAAGACAGCGGCGTTGCCACCTGCCAAGTCAATGAAACGCATCGCTTCATCTTTAGGTGATAACGGCGATAGCGAGGTCGGATTGCCGTCAAACCAACCCATGGTTCCGACAAAATAGGCACGCACAGAAAAATCAACGCGGCCATAATACTCCCGCAGATGGGGTTTTTCAGCCAAATGATCCGGCAATTTCACTCTATGCGCGAGTTCGTCAATCGTCAGTCCTGCATCCATGCCATTGCGGGTTTCATCGATAATATGACGGATTGCGTCACGGTAATCTGTCAAATCACTATTGATTTTCTCCGCTCCAAAGACCGCTTTTGTGTGACCTGGACCAAGCACCTCTGGTCCAAAACCCATGAGTAAATCCATTGTATCCGCCCAAGAATCAAAATCTCGATAGGCAGTTCCGCGTGGAGGGTAAAGGTTTGGAAAAGAGCGATAGAAATTATCGCCACATATCAACACTTTCTTATCTGCATACCAAACAACAATGTGGTCAGGGGTTTCGCCAGGTGCGTGTACAAGCTCCAGATCAATACCGTGAACGCTTAACTTTTCACCTTCATCCCCGATGCGTCGCGTAGGCGGTAAAGCCCCCGCCCCCATTCCTTTCAGTGGACGCGCGCCTGGACCGACCCCGATGCCAATGATCTCATTGGGATACGATAATCCAATACCGAACTGACGTTTTGTTCGGACCTGCATAGCCTTTACTGGCTGTGGATGATTGGATGCAACAAAGAGCGAGTCTTCCGAGAAACCTGTGCTCGCGAGGATCTCCGGATTACCCCCTTTTGCAAAAATACTGGCACCTGAAACATGATCACGGTGTGAATGCGTAAGGATTATCGTTTTGATTGGTAGATCGGTAATCTTGCGGAACTCGGCCAAAATATTTTCAGCCGCGACCGTTGTCTCAGACGTATCAACAATGATCAAACCATCATCACCGATGATCATATAAACGTTTGAAGCAGCAAACCCGAAAGCTTGATAGACGTTATCTGCCAATTGCACGATTTCTTTTTTGAAATACTCGGGATGAGCTTTGAGTTCTGGGTGCATGTAACGGTGTCCTTGTATTTTTAGGGTTATGCAGAAACAGGCCTGTTTTGTAAAATTAAGCAATTATGGGATCCCAAAATCAAGTACTTTTGTGAATTTCGGCTGATTTAAGAGAAAAAACCTTGGTATAGGATCCCATATGTTGTAACTATGGCACATTATAGAGTTAAATAGGTGGGTTTTTGATTCCATTTTAAAATTTGGGATCCTAATTTATCTGGTTCTAGTCAAGATTTGGCTCTAACTGAGGGAGAAAACTATGAACTTGAGGTTTAAACTAGCCGCTATTCTTGCTGGATCACTGAGCATTTCAACAAATGCCGTATCAGGAGAGGAGCTAAGCGTAGCAACTTTTGTTCCACCAAGCCATGAAACAATCACAGGTGCGCTGGCTTGGTTTGAGAACGAGCTTACTTCCCGCTCTAATGGCGAATTAACATTAAAAGTGTATGCCGCGGGGCAACTGGGCGCGGGACCTACCCAGCAATATAAACGCGCTGTAAAGGGAGTGGCGGATATCACGTTTGGAATCGCAGCTTCGACCCCTACACTCTTCCCAAAGACGATGCTTGCAATACTACCTGGTAAAGCACTTGACGGCCCCGACTCAACTAGGCGCATGTGGACAGTTTTCGACAAATACATGGCAGATGAATGGTCCGATGTGAAAGTTTTAGCCGTTGGCAACCCAGCTGGAGGCATGATCATTGCCACAAAAGACGTTTCAACAATAGAAGGCATGAAGGGCACCAAAATTGTTCCTTGGGCAGCCATAACAACGCCTGTCCTGCAGGGAATGGGAACCGTGCCAGTACAGTTAGGTCCAACCGAGCATTACACCGCGTTATCAACTGGAACAATCGACGCAGCAATTTCATCAATCAATAACATCATGCCGCCTTGGAACCTTGATGAAGTGGCTAATTATGCAGTTGTAAATACACCTGCCACATTTAATCCTGTCTTCTACGTTATGAACAAGGAACGCTACGAAAGCCTGAGTGCAAAACACCAGAAAATTATTGATGAGATATCTGGCATGCCCTTTTCTATGCAACTGATGCAGGCGTTTCATGATGCAGATGAAGTAGCGCTGAAGTGGAAGGATGAGAAAATTGCCGCAGGCGAACTCAACGTTGAATGGATTG
>CALFSV010000215.1 GCA_937916485.1 uncultured Paracoccaceae bacterium | reverse complement strand
TTTGTATGAGTACCCGGCAGACAAGCGATGCCGTCAAAATCAGGTTGGTGGGTTAGCAGCCCTACAATTTGCGTTTCTTCACCGCGCATCACATTGGCCGGGGAGAGTTGTTTGACCCCCGGCAAGATGCGGACCTCGCGGGATGCGCCCGTGACCTTTACAGCACCTGCACCAAGATCATCGAGTTGTGTGGGAGCCGACAGATAAGGGGCCTCGCACCACCCTTGCGCCGCGCCGGCCATACCGCTGATGATCACAGGAATATCCTGCGCCACATTCAGCTTTCGCAAGCTGTCTTCCAATACGCGGTCATATTCATCAGGCTTCAGACGAGACATGCCATAGGACCCAGAGGTCGTGGCAAGGATGTTGGCACCTTCATCCATCACCCAAAGCCGGAAACTGGTTGTGCCCCAATCGACTGCGACAAAGAAAGCTTTTGACATTGGTAGGCCTCAGTCGCAGATGTTGAATTTGCGGATAAAATCGTGATCAGGCGTCACACCGATACCCGGTCCCATCGGTAGGGCCACGGTGCCATTGTTCGCAGCAACCTGTCCCTGAATGTCCAAGGGTGTCGTCAGCAAATCATCACGGAATGAATTGTGCGTTGTGTCAAATTCCAGCATCGGCTCCCACGGATGTAACCCGCCTGGCAATGGCGGCATCGCTGCAAGCAGGTGCATGTTGGTGGCGACCGCCACGGCAGAGCCCCAGACATGGTTCACAACGGGCGTGAAATGCGCGTGGCACAGGGCCAACACGCGCAGGTATTCTGAGATGCCGCCAAGCGCGCATACCTCTGGTTGGGCAATGTCGAGGCCACGGCTTTCCAGCAATGTGCGCCAACCCCAACGGTTGAATTCAGCTTCGCCGCCCGAGATGTTCACCCGCAGGCCCCGCCGCAATTCACGGTACCCATCGAGGTCTTCGGGGGCGACGGGTTCTTCGAACCAATAGGGGTCGAACTCCGCCATGGCGCGGCCCACATAGAACGCATCATGGGTCGTATAGGCGTGGTTGGCGTCGATCATAAAACGATAGTCATCGCCCACACCACGTCGGACCGCCTCGATCAGGCGCACATCGTCTTTGGGGCCAAGGCCGACCTTCATCTTGGTGGCCTTAAAGCCCATGCCTTTGATCGCAGCGGCCTCGTCGGTGAACCGAGCTACAAGGCTGTCCGCACCTTCGGGGCGCAGCATCATGCCGTAGCCGTACACCTCAATCCGGTCGCGATGAGCCCCACCGATCAACTGATAGAGCGGCATGCCCGCGACTTTGCCCGCAATGTCCCACAGCGCAATGTCGACACCGGACAATGATTGTAGCGGCATCCCCTTCTGGCCGTGATCGCGCATCAGGTTATAGACCTTGTGCCAAATCACGTCGCGGTCCAGCGGGTCCATTCCCAGCACCATCGGCTGGATCACTTGTTCGACAATTCCTTTGTTGGCCAAAGCGATGTTGCCCGCGCCAAAACACTCGCCCCAGCCAGTAATGCCTTCGTCAGTTTCCACCTCGACCAGATGGGCGGTGCGTTTGTGATAATACTGCTGTGAATAGCCCAGTGGTTCCGGCAGATCATATCCCAATACATGGCTGGTGATGCGGGTGATTTTCATGGGTTCAGCCCTCCGAATGTTGACGTGTCGAGAGCGCGCGTGATCCGCTTTTGGACAAGATAGTCGTGCAGCGCGAGCGCCGAGCAATCATGTCCGATCCCTGATTGCCCGATCCCACCGTGTGGCAGATCAATGTCATATTTCACGCCGTTGATCTGGATTTCGCCGTAGCGTAGTTGCGCAGCGAAATGTTCAGCCCGCGTCAGATCGCGGGTAAAGATATAGGCTGTCAGTCCGCCTTCCTCACAGTCGTTGGCCATGCGCAGAAGGTCGGTGTTATCGTCGAATGGGACGATGCTGACGATTGGACCAAAGGTTTCCTCGCGGTACACCGCCATCGTTTCGATAACATCAGCCAGAACCGTTGGCGCCAGAAAGTGGCCTGCATTCATGCCCGCAGGACGCTCGCCACCTGCAAGTAGAGTGGCTCCGTCGGTAACGGCATCATCTATCAAACCCTTCAGCCGTGACCATGCACGTCCGTCGATCACGGGTCCGGTGGTGATGTCGGAGTGTTTGTCGAATCCGACCTTTGCTGCTCTTGCGCGATCCACGACTTTTTGGGTAAAGACTTCACGCACCGCCTTGGCCACAAAAACACGGTTCGGTGAGACACAAATCTGCCCTGCATTGCTGAACTTCACGCCCGTGACGATGTCGGCGGCCAGATCAAGATCGGCATCCTCAAATACCAACACGGGCGCGTTGCCGCCCAGTTCCATCGAGTAGCGTTTGATCGACGTCGCGCCCGTGCGCATGATATGCTGGCCCGTCTTCGTTGAGCCGATCAGCGTGATGACTTGTGGAATGGTTGACGCACTCAATGCATCCGCCACCGCATAGCTCTCGGTCGCCAGGATTTGCACAACCCCTTTGGGCAGCCCGATCTGCGCGCACAACGCCCCGACAGCATAGGCCGAAATTGGTGTCGCATCCGACGGTCGAATGATAATCGGGCAACCTGCCGCCATAGCCGGTCCAATTTTAAAGGCAAGATTCAGCAGCGGGAAGTTCCATGCAAGAAACGCGACTGCCACCCCGGCTGGTTCATAAACCATGAGGTGCGTATGAGTACCTGCACGATCCGCTATGCCATAGTCATGCAACCTTGCAATTTCTTCGGCGTAGAAATCCAACGAGGCAACCAATCGGTCCCAGTCTTCTTCGGTCTGCGCCCAAGGCTTGCCCATTTCGTGGTGGACACAACTGCGCAGCCAGTCTTCGTTTGCGACGACTTCATCACGCAACTTGCGCATCCATGCCTGCCGCTCTGCAATTGGCGCCGCCGCCCAGGTGGGAAAAGCTGCCTTCGCTGCCCGCAAGGCACGTTCCACATCATCCATACCCGCGACGGCCACGGCAGCCACCGCTGTTTCTGTCGCAGGATTGACCACTTCGCGTGTTGCAGAACTGTCTGTCAGCATGCCGTCGATGTACATTTGAGTTGGGAAATTCATCGCGTGGGCCTCAGTCAAACAGAGTTTCAATATTGGTTTTGATCCTGTCGCCGACATAAAGCGCCATCGCCTGAATGGTGGAGGTCGGGTTGACCGCCCCTGCTGTCGGAAAGATCGAGCCATCCACGATGAACAGATTTTTTACGTCGTGGCTACGGCCCCAGCCATTGACCACCGAGTTTTCAGGGTCATCGCCCATCCGGCAGGTACCCATCTGGTGCCACCCGGCACGCCACCACACCTTGTCGTCATTTTTGGACAGCACTTTTTTCGCGCCAGCCGCGAGCAGAATTTCCTTTGCCTGTTCTTCTCCATGACGCAGCATCTTTTGGGTGTTTTCACCCAGACGGTAGGTAATCTTTGGCGCGGGAATGCCGTCACTGTCTGTCAGGTCAGGATCGAGCGTGACGCAGTTGTGTTCCTCGGGTAGATCCTCGCTGACGATCGTGAGCCCCGCCAGATAACGATAGACGTTGTCCATAATCTCGCGGTGTTCGGCACCCCATGGGATTGGGTTGTCGATGCCATACCCACCCAAAGCATAGGTCATTGGCGTCGTGGACCGCCCGGAGTGCAACCCGTATCCACGCACGAAGTCACGGGTGGGATCGGTTTCATAGAACTCCTGCGAAAGGATCGAGCAGGCCATAGGACCCTCGTGCCCCAACATCGGTTCATCAAAGATACCGGCCACGCCAGTTAGAGGATGGAACATCAGGTTCTTGCCGACCATGCCGTTGCGATTGGCCAGCCCTTCAGGGAAGGCTTTGGATTTAGAGTTCAGCAACAAACGCGGCGTGCCGACACCGTTGCAGGCGACAACAACCAATTCGGCGCGTTGTTCATGCACCTGCCCGTCTGGTCCGTGATACAACACACCGGTCGCAAAGCCTGTGCTCTCATCCACATGGATTTCGCGCACACGACACCCCGCGCGCAGTTCAACACCAGCATTTTCCAGCATTGGCCAGTAGGTAAAGTTGGTGCCGCCCTTGGCCCCCGCGGCACAGCCCAGATCACAGGTGCCCGCATTAACGCATTTCTGCCTGCCGTCATGATCCTGACTGAGGATCGACACGTCCGACGGCCACCAGTGATAGCCTTTTTTGTTGAACCCTTTGGCGAGCGTTTGGCCGAGTTTGCCCATCGGGATAGGTGGCAATTCAGGACTGTAGTTGGGATAGGCGGGGTTGCCCCCCAAGCCCGACACACCTGTGTTGCGGTCATTCATGTCGTAAAACGGCGCGAGCGTCTCATAATCAACCGGCCAATCCGCACCCACACCATCCAAGCTACGCGTGCGGAAATCTGAGGGCTTCATCCGAGGCCAATGGCCCAAAAAGTTGATCGTAGAACCACCTACTGCGTTGAAGTTCACAGGGGTGATGCAGCTGTCTTCGGCATTGATCGGGTAGTCCTGCTTCAATCTCCGCACATTGGGATCGCATGAAAATTCGCCGTAGCGGGCCAGTTCATAGTCGTCATCACGGCTGGGAAAATCCTTGTCTTCCAGCTTTGGTCCCTGTTCAAGACACAGGATCCGCATCCGGGTTTCCAGCAACGACCATGCGATGGCCGCACCCGAGGCACCCGCACCAATGATCAGTACGTCGACGGGCTCATTTTGCATCGCGATATGCCTTTCCTCGCGCACGCACCGGTGCAGTCAATTCATCCATCATCGCGTCACTTTCGCGATCGACGGGGTAGCCTTGTGGGTGGATAGGATGCGCTCCTACGCCAACATAGGGGCGTGTTTCAGGGCGACTGTAGTAGCCCATGTAAGTCAGCCGGACGAGCGTCTCAAAGGCTTGACCGTGTGCCGCCTCGACACGCTTCAAAACCGCGACCTTTTCATCCCGTGGAAGCGCTACGAAATCACCCGAGACCGCGTCCAGGATCGTCTGTACTGATCCAGCCGGATCGGGCGCATAGGCTTGGGCGGTCGGGAGGAAATCCGCCACACCCAATGCGCCTGCTCCGGGGATCTTACCGTCTTCGCTCGGCGGGATCAGTTCATCAAGGATGGCATCGAGAACGGGTCTGTTGGTGTCATTCAACATGTCGGTCTACCTTTCCGATGTGCCCGAACGGGACACGGCATCAATGGCCACGGCCAGCAACAGGATCGCGCCCGAGAACATCAGTTTGTCCGCAGCACTCGCGCCAGACAGATCCAGCCCGTTACCAAGCGAACCGATGACCAAAGCGCCAAGGATCGCGTTCCAAACCGATCCACGCCCACCGAACAATGAGGTGCCGCCAATGACAGCCGCGCCAATGGATTCCAGCAGTAACGAGCCACCGGCGAACGCGGTGTAGCTGACGGAGCCAAACCGCGACGCACCAAAGATACCGCCGATAGCCGCCATTAGCCCGACAATGGCAAAGGCCGACACACGGATACGTTTGACGTTCATGCCCACTCGCCGTGCGCTCTCAGGATTGCCGCCGACCGAAAAGATGGAACGGCCATAGGGGGTCGAGGTCGTGATCCACCCGACAAGCGCGGTGATCGCCATGAGAAGAACGATAAGGAGCGGAACCGAGCGATAGCTGTTCAGCGTCGCCACTGTCGCCAGCATGAGCGCTCCGAAAAACGCGATCTGACCCCAGACAGCTGCTGTGCTGTCCAACTCCAATCCGCGTGCCTTACGCTGCCCTTGCTTGCGCAGGCTTAGCCATGCGAAGACCGCGATACATGCCAGTGCCAGCACCCAGCCAAGCGCGTCCGGCAGAAGAACCCGCGCAAATCCGCGCACAAAGGGATCACCAACATTCAGGTTTCCCGTCGGCAGGATTTTCTGCATCAGCCCCTGAAAACCAAGCAAGCCGGCCAGTGTCACAACGAAGGACGGAATGCCCACATAGGCGACCAGGATGCCTTGCGCCGTGCCCATCATGATGCCAACGCCCATGACGATCAGGCAGGCAATCGGGCCAGGCACGCCTGCCAGAACCAACACGCCAAGCAGTGCTGCACAGACGCCAGCGGTTGCCGCAGCTGACAGGTCAATGTCACCAAGCAGCAAGACAACTGTGATGCCGACGGCCAGCGTCGCAATCACGGCCGATTGCATGAATAGGTTGTAGATGTTGCGCGGGCTGAGAAAAATGAACCGGATGTTTTCAGCATTCGGATCACCCCAATATTCCCAAAGGGGAACGGCAAGACCGAAGTAGGCCCATATCGCGGCCAGTGCCAGCAGGACAGGCACGAAGGCTCCGAACTTGGTTTCGCGCATGATGCGCAGCCGGTCGATGAATGAAAGTTTGTGCTCAGGCTGCATTTCCGGCCTCGTCATCCAGGCCGCGCGTCATGGCGACGACAATTTCGTCAGGGGTGGTGTCATCCTTGCGCCACGTCGCGACATTGCCACCGTGACGCAGGACGCAAATGCGGTCTGCGACCTCAAAAATGTCGCGCATATTGTGAGAGATGTAGACGACTGCGTGGTTGGTATCGCGCAGCCGTTTGACCACATCGAGAACCTGCCGCGTTTGCGCGACTCCAAGGGCCGCCGTCGGCTCATCCAGCATCACGACGCTGCCGTCAGCCCCAACCGCACGTGCAATTGCAATCGCTTGCCGCTGCCCACCGGACAAGCCGCCGACCTTGGCGCGCACGGATTGAAGGGTGCGTACTTGCAAACGGTCAATCGCCTCTTTTGCCTTCACTTCCATCTCAAGATCGTCGAGAGGACGCAAAAGACGCGGCAAAAAAGACCAACCAGATTTGACCGGCTCGGCACCAAGGGAAAGGTTCGCCGCAACATCCAAATTCTCGCATAGTGCGAGATCTTGATAAACGATCTGGATGCCCAGATCGCTTGCGTCATGAGGGGTATTCACAACCACTGACGCTTCGTCGATGTAGAATTGGCCCTCATCGGCGGCATGTGCACCGGCCAAGACTTTCATCAAGGTCGATTTGCCCGCGCCATTGTCGCCCACCAGCGCCATAACCTCACCGCGGGCGACCTCAAAGTCGACACCGCGCAGGGCATGAACGCCGCCAAATCGCTTGTGAATACCGCTCACACGCAGGTGAGGGGGTGGGGCCGCTGGCCCCACCTTGTTTTCCTGTTCAGACATGTGTGTTCCGATTACTGGCAGAAAGTCGTTTCTGCGGCTTCGCCTTGGCACACCATCTCTTTGGTGATCGATGCGTCGTTGGCGATCACATAGGCGACGCCATCCACTCCAACGGCGGAGTATGATCCGACCGGAACGTAAGCGACGGTAGCGCCAACACCGTTTTCAACGGTTTGTGGGGCAAGGTCCGAGAAGTCTTCGCCATTGACCAAGCGTACGGTCACTTGTGCGGCTGCTGCGGCCATATCTTCAAGCGGACGCCAGCCACATTGGGTCTGCTTGCCAAGCAACATCAGTTGCTGCGCCTGTACTGTGCAGTCCAGACCGGAGACAGGAACCGTGCCCGCCATGCCTTGCTCTTCCATCGCGGCAATCGCCGCGCCGGCGTTACCATCGTTAGAAGATACTACGCCCTGAACATTGTTGTTCAACTGCGTCAAAGCCTGATCCATAGAACGACGCGCAATCGCCGGGTCCCAGCCTTGGGTCCAGTTCTCATAGCCCATGACACGTGCGCCGCTTTCATAGAGCGGCGTCAGGGCACGCAACTGACCATTGTGGATCACTGCGGCGTTTGGATCGGTTGGCGAGCCTTTGAGCATGACCAGCGTATCGCCATCGGCCGTGTTGTTGATCACATGCATGGCTTGGTCATACCCCATGCCTTCAAGATCAGCCTGAACCCAGAATGTCGTGTTCGCCGAATTGATCATCCGGTCATAGGCGATTGTGGGCACGCCCTCTTCTGCGGCGGTGTCTGCGATAATAGCAGAGCTTTCACCGTCAATCGGGATCACAACCAGTACTTTGGCACCCTGTGTTAATGCTTGTTCGGCCTGGCGCTGCTGCACGGACGTATCGTTGTTGGCGTTGAAGACCTCGACCTTCACGTCAGGGGCAATCTCGGCCATCGTGCGAACGAACGCAGCGGCGTCTTGCTGCTCCCAACGTGGGTTCACGTTTTCAGGCAGCAACAATGCCACCATGTCTTCTGCAGTCGCTGTTTGGGCGGTCAGTGTCGCACCCGCCAGCATGGTCGTCGCGAGAAGACCTTTCTTAAGGTTGGAAAACATCATATCCTCCTTGTTGATGTCTTGACGCCTTTTGGGCGTCTTTTCGTCTGGTGGTTTCCCCGAAATTTCGGGATCGATCCGGTAGCGCGACGTTGATTGAAGCCGATGTCGTGCTGCCACCACTAGCCCGCGCACCACTGCGAGCTGGTGAATACCTTTGCCCTGCTGGCCGGTCAGTTTTTCAAAGCTCCTCCAGCCATATCTTTCAGCGCGCTTTCAAGACGTTGGCTCGTGTCGCTCAGGTGGGCGGTCATCATCTGTTCTGCGAGCGCATGATCCCGCGCCTTGATCGCCTCCAGGACCTTGCGGTGAAAGGGGATCGAATTTGCGTTTTCTCGCGGATCACGATTGGTCAGTCGGATCGAACTGAGCAGGGCGGAAAAGATTACCCCCTCCATCGACAGTAAGATCTCGTTGTTGGCCGCGCGCAGTATCCCACGGTGAAACAGGGCGTCCGCGACCACGAAGTCTTCAATCGAATGGGACTCTTCTTCCATGCGCACCTGAGCGGCCTCGATTTCGGAAAACTGCTCCTCGGTCCCGTTCATCGCGGCCCAACCCGCGGCCTTTGGCTCCATCATTCGGCGCATATCGAGCAACTGACGCAAAAAAGCGGGCTTGGGATCGACAGAAAGGTGCCATGCCAACACATCATCATCCAGCAAAGACCAGCTTGCCCGACGCCGCACCCGAGTGCCACTGCCTCGCTTCACCTCCAACAGCCCCTTGCTAACCAGCAGTTTGATGCCCTCACGGATCACCGATTTACTGACGCCAAATCTTTGAGAGAGCTTACCCTCATCCTCGATCAGGGCATTTTCCTTGTAGTGACCGGCGACAATGCGACGCCCCAGTTCCCGCGACACCTGCATTGCAAGTCCCGGGGCAACCCCGTTCGCGTCTTTCAAGTCATAGTACAATATTTCATTCATTTGATGATATTAAACATCTGATGTTTTGTCTGTCCAGATCAAATTTATTTCCATCAGCTAGGGAAGCCTCACAGTCCACCCCTCCGCCAAGCTTTTGATAATATTAGAAAATCAGAAGTCGTAGGTGTGATGCGGCCAGCGCGTGCATCAGTTAGGGCGATTATGAATATGGCATCTTGCAATCTGACAATCACGAATCGACAAACGCATTCCTGAGGTTCTTGTAGGGGCAAGAGTTTTCAAGAAGCGGTCATTGGCGCAGCCGCAGCGAAAGCTCACTTTGTCCGCTATGCCGACCTTCATCCTCCGAAAATGCTGCACGATGCACGAATGGCCGGTCTGGTGAAGCTGCGCTGCCGCGCCGGTCACCTTGCCGAGCGGCCGCAATGGGCCGTCCTTGACGAACGGCCCAATGGCTTAGATTTCTATGGCTTCCGCAATCG
>CALFSV010000214.1 GCA_937916485.1 uncultured Paracoccaceae bacterium | reverse complement strand
GCCCTGTGGGGTGTCGAAGCCGACGAGATACGGGACTAAGCTTGATACGGGACTAGGCTTGATACGGGACTGGGCTTGCCCGCAGAGGCGCAGGCGCGTAGCAGGAGAGACTCGCATCAAACGAGGCCCCCATGTCGCCGGATCATTCACAGACACGCCTGAACCTGTCGGCAGGACTCCTGTCTGTCACCGTGGCGCTTGTCCTGGTGGTGGCCAAGCTTTGGGCCCTTTCGGTCACAGGGTCGTTGTCGATCGCCGCGACACTCGCCGATTCGGGCCTCGATCTGCTCATGTCACTGGGCGGACTGGCCGCGATTGCCTATGCAGCCAAGCCCGCAGATGAGGATCACGCCTTCGGACACTCTTCGGCCGAGGATCTGGCCGCCCTGGGGCAATCGGTCTTTATCACGATTTCTGCCTTGGTGATCGCGGGCGCAGCGCTGCAAAGGCTTGTCTCGGACACAACGGTAGAGCTGACCTCCGAAGGGGCTGGCATGGTCGTGATCATCTTTTCGATCGTGATCACAATCGCCCTGGTGCTTTGGCAGCGCCGGGTGGCACGGCTGACCGGCAACCGGGTCGTAGCGGCTGATTCCCTTCACTATGTCGGTGACCTGATCCCCAATGCCGGGGCCCTGCTGGCGCTTTGGGCCTCGGCACGGTTCGGGCTTGGGCAGATCGATTCGGTCGTCGCCCTGATCGCGGCGGCCATCATGGCCCTTGGCGCCTGGCGGATCGGGCGCGGGGCCTGGGACGCGCTGATGGACCGGCGCGCCGACCCCGAACTGATCGCTGGCATCTCGGCCATCGCCGCCGATTTTCCCGGCGTCATGGGACATCATGACCTCAAGACGCGGGTCGCTGGCAGCCGGGTCTTCGTCAACCTGCACATAGAGCTTGACGGACGCCAGACGCTTGATGAAGCGCACAGCGTAGGTGCCGCGCTAAGGCGGGCAATCATCGCCCAGTATCCAAGGGCGGATGTGCTGATCCACAAGGACCCCGTCGGGGTGCAACGGCACCCCGAGGATCCCCGGGCGAGCTAGGCTTGCCTCAGGCGGCGTCCAACAGGCCCCTGCCCTTCAACAAGGCCTCGACCCCCGGCATCCGCCCCCGGAAAGCAGTGTAAAGCTCTGCTGCATCCACGGATCCACCAGACGACAGAACGGTCTCTTCCAGCTTCCTGGCCAAGGCAGGATCAAAAGGATCGCCCGCCTCTTCAAAGGCGGCAAAGGCATCGGCGTCCATGACCTCGGACCACATGTAGCTGTAGTAGCCGCTGGAATAGCCGTCGCCGGCAAAGACATGGGCAAAATGCGGGGTGGCATGGCGCATGCGGATGGCATGGGGCATGCCGATGCCCGCAAGCACCTCGGCCTGCTTCTGCATCGGGTCCGCTGGCGCAGGACCCTCATGGAAGGCGAGGTCAACAAGGGCAGAGGCGACATATTCAACCGTCTGAAAGCCCATGTCATAGGTCGAAGCCGCCAGCATCCGGTCCAGCATGTCACGCGGCATCGGCGCGCCGGTCTCGGCATGGGTGGCAAATTCTTCGAGAACCTCGGGCACCTCAAGCCAGTGCTCATAAAGCTGGCTGGGCAGCTCTACGAAGTCGCGGGCCACGGAGGTGCCCGAAATGGATTCGTAGGTCACATCCGACAGCATCTGGTGCAGAGCATGGCCAAACTCGTGAAACAGGGTCCGGGCATCGTCATAGGACAACAGGGCCGGTTCACCCGGCGAAGGCTTGGCAAAATTGCAGACGTTGATCACATGGGGGCGCAGGTCCGCGGCGAGGCGTTGCTGGCTGCGCATCGCCGAACACCAGGCACCCGACCGCTTTGACCCACGGGCAAAGTAATCGCCAATGAACACAGCGACATGTGCCCCATCGCGGCGGACCTCCCAAAGACGGACATCAGGGTGATAGCGGGGGGCCTCGATCTCGGTGAACTCCAGGCCAAACAGGCGGTTGGCGCAGGCAAAGGCCGCCTCGATCATCCGGTCCAGCTGCAAATAGGGCTTCAGCGCCACTTCATCGAGGTCACGCTCCGCCTGGCGACGCTTCTCCGAATAGTAGCGCCAGTCCCAAGGCTCCAGCGGGCCAGCTTCGCCGTCGGCCAATAGCATCTGCTCCAAAACGGTCGCATCGGCCTCGGCGGCGGCCCGGGCAGGCGTCCAGACCTGCATCAGAAGGTCGCGAACCGCCGCCGGCGTGCCGGCCATCTCGGTCTCAAGCTTGTAATCAGCAAAACTGGCATAACCCAAAAGCTGTGCCCGCTCCTCCCGCAGCTTCAGCGTCTCGGCGGCGATGGCGCGATTGTCCGTCTCGCCGCCATTCTCGCCTCGGGCGACCCAGGCCTCATAGGCACGCTTGCGCAGATCCCGGCGCGGGGAAAACTGCAGGAACGGCACGATCAGGGACCGCGACAGGGTCACCACCGGGCCGTCCGCCCCCTTTTCGGTACCTGCCGCCCGGGCGCTCGCCACGACAAAGTCAGGCAAGCCTGCCAAATCGGCCTCGGCCAGCGGCATCATCCAGTCCCGCTCATCGGCAAGCAGGTTCTGGGTGAACTGCGTCCCCAGCACGGCCAGCCGGGACTTCACCGCCTTCAGCCGCTCTGCCGCGTCGCCCGTCAGCTGCGCGCCCTGGCGGACAAAACCGCGCCGGGTAAGCATCAGGACACGGGCCTGCTCAGGGGTCAGATCCAGCGCCTCCCGGTTCTCCCAAAGGGCCTCAATCCGGGCAAACAGGGCGGCATTCGACGACACCTCCGACCCGTAGGCCGACAAGAGCGGTGCAAATTCGCGCTGCAAGGCCTCGCGGGCCGGATTGCTGTCAGCACCGGCCAGTGCCCAGAACGCGGACAGGACCTGGCCCAGCCGGGCGTCCGCCAGCTCCAGCGCCTCAATCGTATTGGCGAACGTCGGCTCGGCCCCCGCCTCGGCAATCGCAGCCACGGCCGCCCGTGCCTCTGCCAATGCCTCTTCGACGGCAGGCGCAAAATCGGTATCCGCAATCAGATCAAAGGGGGGCAGTCCAAAGGGTGTCATCCAGTCGGTCAAAAGCGGGTTGGTCATCGCAGGCTCTCCTTGTTGGCTCATACCTAGGTCCGCGCGGCACACAGCGCCACACCTCCCCTTCGCTTTGTCAAAAATACTCCCCCCGGAGGGGCCTCACGAAGGGCCCGAACCGTCACCGGGCATCCTTGGCACGCAGCCGCTTTTCCAGCCGGCGCAGAATTAGGGACAAACCGATCGTCATCGTCAGGTAGATCAAAGCCACCACATTGTAGGTCTCGAAATACCGGAAGTTCCCCGCCGCCGTGACCTTGCCCAGCTGAGTGATGTCGGTCACCCCCAAAACGCTGACCAGCGAGGAATCCTTGACCATGGCGACAAAGT
Source organism: uncultured Paracoccaceae bacterium (assembly GCA_937916485.1). Next base: position 33,903 of record CALFSV010000214.1, on the reverse strand, counting down.
CATTGCCCAGGGGCGGCAGGATCGTGCGGAAGGCCTGCGGGAACACGATATGGCGAAACCGCTGCCAGCGGTTCAGGCCCAGCGCTTCGGCCGCCTCGATCTGGCCCTTGTCCACCGATTGCAATCCGGCGCGAAAAACTTCGGCCAGGAACGACGCATAGGCCAGTGTCAGGGCAATCACCGCCCGCCACAACAAGGGAAAGTCGCGGCCCCGGATCGGCTCCCATCCCAAGGGGCCCGTTGCCCAATTCCAGAATGCCACCAGGGCAGGTGCAAGGACGAAGGCGACGTAGAGCAGGAGCACGATGATCGGGATGCCCCGCATCACCTCAACATAAAGCCGCGACGCCTGGCGCAGCCAGATGGACCGGGACAGGGCCGCCATGGCAAGGGCAAGGCCCAAGACACAAGCCCCGAAATAGGCGATCAGGGTCACGACGATCGTGATCATGATACCCCGGGACAGGGTCGACAGCACCTGGGTGTAGGTATCGTCCGACAGGACCCGCCAGAAAAGCCATGCCCCGATGGCCACCACGATGAGCAGCCACCAGGGAAAGTCCTCATCATTGGGAGAGGTTGGGATCATCCGTGCCTCTTCCCGGCCGGGCCCTCAGGCCCGCACCTCATTCGCCCAGCTTGTACTCGAGGAACCAGCGGGTGTTGAGCGCGTCAAGCGTTCCGTCCTCGGCCATTGAGGCGATGGCGGCATTGATCGGCTCCACGAACGCCGATCCCTTGGGAAAGATAAAGCCGAAGTCCTCAGTGCCCAAGGGTTCGCCAATCAGTTTCAACCCACCATCAGAGGCATCAACATAGCCATTGCCAGCCGTACCATCTGTCAGGATCAGGTCCACGTCGCCCGCAATCAGCGCCTGAACCGTGGCCCCGAACGTCTCCATCAGCTGGATGCGCGGGTTGGCTTCATTGCCGTCCAGCACATCGTAGACGCCCACGTAGAAGGGTGTCGTGCCAGGCTGGGCGGCCATCAGCAGGTCTGGATCGGCGGCGAAAGAGGCGGCATCGGTGAACCGCTCTTCATCGCCACGCACCATCATCACCATCTGGCTGGTCATGTAGCTGTCCGAAAAGTCGACGACCTCGGCCCGATCCTCACGGATGGTGATGCCGGTCATGCCCATGTCGAACTGGCCTTCGCTGACCGCCGGGATCATCGCGTCCCAGGAGATGTTCTCATAGGTCACGGTCAGGTTCAGCCGCTTGGCAATCTCGGCCATGGCGTCGTATTCCCAGCCGATAGCAATGCCGTCGCCGTCCAGAAACTGGAGCGGCGGATAGGCGTTCTCGGTCACGACCACGATTTCCTGTCCGCCCATATCGGGCAGATGGCCACCAGCCATGCCCTGGGTTGCAAGGCCTGCCGCGACGACGGCCAGTGTCAGAATGCTCTTCATTGCAAAAGTCTCCCCATAGGTTGTTTGCAGCGAGTATGGCGTGCCCTTGGCCATTGGCAAGGACTAGACGCCGGAACCGGTACCGCAGACAGCACAGTCCGGCTGTCTGGATATCTTGATGACCCTGTTTTCAGCATAAAGCGCATCGTAGATCATCAGCCGCCGCCTCAGACTGTCGCCCGCGCCGGTCAAAAGCTTGACCGTTTCAACCGCCATCATTGCCCCGACTACCCCCGGCAAAGGCCCAAGGACCCCGGCCTCGGCGCAGGAGGGGACCAGCGAGGGGTCAGGTGACTGGGGAAAGACGCAGGCATAGCAGGGGGCACCCTGTGCCGGGTCATAGACAGAGATCTGACCCTCCCACTGCGTCAGCGCCGCGGCCACCAGCGGTTTGCCCAGGGCCACGCAGGTCCGGTTTATAAGGTAGCGGCTGTCAAAATTGTCGGTTCCGTCGAGAACAATGTCATAGTCGGCCACAAGGTCCCCTGCGACATCCTCTGTCAGCCGCCTGTGATAGGGTTTGACGGTGACAAACGGGTTCTGGGCCGTCATGGCAGCGGCGGCCGAAAACACCTTGGGCTGGCCGATCATCGCGTCCGCGTGGATCACCTGACGGGCAAGGTTCGCCCCCTCGACCAGATCGTCGTCAATCACACCGATCGTTCCAACCCCACAAGCCGCAAGGTATTGGAGCGCTGGCGAGCCAAGCCCCCCTGCCCCGATCACCAGTACCTTCGCGTTGCGCAGGGCCTTTTGCCCCGGCCCGCCGATTTCGCGCAGGACGATCTGGCGGGCATAGCGGTTCAGCTCTGCCTCGCTGAAGGCCGCGTTGGGTGCAGGCGCGGGCTCCGCCACCGGTTGTGACTTTGACCGCATCCAGCCAAGCCCCTGCCGATACAGCCAGACCACACCGCCAAAGGCGAGAATGAGCAGCCAGAACGCAGGCTCTGCACCCGTAGCGGCCCTCAAGGGATGGCCATCAGGCAGAGTAAATTGGATCAGGAGGACCCCGGCCATCAGGATGCCGATCATCGTCCACCGGGCCCGCCGTGGCGCACCCATTGCGGCACCAATCCCCCAAAGGACAGCCACCATCACACCGACAAGGATCACGCGCCCACTCCGGTCGAGCCAAAACCGCCGCCGCCCCGATCGGTCTTGTCCAGTTCCCCGGCCACGACAAAACGAGCCTGCACAACCGGTGCGATCACAGCCTGTGCGATCCGGTCTCCGTGAAAAATATGAAAGGGGGCAGCGCCGGCGTTCATCACGATAACCCCCAGCGGCCCCCGATAGTCGCTGTCGATCGTGCCGGGGCTGTTGGGCAGGGTGATCCCATGCTTCAAAGCCAGACCGGAACGGGGACGGAGCTGCATCTCATACCCTTGCGGGATGGCGACGGCGATACCCGTCGGCACAAGGGCTCGCGCACCGGGAGGGATCTCGACCCCGTTCCGCTGATCGGGGGGGAAATTGGCGCAGATGTCGGCCCCCGCCGCCCCGGCGGTCTGGTAAGAGGGCAAAGGCAGGCTTTGATCCGCATCGTCGAGCCACTGGATCAGAACAACAGGCGTGCCGGTCATGTCGGCATTCCGGCAATCTGGGCGGCGATCCGGGCGGCGAGCCGTGTTGCGACGGCGTCCTTGCCCATGCGGGGCCACTCCTCTGCCCCTTCGGCTGAGATGATCGTCACGGCATTCTCGGACCCGCCCATGATCCCCGTTTCGGGCGACACATCGTTGGCCACGATCCAGTCACACCCCTTGCGCGCCCTTTTGGCGGTGGCATGTGCGACGACGTCATTGGTTTCCGCGGCAAACCCAACCACAAGCGCCGGTCGCCCCTGCCCGAGGCCCGCGACATGAGCCAGAATGTCAGGGTTTTCGGCAAAGGTCAGTTGCGGCAGGGCACCGGCCTCTTTCTTGATCTTGCGATCCGACGCGGACGCGACCCGCCAATCGGCCACGGCGGCGGCAAAGACGGCGGCGTCCGCGGGCAAGGCCGCCATGACGGCGTCCAGCATCTCTTGGGCGGTTTCGACCGGGCGCAAGTCAACGCCCGCAGGCGGCGGGACAGAGGCGGGGCCGGACACGAAGGTAACCCTGGCCCCCAAGGCGACAAGCGCCTTGGCAATGGCAGAACCCTGCGCACCAGAGGACCGGTTGGCGATGTAGCGCACCGGATCAATGGGTTCGTGGGTGGGACCCGACGTGACAAGCACGTGGCGCCCCTTCAACGGCCCATCGGCAAGAGCGGCCGATATCGCATCCACAATCTCAAGCGGTTCCGCCATCCGTCCGTAGCCATATTCACCACAGGCCATGTCGCCTTGATTGGGGCCGACGGTCAAAATGCCATCGCCTTTCAGCGTGGCCAGATTGCGTTGGGTTGCAGGATGGTCCCACATGCGGACATTCATCGCCGGCGCAATCAGCACAGGCGTGTCCGTGGCCAGAAGCAGGGTCGAGGCCAGATCATCCGCCTGCCCGCCCGCCATCTTTGCCATCAGGTCGGCGGTAGCCGGGGCCACGACGATCAGATCCGCCGCGCGGCTAAGTTCGATATGGCCCATCTCGGCCTCGTCGGTCAGATCAAAGAGGTCCTGATAGACCTTGGCCCCACTCAGGGCAGACAGGCTTAGGGGGGTGACGAATTGAGCACCACCCTTTGTCAGCACAGGCGTGACCCTTGCCCCCCGCTCTTTCAAGCGGCGCACGAGGTCGAGCGCCTTGAAGGCGGCGATCCCGCCGCTCACGATCAGCAGAATGTGCTTGTCAGTCAGCATCTCGGCCCTCTGGTCAGAACAATGGCGACCCTAGGCACATTGCGCGGCAAGGGCAATCAGGGGCTGCGGGGTGGGATAGAAGCAGCCCGGCTACTGAAAGACCGCGCAGGGATCCTCGCGCGGGGTGGGGTCGGTCCGGATCACCATATCGAAAAGCGTGTCGGGGTAGGCCTCGTCGCCCTCGACCTGTCCCAGAGTAAAGACCGTGATGTCGGGCCGGGCCGCCCGGATATAGGCCGGCACGCCATAGTCGGCGCGGGCATGTCCGGTTCCGGTGATCACGACGACCGGACCGCCCGTCGCCTCAAACGCCTCGATCGCGGTGCGGGCAAAGGCGGCGTCGCGCAGGCGCTGAACTTCGACCATACCGGGCAACATATCGGCGGGCAGGGCATTGCAATGCGCGACGGCCTGTTCTTCTTCGCGGGCGGCCTGATCTTCGGGTGACAGGGGGGCAAGACCGTATTTGTCAGCCTCCACTCCGAATGTCGCGGAGGCCCCTTGTGACATAGCGTCCATGAGGATCGGTCGTTCAAGTGCCGCCCCGAAAAGAATGGCCTCCGGGGCTGCTGCGAAGATCGGTGCATAAAGCGCAAAGTCAGGCCAACCGCTATCCGCCCAAGCCAAGGCTGTCGCCAGTGCGGTTTCGTCACCCCGCGCTACGTCCTGTCCAGCCTCGGCCTGCGCCGGGGTCAGCATTTCGAACACCAGCGCCACCGGTGCAATTTGGGCGGTAAGGTCGGCCTGAACATCATGGTGGGCGGTGTTGTCGTGAACCTCGCCCAACACATAGATTTTAGCGTCTGGCAGCGTTTGCGCCCCAGACGAGAGCGCCGACGCGGCCCAGACCGCGGCAGCGATCAATGCAGGTTTCATGCGAGGAAGTTCAACACTTCCCGGCTTTGGTTCTCAAGGCTTTTGCGCATCTTTCCAAAGGCCGCGGCCTCAAGCTGGCGAACCCGCTCTTTGGAGAGACCCAGCTCATCACCGAGGCTTTCCAGAGTGCGGGGCTCTTCGCGCAACTTGCGTTCACGCACGATGAACCGCTCACGCTCGTTCAAGTTGGACAGCGCGCTCAGAAGCCAGTGACGCAGGGTTTCGGTGTCATGCGAGTTTTCGACACGTTCGTCGGCCTGCATGGAATCGTCTTCCAGCGCCTCGATCCACTCACGCCCCTCATCTTCGGCCGATTGGGTGGCGTTGAGCGAGTAGTCCGATCCCGACAGGCGGCCTTCCATCATCTCGACGTCATGCAACGGCACGCCAACTTCCTCGGCGATCATGCGGCGCAATTCGTGACCTTCCAGCGTCTTGCCTTCGGCGGCCGCTTCCCGCTCCAACCGGGCCTGAACGCGGCGCATGTTGAAGAAAAGCGACTTTTGCGACGAGGTAGACCCGGTCCGGACCATCGACCAGTTACGCATCACATAATCCTGGATCGACGCCTTGATCCACCAGACCGCATAGGTCGAAAAGCGGACACCCCGGTCGGGGTCAAATTTGTCAGCCGCCTTCATCAGGCCCAGCGACGCTTCTTGGATCAAATCGTTCATCGGCGCGCCATAGCGGCGGAACTTGGAGGCCATCGAAATGGCAAGCCGCATGTAGGCCGTGATAAGGCGGTGCAACGCCTGCTCATCACGCTCGTCCCGCCAGGCATAGGCCAGTCTCAGCTCTGTCTCGGCATCGAGGAGCTCTGCCTTCATCGCTTTGCGAGACATGGTTTGGTCGGAATATCCGTCTAGCGCCATAAGAAAGTACCCCCTGTTATCGTGTTGGTCACGCTCTACGTGCTTGTCACGGTTATTTACGTTCGCTTAATCGGGTCGGATCAAAGAAAGATGACTTAATGCCATTGCAGGGTTTCACATTCGTTCTCGGCGGCGCAGCCTCGGGCAAGACGGCTTTCGCGGAAAGGCTCGTCCTTTCCAGCGGGCTGAAGCCTGTCTACATCGCCACCGCCCAGGCCTTTGACAGCGAGATGCAGGCCAAGATCGACCGTCACAAGGACGACCGCGGAACAGGATGGCGCACGGTCGAAGAACCGGTCGATCTGGCAAGCGCCCTGTCCACCGTCAGTGGCGGCGAAGCGGTCCTGATCGACTGCGCGACATTATGGCTGACCAACCTCATCCTGGGCGAGGCAGACGCCGCTGCAGCAGAGGCCGACCTTCTGGAGGCGGTGGCCCGTTGCCCTGCCCCGGTCATTATCGTGTCCAACGAAGTCGGCGCGGGGATTGTGCCAGAAAACGCCCTCGCCCGGACATTCCGCAATGCACAGGGCAAGCTGAACCAGCGCCTCGCCGGCCAGGCAGATACGGTCATCGCCGTTATGGCGGGCCTTCCCCTGGTGCTCAAAGGCCAGCTGCCATGACCCGTCTTTGGCTTGTTCGGCATGGCCCCACCCACGCAAAAGGCATTGTCGGCTGGACCGATCTGCCCGCCGATCTTTCGGATCATGCCGCCTTGAACCGACTGTCGCTGTACCTGCCAGACGCGCCCGTCGTGTCGTCCGACCTCAGTCGAGCGATTGCGACGGCAGACGCCATCGCCGATGGCCGCGACCGCCTCCCCCATGACAACCGCCTGCGCGAGATCCATTTTGGCGATTGGGAAATGCGTGGTCATGCCGAGGTCGAGGCCGAGGACCCCGAGCTGATCCGGGCCTTTTGGGACCAACCGGGAACCGTCGCCCCACCCGGTGGTGAAAGTTGGGACGGCCTTGCATCGCGGGTTGGACAAGGGGTCGATGACCACCTGAGCACGGCGGCGTCTGACCTGATCGTAGTTTGTCATTTCGGTGCCATCCTGACGCAGGTGCAAAGGGCGCTTGGGGTGACAGCGCTTGAGGTCTTTGCCCACCGGATCGACAATCTGTCCGTGACCTGTCTGCACACCGGACCAGACGGCTGGAGTGCCGAGGTCATTAATCATCGTCCCTGATGAGCTCCCGCACAAATCGTCGCTTTTCCATTCGGAGCCAACGGGGCAATCTGTCCTGACCCGAACCCGGAGCCTGCAATGCCCTACGACCTTGTCATCGGTGATCGCGCCTATTCAAGCTGGAGCTTGCGCGGCTGGTTATTGTTTGATGCCTTTGGCATTCCGGTGAAGACCCATCTGGCCCGGCTTTACTCGGATGAACTGGGCATCATGCTGCGGGACTATGTGCCCGCCCGGACGGCCCCGACGTTGCGGACCCCGGAAGGGACGGTGATTCCGGAAAGCCTGGCCATTGCCGAGGAACTGGCCTCGCGCCACCCCGACGCAGGTCTTTGGCCCAGCGCTCCGGCCGCACGGGCAACGGCCCGCGTTCTGGCCGCAGAAATGCATTCCGGTTTCGGCGCACTCCGAAGCCATTGCCCGATGAACCTACGGGTCAGCTATCTGGACTGTGCCCCGCCGCAGGCAGTTCTCGATGATCTGGCACGACTTTGCCAGATCTGGGACTGGGCGCGCGACATTACCGGGTCCAAGGGACCTTGGCTGTGCGGCGACTACAGCGCGGCGGATGCCTTTTTCGCGCCCGTCGCGGCGCGGATCGCGGGCTACAACCTACCGGTCAGCCAAAGCGGACTGGCCTATGTCGCCACCCATCTGGGACACCCCTCCTTCAGACGCTGGCGGGCCATGGGCCTGGTCGACCTTCCGGATCAACCCATCTATACCCGACCATGGGAGACCGGAGCCTGGCCAGGACCAGTGCCCCTGCCCGCCCGGGCAATCGAATTGGGTGAGCCGGAAAATGCGGCCTGCCCCTATTCGGGCAAACCTGTCACGCATCTGATGGAGATGAATGGCCGGATCTTCGGCTTCTGCAATGCGTTCTGCCGGGACAAGACGGTGGCGGACCCCGGTGCCTGGCCAGCCTTTCTCAGACTGCTTTGAGGTTGAGGCGATAGCGTCAAACGTCCAAGGCCTTAACCATCCGTAAACCAATCCCTTCTAGCGTTAACCAACTTTGCAGGGGTGGGCCGGGTGGTCGCGACATCATATACGGTAGCCTTCGAAGGGGTCGAGGCCCGGTTGGTCGAGGTTCAATGCGCGGTCACGCCGGGCATTCCGTCCTTCGCAATCGTCGGACTGGCGGACAAGGCCGTCTCGGAGGCGCGTGAACGGGTCCGCGCTGCTTTGACGACCATGTCGATCGCCCTTCCGTCCAAACGGATCACGGTAAACCTGTCGCCAGCGGACCTGCCCAAGGAAGGGTCGCACTTTGATCTGCCGATTGCTGTCGCCCTGCTTGCCGCCCTCGAAATCATACCGCATGAGGACGCGTCACGGACTGTCGCCTTGGGAGAACTATCGCTCGACGGGACCCTTGTTCCGGTGATCGGCGCCCTTCCTGCCGCAATGACCGCTGCACAACATGAACGGATGTTGCTCTGCCCCAGCGCCTGCGGGGCTGAGGCGGCTTGGGTCGGATCAGCCGAAGTGATCGGAGCCCGCAGCCTGTCCGAGGTCATTCGCCACTACACCGGGGCCCAAACGCTTAGCCCGTCCGAACCTGGTGAAGTCCAGCGCGATCCCTCGGTCCGTGACCTAAGGGACGTCAAAGGCCAGGAACGGGCCAAACGGGCGCTTGAGATCGCGGCGGCGGGGCGGCACCACCTGATGATGGTCGGCTCTCCCGGGTCGGGCAAATCCATGCTGGCCGCCCGGATGCCCGGTATCCTGCCGCCACTGTCGCCGGCGGAGGCGCTTGAGACCTCGATGATCCATTCGCTGTCCGGCCTGATCGAGGAAGGCGGGATCAGCCGGATGCGGCCCTTTCGGGAACCGCATCACACCGCCTCGATGGCCGCAATCGTCGGGGGAGGTCGGGGAGCGAAGCCGGGGGAGATCAGCCTTGCGCACAATGGCGTCCTGTTCATGGACGAGTTTCCCGAGTTTCCGAGGGCCGTGCTGGAAACGCTGCGGCAGCCAATCGAGACCGGAGAGGTCGTCGTTGCCAGGGCCAATGCCCATATCCGCTATCCGTGCAGATTCCTGCTGATCGCCGCAGCCAACCCCTGCAAATGCGGATACCTGAGCGACCCTGCCCGGGCCTGCGCGCGGGTGCCGTAATGTGGAGAGGACTACCTCGGTCGGATTTCAGTGCCTTTGATGGACAGGATCGATCTACGAGTCGAAGTCCCACCGGTGGCCTTTTCGGACCTGGACCTGCCTGAAACCGGGGCGTCCTCTGCGCAGGTCGCCGACCGGGTCGGTGCGGCACGACAGCGGCAAGCGCATCGTTACGCCGATCATGAACGGCTGAGGCTGAATGCCGATGTTGAAGGGCGGATGCTGGAAGAGGTCGCAACACCAGATCCCGAGGGGCGGGCCCTTTTGTCCAAGGTGGCGGAGCGGTTCGGCCTGTCCGCACGCGGCTATCACAGGGTCCTGCGCGTGGCGCGCACCATCGCTGATCTGGACGAAAGCGAAAACGTCCGACGCAATCATGTCGCCGAAGCGGTGAGCTACAGATTGACCATGACCAAGGAAAGCTGAACGCCGAGCGGGGAAGAATTTTCGCGAAAATTCTTGGCCCTAGCCCCGACGACGCGCTTCGATGGCCTCCCAGACCTTGGCGGCGATGTTTTCCCCGTCAAAGCGTTCTAGCTCCTGGATACCGGTCGGCGAGGTCACGTTGATTTCCGTCAACCAGTCCCCAATGACATCGATGCCAACAAAGATCTGCCCCTTCTCGCGCAACAAGGGGCCAATACGGGCGCATATCTCCTTGTCCCGCTCTGTCAGGGCCACCTTTTCCGGTCGACCACCAACGTGCATGTTCGACCTCGTCTCCCCTTCTGCAGGAACACGGTTGATGGCACCGACTGGCTCGCCATCAACAAGAATGACCCGCTTGTCGCCCTTGCGAACCGCCGGCAAAAACTTCTGAACGATCAGTGGCTCTCGATTGATGCCAGTGAACATCTCATGAAGCGACGCCAGGTTGCTGTCATCGCTCGTCAGTTTGAAGACACCCGCCCCGCCGTTCCCGTAAAGAGGCTTGAGAATGATGTCTCCATGCTTTGCGCGAAAGGCCCGCAGGGTCGCAAGGTCGCGCGCAATCGCAGTTGGCGGGGTCAGATCCGGGAATCGCAGGACCAGAAGCTTCTCGGGATAGTTGCGAACCCAAAATGGGTCATTCACCACCAAAGTGGTGTCGCGAAGCATATCAAGGAGATGCGTGGTCGTGATGTAGCCCATGTCAAACGGCGGATCCTGGCGCAACCAGACCACGTCGAAGCTGCTCAGATCGACCTGTTGCTCTTTTCCAAGCTCGAAATGGTCTCCCTTCACCCGACGAACGGTCAAAGGCCAACCCCGCGCCGTTATCCGACCTTCTTGATAGGCCAGTCGGTCAGGCGTGTAGTAGAACAGGCTGTGACCCCTTGCCTGAGCCTCTTCTGCCAGTCGAAAGCTGCTGTCTGCGTCAATGTTGATCGACCCGATCGGGTCCATTTGGAAGGCAACATTAAGGGTCATTTGGACAGACTTTTCTCCGGGGTTAGCCCGATACATGGCCCAACCCCGCTCGCCGCGCAATGGGGCCTATTGGTCAAACTGCTCCAAAAGCATTTTCGATAACACGGACCTCGCCCCGCCCGTTGACCAACGCCAGATCGAATCTCACATCAGTCAATTGTCCCGCCGGCTCACCCGCCAGAAACTCACTTGCAGCCGAGCAAAGACGATCCATCTGGCGCCGACCCAACATAAGCGCGGCCTTGTCGAAACTGCTGCTTTTCTTCACCTCTACAAAGATCACCTGATCTTCGTTGCGGGCGATCAGATCGACTTCGCCGGACGTCCCCCGCCACCGTTGGCAGGCAATGGATCGCCCACGGTTGCGATAATCCCGCGCCACGATATCTTCCGCTGCAACCCCTGAATGATAGCTCGTAAGTCCCCTAGTGTTCCTTGCACTTGTATTCATTCGTCCGAACCACCCTCTGTGCCGCCCATATGAAGGGCAATCTGATACACTTCGCGCTTTGGCCGCCCGAAAGCCCCCGCAACCACGGCCGCGGCATCCTTGACACGCATGGTCATCATCGCCTCGCGCAATGCAGCCTCGATATCTTCAGACGTGACAGTTTCGGCCTGCGGACGACCAACGACAACAACAATCTCGCCCTTTACCGGAACACCCGCATAGGCCTGTGCCAGCTCCTCCAAGGAGCCGCGGCGCACCTCTTCAAAGCGTTTTGTCAATTCCCGGCAGACAGCACCTTTCCTCTCGCCTCCGAACACTTGCACAAGATTCCCTAACATTTCACCAACGCGCTTGGGCGATTCATAAAATACGAGGGTCATATCGAGGGCCCGCACCTGGGCCAGCGCAGTTTCTCGCTGGCTTTCCCCCGCCGGCAGGAAACCGAGAAAGGCGAAACGGTCTGTTGGCAGCCCCGCCACGGCCAGTGCCGCCAGCACGGCCGAGGCGCCGGGGGCCGCATAGACCTTGAGCCCCGCGCCGATCACGGCCTGGCCCAGAGCATATCCAGGGTCCGCGACAAGTGGCGTCCCTGCTTCGGATACATAGGCCACTGACCGACCGGAAGAGATCATCTCAACAATCCGGTCCCTTTGTCCTGCTCCGGAGTGGTCATGGTAGGCGATCACCGGCCGGTTCCCCAACGGTACGCCGTGAATTTCCATCAGTTTTCGGGCCGTCCGGGTGTCTTCTGCCGCAATGACGTCGACGCTTGCCAAAAGGTCGAGGCCACGTAGGGTGATGTCCCGGGCGGTTCCGATCGGCGTGGCAACAAAGTAGAGACCGGCGGAAATGGACTTCAATACATGATTCATAACTAGACCCGCGCAGCCTCCGCTTTATGATGGCCCCGATAATCATGGCAGGCCGTCCCGGCCTGAGCAAAGGACATTCAAGCCAGAATGCACCCCGAGCCACCCAAAGGAGTGAGATTTCATGTTTGCCCGTTTGATCAGTCGCCGCAAGGCCGCCACCCGCATTTTCGCTGTTTTGGCGCTGGGCTGGCTTGCCGCCTGTACCCCAGTTGGCTTGTCCGGCCCTTCTGGTGGGCAAGCCCCTCAGGTCCGAGCGGGTGCACCCGTCAAGGTGGCCCTGATGGTGCCGACTGGCACGGATGACGCAACGAACGACTTCCTCGCCCGAAACCTAGAGAATGCCGCGCGGATGGCGATCTCCGACCTGAACGGTGTGACCATCGATCTGCGTGTCTACAGCAGCGGCGCAACCCCTGATCAAGCGGCGATTGCGGCGACGCGGGCCTATAACGATGGGGCAATGATCCTGCTTGGGCCACTCTTCGCCGACTCGGCCAATGCCGCCGGGGTGGTCCTGGCCAATACCGGGATCAACGTTCTGGCGTTTTCAAACAATCCGACCATTGCAGGCGGCAACGTCTTTATCCTTGGGCCAACATTCCAGAATACCGCAGAGCGTCTAGTCCAGTACGCTCGGCGCAACGGGATCAACAGCTATCTGGCGGTCCATGCGGATGACCTGCAAGGCAACGTCGGGCGCGACGCAGTCGCCTCTGCAGTGCGCGGTGCGGGGGGGACGTTGATCGGATCGCAAAGCTATCCGCTCTCCCAGGACGGCATCTTTGCGGCAGCCAGCGGCATTGCGCAGGCCGCAAATTCGAGCGGCGTCGACGCGATCGTGATGACAGCAGGCGCCAACGCCGACCTGCCCATTCTGGCCACCGCCCTGCCCGAGCGGGGACTGGACCCGGCAACCACCCAATACATCGGCCTGACCCGTTGGGACGTGGCACCGCAGGGCTATGCTCTGCCTGGTTTGCAAGGCGGACTGTTCGCGATGCCTGACCAGAACATGGCAAACATCTTTGAAAGTCGCTATTTTACCGCCTTCGGCGAATCTCCGCATCCTCTTGCCGGCCTCGCCTATGACGGGATCGCAGCAATTGGCGCGCTTGTCGCCCAAGGTGACCCCAATGCCCTGTCGGCGGCCTCTCTCACCCAGCCCCAGGGGTTCCAGGGGACGGCCGGGATATTCCGTCTTTTGCCGAATGGCACCAATCAACGCGGACTGGCCGTCGCCACGATCCGCAACAACCAGGTGGTCGTACTTGAAGCAGCCCCACGAAGCTTTGGCGGTGCCGGGTTCTGACCTGGCACGGCCTGACGCAGACCCATCACATGACCTTTCTTCGTCATCCGATCTGATCCTGCCCCGGCGGGAGATCTTTAACGAAGAGGCCGTAAGGCTGGCGATTGCGTCGGCTCTCGACGCTTGTGTCGACGCGCGCGAAATGCGGCGCGCGGTTGTGCGCGAGCTGAGCGATGCTCGGCAGTCTGCCATGAAAGCCATAGAACAGGCCTTTGTGGCAGACCCATTCGCATCCCGGCCAACGAAATACGCCTATTCCTGGCTGACCGACCAGCTGGTCACGACCGTTTTCAGCGTGGCCCTTAACCGCATCCACCCCTGTCCGAACCCGACAGAAGGCGAAAAGCTGACCCTGATCGCCGTGGGCGGCTATGGCCGCGGCGAAATGGCGCCGCAATCGGACGTCGATCTGCTGTTCCTGACGCCTTACAAGATTACCCCGTGGGCCGAGAGCGTCATCGAATCCATGCTCTACATGCTTTGGGACCTCAAACTGAAGGTCGGCCACGCGTCCCGAACCATCAAAGATTGCCTGCGCCTTGCCCGAGAAGACTACACGATCCGCACCAGCCTGGTCGAATTCCGCTACCTGGCAGGTGCTGAAGACCTGGCCGATACTTTGCGCGAACGGCTTTGGATCGACTTGTTTCGCAACACCACATCGGACTTCATCGAGGCAAAGCTGGCCGAACGGTCTGAGCGGCATCGCAAACAGGGCGGTCAAAGATATGTGGTCGAGCCCAACGTCAAAGAGGGCAAGGGCGGCCTGCGCGACCTTCAGTCCCTCTATTGGATTGGCAAATACGTCTACGGTGTGCGCGGCGCGGAAGAACTGGTCGAAAAGGGCGTCTTTACCTTTGAAGAGTTCCAGACCTTCATCCGGGCGGAGGACTTTCTCTGGGCGGTGCGCTGTCATCTCCACCTCATCACAGGCCGTCCGCTGGACCAGTTGACCTTTGATCTTCAGGTCGAGGTGGCCAGCCGGCTGGGATATGTCGACGAAGGTGGTCGCCGAGCCGTCGAACATTTCATGCAGGACTACTTCCGTCACGCCACGCGGGTTGGTGAACTGACCCGCATTTTTCTGACCGCCCAAGAGGCAACCCACACCAAGCGAGAGCCGATGCTGACCCGGCTTTTGTCCCGTCGCAAGTCCGCCAAGGCACCCTATGCGATCAAGCAAAACCGACTGACGGTTGACGATGAAAAGGCGTTTCTCAAAGACCCGCTCAACATGCTGCGCATCTTTGAAGAGGCACTGCGGACCGGCACCCTGCTGCATCCTGACGCCATGCGTCTGTTGTCCGCCAATCTGCACCTGATCGACGCAAAACTGCGCGAGGATCCGGTGGCGAACCGCCTGTTCCTTGACCTGCTCCTTAAGCACGGAAACCCGGAACGGGCCCTGCGCCGAATGAACGAACTTGGCCTGCTGGAAGCGTTCATTCCCGAATTCGCCCCGATCGTCGCGATGGTGCAATACAACATGTACCATTCGTTCACCGTGGACGAACATATCATCCAGTGCATCTCGCATCTGAGCAAGATCGAGCGGGGCGAACTGGTCGAGGAATTGCCGATCGCCAGCAAGGTCCTGAAGGCCGGGGTGAACCGCAAGGTGCTATACGTCGCCCTTCTCCTGCATGACATCGGAAAAGGGCGGCCTGACGACCATTCAGTCCTTGGGGCACAGATCGCCCGCAAGGTCGCCCCAAGGCTGGGCCTGACCAAGAAGGAATGCGAGACCGTCGAATGGCTGGTGCGCTACCACCTTCTGATGTCGGACATGGCCCAGAAGCGCGATATTGCCGAGCCCAGGACCGTGCGCGACTTTGCCAAGGCGGTCAAAAGCAAGGAAAGACTGGACCTTCTGACGGTCCTGACCGTCTGCGACATCCGGGGCGTTGGCCCCAATACCTGGAACAACTGGAAGGCCATGCTTCTGCGTGGGCTTTACCGTGCGACCGATACCGCCCTTGAAACCGGACTTGAGGATCTAAACCGCGACAAGCTGGAAGCCGAGGCCAAGCGGTCCTTGCGCGAAGCTTTGAGCGATTGGGATGCAAAGGCGCTCCGCACCGAGACCGGCCGCCATTACGGCCCCTATTGGCAGGGGCTTCCGACAGCGGCGCATGCCATCTTTGCACGGCTTTTGCTCGACCTTGGCACGGACGAGATCCGGATCGACCTCAAGCTTGACCCGGACCGCGATGCGACGCGCGCCTGCTTTGCCATGGCCGATCACCCGGGCCTGTTTTCGCGGATGACCGGGGCCCTTGCCCTTGTCGGGGCCAATGTGGTCGACGCCCGCACCTATACCTCCAAGGACGGCTTTGCGACGGCCATCTTCTGGGTGCAGGACGCCGACGGACACCCCTACGAAGAGGCCCGCCTGCCCCGCCTGCGCCAGATGATTTCGCGCACCCTGCGCGGTGAAGTGGTCGCCCGCGACGCGCTGAAGGATCGCGACAAGATCAAAAAGCGCGAACGCGCCTTCCGGGTTCCGACCTCGATCACTTTCGACAACGAAGGGTCCGAGATCTACACCATCATTGAGGTCGATACCCGTGACCGGCCCGGCCTGCTTTATGACCTGACCCGGGCGCTTGCTGCACAGAACGTCTATATCGCCTCGGCCGTGATCGCGACCTATGGTGAGCAGGTGGTCGACACCTTCTACGTCAAGGACATGTTCGGCCTGAAATATCATTCCGAGAGCAAGCAGAAGTCCCTTGAAAGGAAACTGCGCGAGGCGATCGAGCGGGGGGCCGAACGGGCGCGGGAATAGCACAAAGCGGGCACCGGGTGCGATAGGGCCAACGCCCGGACCGCGAGGCCCCTCGGCCTCAGGCTCCCCTATCGCCACCCCTATCGGCTCTGGTCACCTTGGTATAAAACCCGCCCAACCCTACCGGGGCGGAGCGCATCTTGAAACCTATTTCCCTCATCCGTGGTTTTGTCACAGTTGGTCTTTGGACAATGCTCTCCAGAGTTCTGGGCTTTGTGCGGGACATCATGATCGCGGCCTACCTTGGGGCAGGCCCGATCGCAGAGGCGTTTCTGGTTGCTTTCTCCCTGCCCAACATGTTCCGCCGCTTCTTTGCGGAAGGGGCGTTCAACATGGCCTTCATCCCGATGTTCTCCAAAAAGCTGGAGGCCGGTGAAGGGGCCGAGGATTTTGCCCAGGACGCGTTCATGGGCATGGTGGTCCTGCTGTCGGTCTTTACCGCAATCGGTGTCATCTTCATGCCGGGCCTTGTCTGGCTGATGGCCAGTGGTTTTGCCGGAGATGAGAGGTTCGATCTGGCGGTTGAATATGGGCGGCTGGCCTTTCCATACATCCTGTTCATCTCACTAGCCGCCTTGATGTCGGGGGTTCTGAATGCCTCGGGCCGGTTTCTGGCAGCTGCGGCGGCCCCTGCCCTTCTGAACATCATCTTCATTCTGGCGGTTCTGATTGGCGCCGCCCTTGGAATGCCGGGATCAGACGCGCTTGGGATAGGTATCGACGAGGCCCTGGGGCTGAAGGTCGGGGACAGTTTGGCACTTGCCGTCCCGCTGGGCGGGATCGGCCAGCTTGGGCTGGTGTGGTGGGCGGCATCGCGGGCCGGCTATTCGTTCCGTCCGCGCTGGCCGCGCATGACGCCGGACCTCAAGCGGTTGGCCATCATCGCCGCCCCCGCCGCCCTGGCCGGAGGGGTGGTTCAGATCAACCTGCTGATCGGGCGACAGGTGGCAAGTTTCTTTGACGGGGCGGTCGCTTGGCTTAGCTATGCCGACCGGCTTTACCAGCTACCTTTGGGCGTCGTCGGCATAGCTGTCGGGGTGGTCCTGCTGCCCGACCTGTCGCGCCGGCTGGGGGCTGGCGATACAGTCGGGGGGCGGGATGCGTTCAACCGGGCCGCCGAGCTCTCACTAGCCCTGACCATCCCGGCGGCGGTGGCCCTTGTCGCCATCCCGGTGCCGTTGGTGTCAGTGCTGTTTCAACGCGGTGCCTTTGCGTCCGACGACACGATGGCCACGGCCCTTGCCGTTGCGGTCTACGGGCTTGGCCTGCCCGCCTTTGTCCTGCAAAAGACCCTGCAGCCGTTGTTTTTTGCCCGCGAAGACACCCGGCGGCCGTTCTATTTTGCGGTGGCCGCGATGGTCATCAACGCTGGCGTCGCAGTGGGCCTGTCGCCCGTCATCGGCTACATCGCCGCTGCAATAGGGACGACGCTTGCTGGCTGGGGGATGGTTGTCCTGCTGTGGATCGGTTCGCGAAACATGGGCGACGCCGCCCGTACCGACAGCCGGTTCCGGCAACGGATCTGGCGGATCATGGCGGCCTCGCTGGTGATGGGAGGGGTGCTTTGGCTGGCCTCGGCGGCGATGACCTCGCTTTTGGGTGCCCCCACGATCCGCTATGCCGCTCTGGCGGTTCTGGTCGGCATCGGCGTCGTCACCTACTTTGGCGTGGGCCAGTTGTTCGGGGCCTTCAAGCTGTCGGAATTCCGCCGCGCCCTTCGACGCTGAGCCAACCCGAAGGGATGGCGAGGACAAGGGTGTCGCGCCGCAGGCGCGCCCTTTGGATCACCCCAACCACAGGTCGTCTAACGCTGGCGCACCCGGGCAAGGAACGCCCGCCAACCGCCGGGCGCCACAAGGGGTGACAGGGCCAACCCGGCGACAAACCCGGACAGGTCCGCGACCCAGGTCGGGTCCGCCCCGAACAACAGCCCAAAGACTAGCTGCAAGGCCAGCAGAAACCCGATCAGGCGAAAGGCCCCCAACTGGTTCTGGCCTGCCGCCCCAAGGCGCATCCACATGATGTAGGTAAAGGCCCCGATCATGCCGTAGACGGGCGGATAGGCCCCGATCAGCGCAAGGTTGGTATCGATGCTCAGGCCAAAGACAACGGCCCCCGCCACCGCGGCCACGACAAACACGGCAAGCACGGCAAGCCAGTGGAACACATCACCGACAAACTTGCCCAGCGCGAGGAACAGAGCCCCGGCAAACAGGGCATGGGTAAAGGTGACGTGAACAAAGGCGTAGGTGACAAAGCGTTTGACGATGTCAAAGGACCAGTCACCCCGCAATGCCAATTGTTCCCAGACCAGCGGGGAATAGCCCCAGTCCGACATCGCCGCGAGGCGCCAGCCCACCGCCGACGGGCCGCCGACGATGCCCTGCGCCCCAAGGCTCAGCACTGCCTCAACCGCGAAAATCATCAAGGTGAGGATCACCACGACTGGGGGGAGTGGGTTGACAGGGTTTTCGGTAGACATCCGGTGCATCCTTACGGCGGGCGGTTGACGGTGCGTGCCCGCATGGGTAAGCCCGCATAGCCCAGAATTCCAGCCCGGACCCCGTCATGACCGAACCAACCTTCACGCCTCGCGTCTTTTCCGGCATCAAACCGTCCGGCGGCCTCACGCTTGGCAACTACCTTGGCGCCATCAAACGGTTCGTCGGAATGCAAGGCGGCGGGTTCGAGACGATCTATTGCGTCGTCGATCTGCACGCGATCACCGTCTGGCAGGATCCGGCCGAGCTTGCCCAGGCAACCCGCGAGGTGGCCGCAGGCTTTCTGGCCGCGGGGATCGACCCCTCCAAGTCGATCTTGTTCAACCAGTCGATGGTGTCCGCCCATGCAGAGCTTGGCTGGATCTTCAATTGCGTCGCCCGCCTTGGCTGGATGAACCGGATGACCCAATTCAAGGAAAAGGCCGGCAAGAACGCGGAAAAGCAGTCGCTGGGCCTCTATGCCTACCCCTCGCTGATGGCGGCCGACATCCTGATCTATCACGCCACCCATGTGCCCGTGGGCGAGGACCAGAAACAGCATGTCGAGTTGACCCGCGACATCGCGGCCAAGTTCAATCACGACTACAAGACCGACTTCTTCCCCCTGACCGAACCGGTCATCGAGGGGCCCGCCACCCGCGTCATGAACCTGCGTGATGGCACCAAAAAGATGTCCAAGTCTGGCGAAAGCGACATGGAGCGGATCAACATGCTCGACGACGCCGATACCATCTCCAAGAAGTTCAAAAAGGCCCGCACCGATCCGGCCCCCCTGCCCGACACGCTGGACGGTCTGAAGGATCGCCCCGAAGCCCGCAACCTTGTCGACATCTACGCGGCCCTCTCGGACACCACGCCCGAGGCCGTGATCGCCGAACATGCCGGTGCCGGATGGGGCGCGTTCAAGCCTGCCCTGGCCGACCTTGCGGTCAGCAAGCTTGCTCCGATCTCCGATGAGATGGGCCGCCTGATGAACGACCCCGCCGAGATCGACCGCATCCTGCGCAGCGGTGCCGACAAGGCCCGGGTGATTGCAGAGCCTATCCTTCAGCGGACCTACGATATCGTCGGTCTTTTGAGGTAAGGTGGGTCCGAACCCACCTTACTTCTGGGACAAAGCCCCAAAGGCTGCAGAATAGCCCGCCGACCCTTGTGGATTTTCGCACATCGCCTCGCGCAATGTCGGACTTACAACACGGAACCGAACGGCCTAGCCTGATGGGGAAAGGAGGACTGAACATGTCCTTTGTTGCCCCTGCCACCACAAGCGTTGGTCACGTTCATTTACGGGTCGCAGACCTCAACCGTGCCATCACCTTTTATTCCGAGGTTCTGGGGTTTACCCTGAACCTCAGGTACGGGACCCAGGCCGCGTTCCTAGGGGCGGGGGGCTATCATCACCACATTGGCCTGAACACCTGGGACAGTCTGAATGCCTTGCCCCCTCCCAAGGGACACACCGGCCTTTACCATGCAGCATTCCTCTATCCAGACCGCGCGTCGCTGGCGCGAGTCTATCGGTCCGTTCTGGATGCAGGCTATGCCCTGACCGGTTGGGCCGATCATGGGGTCAGCGTCGCCCTCTACCTTGATGATCCGGACGGTAACGGGGTGGAGCTTTACTACGATCGGCCCCATGCGGAGTGGCCGAAGGATGCAGACGGCAACCTGACCATGATGAACCAGCGGTTCGATCTGGACGCCCTTTTGGCCGACGTCTGAGACGTCATAAAAGAGAATCCTAAGGCCGATATGAACAGTGACGAGCCGCATTTTTTGGCTCATCCTACCCGGCGGATACCCGGCCGCCGAGGTGCCTGAGGCCTGCGTTGCCCACGCGAGCCACGCGTCCGGGTCACCCCACCCGGACGCGCCCCCTTAGTCCTTTGCCACCCAAGGGCATCCCCAAGGGTCTGCCTCGACGGCTGGCCCAATGGTCTGGACGCGGTCACCCCCCCCTCCTACTGTGCCCCCGACAACGGAGGACACCATGGCGACCGGCAAGAATATCCGCACCTATTTCGAAGGTCAGTGGCATGACGGCGACGTCCCCATCATGCGCGCGGCGGATCACGGCAGCTGGCTAGGGTCAGGCGTTTTTGACGGAGCGCGCTGCATCAACGGGCTGGTGCCCGACCTTGCCGCCCATTGCGCAAGGGTCAACCGGTCGGCGGAGGCCCTGATGGTCACCCCAACCGTCAGCACCGACGACATGGTCGCCATCGTGCGCGAGGGGCTTGCGGCCTACCCCGATGGGGCCCCGATCTACATCCGCCCGATGTATTGGGCCCTGGACGGCGATGTGACCGCCATCGTTCCCAACCCCGGCGCCACCGGTTTTGCCATCTGTCTGGAAGAGATCCCCATGGCCCCGCCCGAGCTGTCGGCGACCTTGACCCGGACCCAGTTCCGCCGCCCGGTCCTTGAAGACGCTGTGGTCAATGCCAAGGCAGGCTGTCTTTATCCCAACAATGCCAGAATGCTGGTCGAGGCCCGGTCAAAAGGCTTTACCAACGCCCTTGTCGCGGACGCGATGGGCAACGTGGCAGAAACAGCGACGGCCAACATCTTTATGGTTAAGGACGGCGAAGTCTTTACTCCCATCCCCAACGGCACCTTTCTGGCGGGCATCACAAGGGCCCGCCATATCAGCAACCTGGCGGCCGATGGCTCTGCCGTGCACGAATGTGTTTTGACGTTCGACGATTTCCTAGACGCGGACGAGGTCTTTACCTCGGGCAACATGATGAAGGTGACCCCCGTCAGCGCCTTTGACGACAAGACCTATGACGTCGGGCCCAACGGCAATCCCGTGACCCGGCGGGTGCGCGAAATGTATTGGGACTGGGCCGCGGCCAACGGCTAGGCCGTCAGCCGATCTGGTATCGGGCCTCATATGTCACGGGAAAGTTCACGGACCGGGCGATAAAGCAGGTCTTGTGAATGCGATGATGCAAGGCCTCTGCCAGCGTCAGATCGGTTCCGGCGGCCACGGTGATGATCGGCCGCAATGTCGCGCTCAGAAACCGGCCTGCCCCATCCGGTTGGGTTTCGACAATGGCGATCGGATCATCGCAGTAGTCGGTCACCAGCACTTTGGCATCGGAGGCCAGGTGCAGATACCAAAGCATATGGCAGGCGCTTAGCGCGGCGATCAGCATATCCTCGGGATTGTGCAATGTTGGATCGCCGCCAAGCAGGGGATCGTTTGAACACCTGATGACGGGCTTGCCGGGGGTCTGGACTTCCCAATTCCGATCATAGCCCCGATAGCTGCGGTTCCCATCGCCCCGATTGCCTGTCCAGACGATCCGGGCGGTATAATCATGCTGTGCCATCGCGGCCTCCCTTCGGTTTGTCCAAGACCTGCCGGTCGGGGACGGGTCTGGCAAGACCCGTTGCCACCAGCCCCCGCTTCAGCCAATATCGCGCTGGGGTAAAGGAGAGGACCATGCGCAAATTTCTGGTGGTGCTCGACGACAGTCGGGAATGTCTGAACGCCATGCGTTTTGCCGCCATGCGTGCATCACGAACAGGCGGTGGCGTCGCTATCCTTTCCATCATTCCACCCGATGAATTCAATCACTGGCTGGGCGTGGCTGAAATCATGCGCTCTGAGGCCCGTGACCGGATCCACGCGCACTTTGAAGTGTTTGCCAAATGGATGCGGGACAAACAGGGCGTCGACCCGGAGTTGGTCATCCGCGAAGGCGAAGCTGTGCCCGAGATCATGGCCCAGATCACCGAAGACCCCGATATAGGCGTGCTGGTGCTGGGCGCGGGCACGGACAACAAGGGCCCCGGCCCGCTTGTCACCCAGTTGACCCGGAATTCCGGCAGCTTGCCGATCCCGATCACCATCGTTCCGGGCGATATGTCCAAAGAACGACTTGACGCGATCACCTGATGATTTTGATTGTTGGGTCTATCCTGCCAACCGTCCACCCTCAAACGACCTTTTGGTAACGCTGGCGCGACCAGAGCCCAAAAATACTTTGTGATGAGCTTTCAACACGACGCGAAAATCTCCATCACGTGAGCAATCTAACGCCGCCAGATCCGTACTTCTGTGCGCTACGGACTAGAGAGTTGTGCGCCTAGGCGCCTGAGCGGTCCCCCCTTGGCCTTTGCGTATTTCAAGGGCGCTGAAACATCACAACCCGGTCTTTTTTTCGTGATATTTCAAAGCCTTTCCTGATCGAGTTTGGTGCCCAGATGTCATTCACCGACGACGGGAACATTCCCAACGTCAACGAATGACCACAAACCGCAACACCTGAAAAGGATTACATCATGTCCATTAAAATGATTGCACTCGCCACTGTCGCCGCTCTGGGCACCGCCACCTTCGCCAGCGCCAGCAACAACTACTTTTCTTACGGTGAGACGCTCCCCTCCTCATCCACGATCGACCTTGGCACCCTAAGTGCGGCCGACAGCGGAATGGTTGAAATTTATGACTACCGCGGCGGCGAAGTTGGCCAGCTCCTTGGTTCCACCGACATCAATGCCGGTGCCAATCAGGACGTCCGCATTCAACTCAAGCAGCGTCCCTTGTCGGATGTGATCGCGATCATGACCGTGAATGGTCAGGTAGTAGCCGAGAAGGACTACCGCATCTCTGAACGTATGTAGTGTCGCCCGAGATGACCTCGCGGCAAGGGCCCACCTGAAAAGGTGGGCCCTCTGGCCTTTGTGACATCAACGACATGGCAGTCCCATCTTGTCAGGCGTCAATTTAGAACGGTTCCAAACCTTGACTTGTGAGGGCCTGCGCCGCATATCTTGTATCCTGATAGAAAAGGTTGGCCTCTGATGTTTATCCAGACTGAATCCACGCCGAATCCAGCGACGCTCAAGTTTCTGCCCGGGCAGCCTGTCCTTGACGTCGGGACTGCTGACTTTGGCACGGCCGAGGCTGCTGCACGGTCCCCGTTGGCGTCTCGCATCTTTGCAGTAGACGGTGTCACTGGGGTGTTCTTTGGCCTCGACTTCGTCACGGTGACAAAGGCAGATGGGATCGACTGGGATCACATCAAACCGGCCATCCTTGGCGCGGTGATGGAGCATTACCAATCCGGCCAACCGGTCGTCGAGGGTGAGCAGGCTTCTTCGGGCCATGCCGCGCACAGCGGCGAAGATTCGGGCATTGTCGACCAGATCAAAGAACTGTTGGACACACGTGTTCGCCCGGCTGTTGCCCAGGACGGCGGGGACATCACCTTTCACGGCTTTGACCGCGGGATCGTCTATCTGCATATGCAGGGTGCCTGCGCCGGTTGCCCCTCCTCGACCCTGACCCTCAAGATGGGGATCGAGAACCTGTTGCGCCACTACATCCCCGAAGTGGTCGAGGTTCGGCCTGTCGCCGCCTGATCCGGCGTGACCAAACCTGTCATATTGGCTTTTGATACCTCGGCGGCGCATTGCGCCGCCGCTTTGTCGTTTGACGGCAGGGTGGTGACCCGCACCGACGAGATGGCCAAGGGGCAGGCAGAGCACCTTATGCCAATGCTGGAAGATGTGCTGGGCGACCAAGGCCTGACATGGCAGGACCTTGATGCGGTCGCCGTCGGGACTGGCCCTGGCAACTTCACCGGTATTCGTATTGCTGTCGCCGCAGCGCGTGGGCTGGCGCTAGGGCTCGGTCGACCCGCCGTAGGGGTCTCGTCGCTTGAGGCGCAGGTGCTGGATCACCACGGACCAATCCTGTCCTTGCGGGATGCACGGCAGGACAGTCTTTATGCGCAACTTTTCGGTCCTGAACCCGAAGCGCCCGCGCTTTGCGGCATGAACGCTGGTGACCTTATGGCCCTGATTGGCGACGTCCGGCCCACATGCATCGGCCAGAGGGCGGAGGACGTCGGCAACCTGTTGTCCCTTACCACCGCGCCCGGACATGATCAGATCACCGGCATTCTCCGCATCGCTCAGAGCCGGTTGGACCAGCCGCAGCCGCGCCCAGCCCCGCTTTACATCCGTCAGGCGGATGCCGCCCCCTCGCGGGACCCTGCCCCTACCCTGATCCCATGACGCCCGAACAGATTTCCCATGTCCTGCAACTTGCCTTTCCCGGCGAGCGGGGCTGGAGCGGGGCCGAAGTGGCCGACCTGCTGCAAAGCCCCGGCATCGTTCTAAGCGGGACCGCACAGTCCTTCGTTCTGGGCCGCGTCACTTTGGACGAGGCCGAGGTTCTGACCCTTGCGACAGCGCCCGATGCGCGGCGGCAAGGTCGGGCCAAAGCCGCCCTTCAGGATTTTGAGGCGGACATAGCGCAAGCGGGCGCAGAATTCGTCTTTCTTGAAGTCGCCGAAGACAACGGTGCGGCTCGGGCGCTGTACGCGCAGGCAGGCTATGACCAGGTCGGACGCCGAACTGGGTACTACCGGGCGGCAAACGGCGCTTCTGTAGATGCCCTCGTTTTGCGCAAGTCCCTCGCTACTGCACCCCGATCAGGTCTGTGACCCCGCGTCACAAGCCCGAAGAACGGACAGACGCACAGGAAGTGACCACCACACCCCCAAAAACCTGTTGACCCTCCCGGCCCCGCATTGCCTTATCTGTCAATGATCCGTCGTGCGCCCTTCGGTGCGCGATTGGTTCGGATAACAGGCGGGGACTGCCACCCCGCGCTCAAACGTCCTGGGAGACCCATATGACCCACTTCACGAAATTCCTCGGTGCGACCGCCGCGCTGGCCCTGTCTGCTGGCGCCGCGCTGGCCGACCCGGCCCTGATCTTCGATCTTGGCGGCAAGTTCGACAAGTCGTTCAACGAATCCGCCTTTAACGGTGCTATGCGTTGGGCCGAAGAGACCGGCGGTTCCTTCGCCGAGACCGAGCTTCAGTCGGATGCACAGCGCGAGCAGGCGCTGCGCCGCTTTGCCGAAGCTGGCAATAACCCCATCGTCATGGCCGGCTTCTCGTTCGCCACGCCGCTGTCCGAGGTTGCCGGTGACTACCCCGACACCAAGTTCGTCATCATCGACATGGTCGTTGACGCCCCGAATGTCCGTTCGGTCGTCTTCAACGAGCATGAAGGTTCCTACCTCGTCGGCATGCTGGCAGCGATGTCCTCCGAATCCGACACCGTCGGCTTCATCGGCGGCATGGACATCCCGCTGATCCGCAAGTTCGCTTGCGGCTACGCCCAGGGCGTCATGGCCGTGAACCCCGATGCCACCGTCATCGCCAACATGACCGGCACCACCCCCGCCGCCTGGAACGACCCCGTCAAAGGGTCCGAGCTGACGTTGGCCCAGATCAGCCAGGGTGCTGATGTGGTCTATGCCGCCGCTGGCGGCACCGGCGTTGGTGTTCTGCAAACCGCTGCCGACAGCAACATCCTGTCGATCGGCGTGGACGCCAACCAGAACTACCTGCACCCGGGCCAGGTTCTGACCTCCATGCTCAAGCGCGTCGACAACGCCGTTTACGAAGCCATGCTGGCCGGCCCTGACGTTGAGACTGGTTTCAACGTAATGGGCGTCGCCAACGGTGGTGTCGGCTATGCCGTTGACGAGTTCAACGCAGAGCTGATTTCGGACGAGATGACCGCCGCTGTCGAAGCTGCCGCCGCAGAAATCTCTGCCGGTTCGCTGTCTGTCCATGACTACACCAGCGACGAAACCTGCCCGGCCCTGACGTTCTAAGTCAGCCGCCACGCAAGCAATGAAAGGGCCGCGTCACGCATCGTGGCGCGGCCCTTTTCCAAAACATGAGGCAGGGCACAGATGACCTCTCCCGCATCCGGTACAGCACACCCCGCGATCGAGCTTCGCGGAATCTCAAAGGCCTTTGGCGCGGTTCAGGCCAACAAGGATATCTCGATCCGCGTGATGCCTGGCACGATCCACGGCATCATCGGCGAGAATGGTGCAGGCAAGTCGACCCTGATGAGCATCCTTTACGGGTTCTACAAGGCCGACGCTGGCGAAATTTTCATCAACGGGACCAAGACCCTGATCCCCGACAGCCAGGCGGCCATCGCCGCCGGTATCGGCATGGTGTTCCAGCACTTCAAACTGGTCGAAAACTTCACCGTTCTAGAGAACGTCGTGCTTGGGGCCGAGGATTCGGGCCTGTTGCGCCCATCCCTTGCCCGTGCCCGCCGCGAGTTGAAATCGCTGGCCGAAGAGTACGAACTGAACGTGGACCCCGATGCCCTGATCGAAGATATCGGCGTGGGCATGCAGCAGCGGGTCGAGATCCTCAAGGCCCTGTATCGCAAGGCCGACATCCTGATCCTGGACGAGCCGACCGGCGTCCTGACCCCCGCCGAGGCCGATCAGCTGTTCCGCATTCTTGGGCGACTGAAGGACGAGGGCAAGACGATCATCCTGATCACCCACAAGCTGCGCGAGATCATGGAAATCACCGAAACCGTCAGCGTCATGCGCCGCGGTGAGATGACTGCGACGGTCAAGACAGCCGAAACCTCTCCACCTGAACTCGCTGAGTTGATGGTCGGTCGGAAGGTCCTGTTGCGCGTCGACAAAAAGCCCGCAACGCCGGGGGCCAACGTTCTTGAGGTCCGCGATCTCAAGGTGACCGATGACAAGGGTGTGCGTCGCCTAAAGGGGATCAGCTTTGACGTCCGGGCCGGTGAGATCCTCGGAATCGCCGGTGTCGCTGGCAATGGCCAGTCCGAACTGCTGGAAGTGCTGGGTGGCTACGAAAAAGCCAGCGGCACCATCCTCCTGAACGGCGAACTGATTGACCTCACCGGCAAACATTCGGACGGTCAAAGCCGCCGCCATCGCGGCATCGCCCACGTGCCAGAGGACCGCCAGCGCGAGGGTCTGATCATGGACTACATGGCCTGGGAGAACGCCATCTTCGGCTATCATCACGAGCCGGAGTACCAAAAATCCCGCCTGTTCATGGACAACGCCGCCATCCGCGAGGCCGCCGCGGCCAAGATGGGCCGCTTTGACGTGCGTCCACCCGACCCCAAGCTAAGCGCCAAGAACTTTTCCGGTGGCAACCAGCAAAAGATCGTCCTGGCCCGCGAGATTGAGCGGAACCCCGATCTTCTGCTGATCGGCCAGCCGACCCGCGGCGTCGACATCGGGGCCATCGAATTCATCCACCAGCAGATCGTTGCCCTGCGCGATCAGGGCAAGGCGATCCTCCTGGTCTCGGTCGAGTTGGACGAGATCCTGTCTTTGTCCGACCGGATTGCCGTCATGTTCGACGGTCAGATCATGGGCGAACGACTGCCCGGTGAAACCGATGCCAAGGAACTCGGCCTTCTGATGGCCGGCATGACGGGGGAGGCTGCGTAATGCAAAAGATGCCGCAATGGGCCGACGTGGTCCTGATCCCGCTCATCTCGCTGATCCTGGCGGCAGTGCTGTCGGGACTGGTGATCCTGGCAATCGGGGAAAACCCGATCACCGCCCTGACCATCATGATCGACGGCGCGATGGGTTCAAAATACGCATGGGGCTACACGCTTTATTATGCGACCAACTTCATCTTTACCGGTCTGGCCGTGTCAGTCGCCTTTCATGCCCGGATGTTCAATATCGGTGGCGAAGGGCAGGCGACCCTGGGCGGGCTGGGGGTGGCACTGTGCTGTCTTTACCTGCCCTGGCCGCATTGGTCGCTGGCCATCCTTGGGGCCATCGTCGCCTCTGCTGCGTTTGGAGCGTTCTGGGCGCTGATCCCGGCATGGCTTCAGGCCAAGCGGGGCAGCCACATCGTCATCACGACCATCATGTTCAACTTCATCGCCGCGGCCCTGCTGAACTATCTTCTGGTCAGCGTGCTGAAACCCGTCGGTTCTATGGAGCCTGCAACGGGCAAGTTTCCCGAACCGACCCACCTGCCCAATTTTGCAGAGATGCTGGCCCCGCTTGGCATTTCATTCTCGCGCGGGGCGCCGGCAAACGTCAGTTTCATCATTGCCATTCTGGCCTGTTTCGCCGTTTGGGCGCTGATCTGGAAGACACGGCTTGGCTACGAGATCCGCGCCTTTGGACATTCGGAAAGTGCGGCAAAATATGCCGGGATCAGCCCGACGAAGATCATTCTGATCTCCATGTCCATCTCGGGCGCGTTGGCCGGTATGATGGCCCTGAACAACGTCATGGGCGAGGCTGAGAGATTGGTTTTGAACGCGACAGAGGGTGCCGGCTTTATCGGGATTGCCGTGGCCTTGATGGGCCGGTCGCATCCCTTGGGCATCTTTCTGGCGGCGCTTTTGTTCGGCGTGCTCTATCAGGGCGGCGCAATCCTGAGTCAGGACACAAGCATCCCGGTCCAGATCGTGCTGGTCATCCAGGCCCTTGTCATCATGTTTACCGGTGCGCTGGACAACATGGTCCGTATGCCGCTGGAAAAGGTCTTCCTCGCGTTCAACCGGTCCTCGGCCAAACCGACAACAAAACCCACGGCGGCGGAGTAGGGCCATGGATCTTCTGACACTCCTGCAGGTTCTTGACGCCACTGTCCGCCTGTCGACCCCGCTTCTGCTGGCTTGCCTTGCCGGACTGTTTTCGGAACGGGCGGGCATTTTTGACATCGGGCTTGAGGGCAAGATGCTGGCTGCCGCCTTTACCGCTGCCGCCGTCGCCGCCATGACCGGCAACGTCTGGATCGGTCTGGTGGCGGGCATTGCCGCCTCGCTTCTGTTTTCGGCCATACACGGGCTGGCCTCGATCACCTTTCGGGGCAATCAGCTGATCTCGGGCGTGGCCCTTAACTTTCTGGCCTCGGGCCTCACTGTCCTTGTGGCGCAGGCCTGGTTCGCACAGGGCGGGCGCACCCCCAGCCTGCAAGGGGCGGCGCGGTTCAATCCGATCACCCTGCCCTTCGCCGAAAGCCTTTCGGGCGTGCCCATCCTTGGCCCAATTTATGCAGAGCTGATTTCGGGTCATACGATCCTGGTCTACGTGTCGCTTCTGGTCGTCCCTCTCACCTGGTGGGTGCTTTTCCGGACCCGGTTTGGCCTGCGCCTGCGGGCTGTGGGTGAGAATCCGGCAGCTGTAGACACCGCCGGGATATCGGTCGTGGGTCTGCGCTTTGCCGCCGTGGGGATCTGCGGGGTCCTGTGCGGGATCGCGGGGGCCTACCTCTCCACGGGTCTTCAGGCCGGGTTTGTGAAAGACATGACGGCAGGTCGCGGCTACATCGCCCTTGCGGCGTTGATTTTCGCCAAGTGGCGACCTTGGTATGCCCTGACCGCCTGTCTGCTGTTTGGCTTTCTACAGGCCATCGCCCTGCGGTCGGACCTGATCGAGGCCGTCATCGGTTTCCGCATCCAGATCCAGCTTCTCGATGCCCTACCCTATATCCTGACCGTCATCATCCTGGCGGGCTTTGTCGGCAAAGCGATTCCGCCGCGCGCAGGAGGCGAGCCCTATGTCAAAGAACGCTGAGGACCTTGTTGCCCTGATCCGGGGTAAGGCCGGGGCAGAGCCTGTAAAGCTGGGCCTGATCCTTGGGTCGGGGCTCGGTCATCTGGCCGATACGGTCGATGGGATCGCCATCCCCTACACGGATCTGCCCGGATTTCCACATGCCGGGGTGTCAGGGCACAACCCCAACCTAGTCGTCGGAATGCTGGAAGGTGTTCGCGTCGCCGTCTTTGGCGGACGGGCGCATTATTATGAACAGGGCAACTCTGCCGCGATGCGCCTGCCGCTTGAGGTTCTCAAGGGGATGGGCGGCGATACGGTGATCGCGACCAATGCGGCAGGCTCCATGCGGATGGACATGCCCACAGGCTCGATCATGAGCCTGAGCGATCATATCAATTTTTCCGGCCTCAACCCCCTAATCGGTGAGCCGTCGGATGCCCGATTTGTCCCGATGAAGGACGCCTACGATCCTGACTTGCGGGCGCGGCTGCGCGCGGCTGCAGAGGCGACGGGCACTGAGATGTATGACGGGGTCTATGCCTGGTATTCGGGACCGTCCTTCGAAACACCGGCCGAGATCCGGGCCATCCACATGCTCGGGGCAGACGCGGTCGGCATGTCGACGGTCCCCGAGGTCATCCTTGCCCGCTTTCTTGGTCTAAAGGCAGCAGCCATTTCGACGATCACGAACATGGCCGCCGGGATGAGCGATGAGGCGATCAGCCACGAGCATACCAAAGCCATGGCACCGATCGGCGCTGCAAAGCTGGAAAAGGTCCTGCGGGCAACACTGCGCGGGCTGGCGTCAACGAAATAGCGTGACTGGCAGGCCAGAGGGGTAGAATTCCTCAGCCAAGGGTGCTTTCAAGGGGTAGGTTCCTACCCGGACAGATGCATCGATGCAGCTTTACCTTCCCATTGCCGAGGTTTCGGTCAACGCGTTCCTCCTTTTGGGGCTTGGCGGGCTTGTTGGCATGCTGTCGGGGATGTTCGGCGTCGGGGGCGGGTTTCTGATCACCCCGCTGCTATTCATGGCCGGTATTCCGCCAGCAGTTGCCGTGGCGACCTCGGCCAACCAGATTGTAGCCTCGTCATTTTCCGCCCTGTTGTCGCACCTAAGGCGCAGGACCGTGGACATTCCGATGGGGGTGGTCCTGCTGATCGGCGGCCTGATCGGGTCGGCCCTTGGGGTGGTCGTCTTCAACATACTCAAGGCCCAGGGCCAGGTCGATCTGCTGGTCAAGCTTTGCTACGTCGTCTTTCTGGGGACGGTCGGCGGGCTGATGCTGGTCGAGAGCCTGCGCGCCCTGCAAAGGTCGCGTCGCAGCGGTGGCGCGCCTGTCCGGCGCAAGCACAACTGGGTCCACAACCTGCCTTTCAAGATGAAATTCCGGGTGTCCGGCCTTTATATCTCGGTCATTCCGCCATTGCTGGTCGGTCTGCTGGTCGGCGTTCTTGCCGCGATCATGGGGGTCGGTGGCGGCTTCATCATGGTTCCTGCCATGATCTATCTGTTGGGCATGCCGACCAAGGTTGTCATCGGGACATCCCTTTTCCAGATCATCTTTGTGACTGCCTTTACGACGATGTTGCATGCGACCACGAACTACACGGTGGATATGGTCCTTGCCCTTTTGCTTATCATCGGCGGCGTTATCGGGGCCCAGGTCGGCGCCCGTGTCGGCACCATGATGAAGGCCGAACAATTGCGCATCCTTCTGGCGGTCCTGGTTCTGGCGGTCTGCGGGCAACTTGCGTTTGATCTGCTTTTGCGCCCGACCGAGCTTTACTCCCTTGAACGGGTCGGGGGGGCGGTATGACAAGATGGCTCTTGCTATGGGTTTTCGTTGCGCTGGGTTCATCGGCAGTGGCCGAAGAAATCGTGATGGGGCTAAGCCAGGATGAGGTCGCCATCACAGCATCATTCGATGGTTCTGACATTCTTATCTTCGGCGCCGTCAAAAGGACCGTTGCCAGCGCCCCCTTGCCCCCTCTTGGCGTGGTCATCACCATCTCTGGCCCGCGAACCCCGGTCATTGTCCGCCACAAGGAACGGCGGTTCGGCATCTGGGTTAACACGAGCTCGGTCGAGGTTGATGCCGCCCCGTCCTTTTACGCTGTCGCCAGTTCCGCCCCCTTGAGCGAGGTGTTGAGCGAGACTGAGAACCTGCGCCACTCTGTCACCCTTAACCGCGCCATTCGGTCGATCGGCGCAGATGTCGACAACACAGCCGACTACACCGAGGCCCTTATTCGGATCAGATCCAATGACGACCTTTACAAGGTCGCCGAAGGCGCCATCGACTTTGACGAAGAGACGCTTTTTCGCACCTCGATCTCATTGCCTGCCAATCTGGTCGAGGGGAACTATGCGACCCGGATCTTCCTGACGCGGGAAGGGGCGATCGTCGATCGCTATGACACAGTGATCGCGGTCCAGAAGGTCGGGGTCGAACGGTGGCTCTTTAACCTGTCCCGGGAACAGCCTGCGATTTACGGGGGCCTGTCACTGCTGCTGGCGATTGCAGCCGGCTGGGCGGCATCGGCAGGATTCGCAGCCTTTCGCCGCTAAGCGCCTATTCTTTAGTCTCAATGGCCTGACGAAACGGGCTCCCCCCATTTCCAGCGGGGGCGAAAGCGCCAATTCTTCATTAACTCACCCTGTGGTAGAGTAAGAATTAATGTTTCGTTAACAATCTGATCAGAGACTCTCTCATGCAACATAGATGGATCATCGACGTTCTGGACGACCTGGGAACATTTGCGCGTCACAACGAATTGCCACTGCTGGCAGAGCATCTGGACCAGGCCGCAAAGATCGCGATCGCAGAGGCAACTCTGCCGACTGAGGGAGCGCCTTTGGGCGTGTTTGCAGATGGCGCTGGACCTGGAAGGGTATCTTGTACGACTGGAGCAGGCCGGCGGCCTTGAGGACATCCAATCCCTTATCATAGCGCTGCGCGACCACTACCGGGTCGATCACGCAGTGTACCACTGGGTTTCGGCGGACGGTGAACAATATGGCTACGGCACCTACGATCCAAGCTGGGCAGCCCGCTACGTAGCGCAGGACTACCTGAGGATAGATCCTGTCATCATCGGATGTTTTCAGCGCTACCACCCCGTCGACTGGAAGCGGCTTGACTGGTCGACCCGCGCAGCACGAGAGTTTCGGCGCGATGCCATTGAACACGGTGTCGGCAACCAAGGCTTTTCCATCCCGATCCACGGACCACGCGGACAGTTCGCACTGTTTACAGTTTCGCACAATTGCGGTGATGCCGAATGGATCGCCTTTACCACCGCCCATCAGCGCGAGCTGATCTTGATTGCGCATTACTTTAATCTCAAGGCTTTGGAACTTGAAAAGGGACGCACACCGGAAACGGTCAGAAGCTTGTCCCCACGCGAGATTGACACCCTCACATTCCTGGCAATGGGCTACAGCCGAAACCAGGTGGCCGAAATGCTTTCTCTTTCGGAACATACACTGCGGGCTTACATCGAGAGCGCCCGTTCCAAGTTGGGGGCCGCAAATACGACCCATGCCGTCGCCCGGGCATTGACCGAAGGGCTGATCGTTGTGGGCGGTGCCGCCCGGGCGGCGACAGGCGGCTGGCCGGGACGCGACAGGCCATGACTAACGGACCGACGGGCCAAGGCGCAGACCGTTAACCACTCCACACTAGACCTACCCCCCTTTGAACAGAGGATGGGGGAACAGGGTGCTGCGATATCTTTATGCGAGGGAATTGAACCAACGACCAAGGCTGGCTGACAGCATGTTCCGGGATCGGGCCCGACAGTTTCATGACAGGCTGGGCTGGGCGGTAAAGCTGGATCAACGCGGCCGGGAACAAGATGAATACGATCAACTCGACCCGCTTTATATCATTTGGGAAGGGCAAGATGGCCTGCACCGGGGGTCCATGCGGTTGTT
>CALFSV010000213.1 GCA_937916485.1 uncultured Paracoccaceae bacterium | reverse complement strand
CCAGATAATTGCGGCATAATTTTGAAAAATTACTTTCTGTGCCCCCCCCCACAATTTTGTATGATTGGATTGGGCGCGATGGGATATCCCAGAAAAGCCTGACAGCTGGAGTGCTCCGCCAGCACGCATTAGATGAGGCGCAACGACTTTCTAAAACGACACATAAAGACGCCATCATTGGCATTGCCACAAGTTCGGGTCCTGATTTTTTAATAGGTCTCATTGGCTGCGTCTACGCTGGGCGGACAGCGCTGCCGTTGCCAGGCACTAGGCCTGGGCCAGGCAGAAAGAGGTTACTGGATGCAATTACCGCTATTAAGCCATCTATTATTTTGACTACTGCAGCAGAGATCAACCAACTGCGTGAACCTGCTGCACAGATTGGTGCAGAGCTTCAGGTTATCGGAACTGCCGACTTGTGCAACGTAGAACCCAACTTTGGAAAAGATCCCAAAATATCAATCTTACAATTCACTTCCGGGACAACGGGCGCAGCAAAGGCAATCAGCCTCTCGTCGAGCGCAATTCTCGCTAATGCCAAATTTACAATGAGTGCCTATGGTCTAACCATGAAGGATAAATCATTTTCCTGGCTACCAAATTATCACGATATGGGACTGTTCGGGGGCTTACTAATACCTCTTTTGTCAGGGATGCGCGTGGCGCAGATGGACCCGTTAGTTTTCATACAAAAACCGGCGCGTTGGCTGAAATCTGTCCTGGAAACGAAAGCGACGGTGACTGGTGGCCCCGCCTTTGCATTGCGCTTGTGTCTTGATCAAATCCCTCAAGATGCTTTGGCATCCATCGACCTTTCCCACGTCCGGGCCTTCTATTGCGGTTCTGAGCCAATTCCTGGGCATATGCTTGATGAGGTCGCCAATCGCTTGGCGGTCACTGGGCTCGACGATAACGCACTTTTTGCTACCTACGGGCTGGCGGAGGCAACGTTATTCGTGGCCGGTCGACCGGGGCAACGTCAGGGGGCGTCATGCCGTATTTTTGAAGATGGGTTGCACGAGACACGGATCGTGGATCTTGATCGATTGGACTGGGCGTCGCCCGAGACTGAGGGCGAAATAGCAATTTCTGGTCCATCTTTGTCCGAAAGCTCTTTTGAAAAGACACAACACCATTTTGAGAAGGACGGACGTCTCTGGCTACGCACAGGTGATGCTGGACATCTTTCTGGCGGTCGGCTCTGGATCACTGGCCGACTTAAGGATGTCCTGATTGCTCGCGGTGTAAATTTGCCTGCTGTCGAGGTGGAATGGTTGGCCGCCAGTCTTGATCAAGCCCTAAACCCGTTTGGCGCAGCTGCTTTTTCGATCTTTACTGATGGGGTTGAACACGCAGTACTGCTTATCGAGCGACATCGCCGCCAAGACGTTGCTGACCTCAATGCTCTTCACCAAAGGCTACGCACACAGATCAAAAGTAAACTTGGTCTGACCCTCTTGACGGTTGCGGTTATTTCACCTGGAGCGCTACCTCGCACGACAAGCGGCAAGGTTAGCCGTAGCCAAGCGAAGCGTGACTATCTGGATGGCGTCTTTTGGGATTCACTAGATGATCAAAATTAAGGACGACGTGACGATAAGGGCCATCCTGCGCGATCAGTCTTTCTTGCCGCCAGACGTTGCAGGAGTACTGACGGCCCTTGGGAATAATATGGATCGCGACTTCAAAGCACTGGCCTCGCGGACATCATCCATTCCATTCTTTGTTACAGGCAGCCGGCACAAAGACTTACGTTTTGATTTGGCTGCATTTTACCGACCAAAGAAACTAGAATGTTGGCGACCGACGATTGCGTCGCGTGCGGCCAGCAGGATTGCGGCACTTTCGGGCGCGACTAAGTTTTGCGTTGTTTCGGATTTTAGCCTTCCCTTGTTGTTTGACCTCGCCCCAGACATGCTTGGGATACGACCGTTGGAATATCACACGGCGCACACACTATTTCGCGACATTGAAGTACTCCTTGAACCCCTCCCGCGCGTATCACAGGTCAACCGTGCACAGTCGTCATTGGAAACGTTGTGCGATCACGTATTGAACAGTTTGTCAGAGCATTCAGATGAGACCCTCGAAACGCTCGCCGGGACATTAGGCAAGCAGCTGAATTCATCAGACGGGCTCACACACGATAGTCTGTGCACCTTGGTAGCGATTTGCTTCATGACAACTGTGGCTATCGCCAATACCTTGCACAATATATTGCATAATCTGTTGCAAAATTCGGACGGTTTACGCCCTCTCGCAGACCCCACTTGGATCAAAAAGAACCTCGACAATCTTATGAGGCTGAATACAGCGCAAACAGTCATAGTACGCCGTGCAACTGCCGATAAGCGCATAGGGTCTTACATGTTCCAATCTGGTGATGTCGTGGAGCTCATGATCGCTGATGCAAGCCGTAATCTGTCTACCTGTCCTTACAATACAAAATTGCTGAACCCGCAGCGGCGCCATCTAGTTTTCGGCGCAGGCGCACATACCTGCCCAGGCAGATACCTTACAGAGCTAATTCTTGAGGAAGCCCTGGTTGCAATCGGACACCAGTTAAGCGACGCCAAATTGGCAGAACCAGCTACTGAGCTTAGAACGCGTCAGGTAAAAACATTTACCAGCCTTTTTATAAAGCGACCAACGATGGAGCAAAGCTTATGAAGCCAACCTTATCCAACATGATTAGCACACTGGTTGCAGAGCGGCTCAATGTGCCGCAAGCATCAATTTCGCTAGATGAAGACTTCGCCGATCTTG
>CALFSV010000212.1 GCA_937916485.1 uncultured Paracoccaceae bacterium | reverse complement strand
TCTTTCGCGGGCACGAACAGGTGCCAGCGGAGGTGGTTGCACATTGGAAGGGCCGTGTTGTCTCGGCCCGGGTCGAGGGGCAGCGCATTACCCTGCGCTGTGAATCGCTGTTCACCTCCATGCGCCGCGAGGGCGTGCGCGCCAAGTACCAGCGGCTCTGTCGCCATGCGCTCTATTCTCGGGGCTGCCGTCTCGACATTGAGAGCTTTTTCGTCGGGGGCATGGCAAGCGCGCATCAGGGTCTGACGATCACAGTGCCTGAGGCCGCATTGCTGCCAAACGGCTGGTTCCGGGGCGGTGTGCTGCGCCACGCGGGCCTTCTGGGGTTCATCGCTGGGCATGTCGGAGATGCACTGACGCTTTCCGGCCGGATGCCCGATCTGGAGGCCGCCATTGAGGATCCCGAAGCCCTGGCCCTCGTCGAGATCGCCCCTGGCTGTGATCTGCGGCGCGACACCTGCAAGTCCAAGTTTGGCAACCTGCTGAACTTCGGAGGCTTTCCCGACATTCCCGGCCGCAACCCGTTCGGGGGAACGAGTATCATGTAGTGTCCGAACCATGCGGGACTGAGATCGGCCCGGTATCTGTTCGACAGTGCGAACCAGTCACCCAATGAAAGGACCCAGATAACGCCTCCCAGCCTCAACTCCCAAATGCTGCTAAGTCACGGTCTCTTGGTTGCGTGTAAACAAACAGTCGCTCGTTGGACAAATGGCCATCACCGTTGCAGTTTCTGGCGACATGAGAATGACGGAGGAAGGGGCAACGGTCTCTGAGCAGCTCCCCCCTCCAAACCTCACATGCCTCCGTCCGGCAAGGCCGGTAGTTGCCGCAGGTAAAGCAGGATGGCCGCAAGGTCATCATCGGTCATCTTTGCAAGATAGGGGTATGGCATCGGTGGCAGCATCGGCACATCCCCCGGCCGTAGCCCTGCAACGATCATCCTGCCCAGCTCTTCATCACTATACTCCGACAGGCCGGTGGGCGTGATATTGGGCGCGATGGATGTCCCCCAAGGCCCGTTGAAGGCAAAGCCTCCTGCGCCCAGATGGCTGTCGAACATCGGACCTTGTGGTCCAAAGGTTGTATGACACTCCATACAATGTGCAATCGGTCCGGCCAGGTATTCGCCGTACTCGACGGTAACCCCTTCGGGGATTGCCGCAACAGTGTCGATGGGTGGCCCATAAGCGGGGGGCAGCGGGATATTGTAGACGCTTTCTCCGGGATCATTCTCGACCGCAGGCACCTGACGCAGATACATTACGATGCTCATCAGGTCATCATCTGACAGGCCGCGATAGAGACCGATCGGCATTGGTGGCCCGATCACGCTGCCATCGGGCCGTATTCCTTCCCGGATTGCGCGGGCAAGTTCTCCGTCAGACCAAGATCCGACCGCCCCGGCGGGGGTGATGTTGCTGGCGATCGCCGTAAAGCCTTCATTCTGTTCAACCATCATGCCAGCAAGGGCCATACCAGGGATGGGCCCTTCGGGTCCTTGTGGCGAGTGGCAGTTTCCACAGGCAGCGGGCCCCTCCACAAGATAGGTGCCACGTTCAAGCGAAGGTTCTGCAAGCGCAGATCCACTAAGCACCGCCAAGGCGGCCGCGATTGGCAGAATGCCGAGCTCGGAAATTTCTTTATTTTTTAGCATTTTCCCCCCTAAGTCGCATTATTTTGAGATTTTCAGCCATCGCTTGGGCCAAGGCCTACACTATGACGTCGAGCCAGCCTGACTAGTTGGACTGGGTTATTTTGTCCGGTCAGCACTTCAAGCATCTACCGACATTTCCCATGTGGACAGTATCAGAAGATCTTGGGTTTTGGCATGCTAAATCTGTTTCAGGTCAGCAGGTCCAATTCATCATCTCTGCGTCACGTGTGAGGGTCAGCAACCGCTGGGTAGCGATTACAGCCTGGGAACGTCTCTGTCATGTCCGAAGGGATATGAGAGTTTCACTCTGTGATTGCCGGTATACGCTTTGTAGCTGACCTGCCAACCTTGTCAAAACGTGCCTATGCCGAAAGGCTAACGACACAGCGGCAGCCGCAACTGCCGTTTTGGCCACGGTTTGATCATCAGGGGAGGGTGATCCCCGTGGCCACCTTTAAGCTTTAGAGGAAAGACGCCTCGCTTGATCTGCACGCTATTAAAGATAGCTGGGCTATTCTTAATGGCCTACCCGCAAACATTGCTCCGGT
>CALFSV010000211.1 GCA_937916485.1 uncultured Paracoccaceae bacterium | reverse complement strand
TGGGTGACATGATGCAACGTTGGACCAACGATAAATGGGTTTCGACCTTGCACCGTGTCGTGGTTCCCGAAAACCTCAACGACGCTATGTCGCGTCGCATGTCGATCGGCTATTTCATGCATCCCGATTATGATGCGCGGATCGAGTGCCTTCCCAGCTGTCTCGGCGAAGGTGCGCGCCACCCCCCGATCAGTGCGGGTGGGCATATAAAGGCAAAGATCGAAGCATCTCACGGCAATTAAACAACGATACAGCTACGGGGTGCCAAATAACTAGCGTCATTGCAAAGCGCTTTGTAGCTGATTTGATCATATGATCGTTATTTTCTGTGGTTACGGGGTCAACCTGTCACTCAATGTTGGCTTAATGGCAGTTTTCCAATCAACCTTTTGAAAATGTTTCATTAATTGTAGTCGCTGAAATTTTCGTACAACGGCAAATAAGCTGGGTGTATATAAGGGTCATAGAAGACAAAGCACCTCTGCTAGGCCCAAATGATAGATAAGAACCTTGTGCTACCTATGGAGGCCAGGTGTATGATTTTGGTGCTATCCATGCAGAAAACAGCCTGATGTGATATCTATATACCGCCCCATATCACTGGGAATTTCCGAGGCCTTGGAACGATGCAAGCTATCGCGAGGCACAACAGGCCTTTGGGAGACGGCCCTCTTAAGTGAGATTGAACGCTATCGCCTGACCAAGACTCGCGATCAGCCCGATGCAGCGCGCGGAGCTGCTCGCACCAAAGTCCAAATTAACGGCCTCCATCGCAGCCTCAAGCGTTCCACCAGAGCAAGCGCCGCGCAAAAGCATTGGGATGCCTTGGATCCTGCGGGACAGGTTTTCGTCAACATGAAGCTGAGGGTGGCAGAGGGGTCAGACATCAGCGTCGCAGACCTTGATTTTGCCGATCCGATTGACCGCAAGAAGCTAGAAGCGGCAGCAGCCGATGCACGCAAATGGCTAGGCGAGAAGCCAGGATCAGAGCACGGTAGTGAGAAACGCGCGCTCGTCGACGCCGTTGCGCGTATCTACAAAACTGCAACGCAGACAAAGCCTGGCATTAGCTCCTCAGAAACCGCTGCGGGCCCAAACTATGCCACGCCGTTTGAGAACCTACTCGTTGCTGTCATGGCAGAGGCTGGAGAGCCGACGAGTATTGAGGCCGCGCGAAACTTGTATCGCTCGCAGACCCACGCTCGGCGACCTAAACCAAAAGCATAAATCCCAAGAAACTGGCAGGGAATTGCGCCAGCATTTTTGAGTCGGTCGATTATGCGAGGCTGCTTGGCATGGCACGACTCGCATCACCTCCTTCGCATAAGCAGCCGTCGCAGACTGACCAAGTCAGCCCGCCGGCGTCTTTGCTTGCCCTTGCGCGGCTTCTCGGACGGATCGCCGCGCACGAGGTCATCGCTTCGGAAAGTGATGCCACGTCGGCCGACCATGTCACTGGAGGTCAACGAAATGACATCGATACCATCGCCGCCAAAGGTAGCGCGACTACTGACACCGCCTGAGGCGGCCGCCTTCTTATCTGTCTCACCCAGGACGCTCATGCGGCTGACCTCCACCGGAGGTTTGGCATTCGTTCGGGTTGGCGGCCAACGCCGCTACGAGTTTGAAACCCTGTTGGCCTTTGTCGCCGCACAGCGTCAGGGAGGCTGAAGCTATGGCCGTTTGGGATAAAAAATTGGCTGGATATGGCGCATCTTGGGCGCGCTTGCCAGGGTATTACCCACTGTCGTGTAAATCTATATATGGTATTCTTGACCATTATTTGTGCCATATTTGCACTATATATAGATTTTGGCGTCGAGTGTCTTCACTTGTCCAGACCTGTCGGTCACCCTTATTCACGACATCGCATGGAGACGTGAAATGACAACGCCTAAGCCAATTTACGACCCCGAACTGCCGAGCCTTGCAGATCTACGCCGCCAGATTGAAGCGCGGCACGATCTCCCGCTCCTGCGCCGTCGTGATATAATCTCGGCCATCCGTACATTGGCAGGATGGTTCAAACTGCCCGAAGAAAATGTGCCCGCCTCCGCCAAGTACATCCGCGATATGCTCGCGCGCGTGCACGTCATCACCGCGAATGTATCGCCCAGGCGCATCCAGAATGTCCGATCATTGGTTCTGAGCGCCATGCGTGAGGTCGGCGTGTCCACAAAACTTGCGCCCTATGGCTTTCCCCTGACAGCCGAATGGGACAGCTTGCGGCAAATGCTCAGCGGCAACACATATGCCCAAACCGAACTGTCTCGGTTTATGCGATTTTGTTCAGCGCGAGGCATTGCGCCGAACATGGTGTCAGACACGATTTCGCAGGAGTTTTTGGCTGCGATCGATGCCGAAAGTCTGATTGGCAATCCACGTACGCGGCACCAGTCCATGTGCCGGGTCTGGAACCAAATGGCCACAGAACACGGCCAAGCTGGCTGGCCGCTGTTGCGGTTGAGCGTGCCCCGCTATGACGAACGCCAATATCGCATCGGGTCAGATCTGGTCTCAGCGGCCATCAAGAACGACATTGACGCCTATCTGGCGCATCTGGCTGGGACGGACATATTCGCGGGCCTTCCCAAACCCTTTAGGCCAAAGAGCCTTAAGGCAGTTGAGGGCCATCTGTGGCGCTACCTTTCCGCACTGCACCATGCCGGTATGGATCTGCGCAGCGCCCAATCCTTTGACGCCTTGCTTGTACCAAATGTGCTAAAGCGGGGACTAAGCTGGCATCTCGATCGCAACGGACAGCAAACCTCCAAGTATATTGGGGAAATCGCTTGGTCTTTGCGGTGCTACGCAGTCAAATATCGAGCGCCGACCAGCGAGACCGCCGCTTTCTTCGTTGAACTTATGCCCAAACTGCGCAAGCAGCATATCGGTCTAAGCCCGAAGAACGTCACGGCCATGGCTCAGTTTGACGACCCAGCATCCGTTGAGCGCTTCCTGTTGCTGCCACAAAGTCTGTGGAACCTTGCGTTGGCCAAGTCCAAGACGACCGGCGCTAGGACACCCCGGCACGTGGCACAACTTTTGGTCCAGAGCGCAGTCGCAATTGAGATTTTGCAGTTTGCGCCGATGCGGATCGAGAACCTCAACAAATTGCGCCTTGACCAACACCTCATCTGGCAAGGCAAGCGGTTGCGGATCGTCATCCCCGCAGACGAGGTTAAGAACGGCCAGAGCCTCGACTTTCTGCTTACCGAAGTCACGAGCGCGCGCGTGGGCCGGTACATCGAGGAGTGGCGCTGCCTTTTCATGCCGAAAGCGAACCCGTTCCTGTTTCCCGGGCGAAATGGCAAAGCCAAGGATCAGGCAGCCTTGCGCAAGCAGATCGAAAAAGCACTATGGGACGAGGGCGCAATAAAGCTGACCCCGCACCAGTTCCGCCATGCTGCTGCCAAGATCATGCTCGATGCACGACCCGGCCACTACGAAGTCGTGCGAAAATTGCTCGGCCATAAATCCATGGTGACGACTTACAGCCATTACGCGGGCGCCGAAACACAAGCAGCGGTGGAACTATATGCTGACGTCATCAGCAATCATCGTAGGACCAGCGTTGCGCGCCAAGTAACGAAAACACGCAGAACGCCAAAGGGGCATCCGGAGTTGTTCATCGATCCGTTGAGCCTCATGGGCAAAGCGGGAGGGGCTCGGAAATGACTAGATCGCTGCGTACTTCATTTTCGTTTGCTGAATGGCCTGAGCGCGACAGGACTTACTGGGAAGCCGGCACGCGTAAGGGGGAGATCTTCGAACCGGATGGGCGCGCTGCCCATTGGGCGGAACCTACACGCATTCAGGTAGCCAAAGGTTATGGTAAG
>CALFSV010000210.1 GCA_937916485.1 uncultured Paracoccaceae bacterium | reverse complement strand
GCGTTTGAGTTGAGCGGTTCTGTCCGTTCTGACAGCGGATCGGTCGTCCCCCTTTGCCTGCCGATTGCAGATTTCGACGGGGTGCGTTTCCTGCGCGACCCCACGCGGGGCGGACTGGCCACGGTGGCCCATGAAATCGCGCAAGGCTGCGGCCTTGACCTGATACTGAGCGAAGCCGACATCCCGGTACGCGACGCGGTTCGATCCGTCTGCGAAATTCTGGGCTATGACCCCTACTACCTGGCCTGCGAAGGCCGGGTGGTCGCCGTTGTGGCCGCCGAGATTGCCGAACGGGTGCTGAGCTTCTGGCAAAGCCTGCCCGAAGGGGCCGGGGCCGCCCGGATCGGGATCGTGGGGGACGCTGGAAAAGCCGGGGGTCGTGAGGTCGGGGGCAAGGTCTGTCTGATCACAGCCCTTGGGGGGCAGCGCGTCCTTGACCCCTTGGAAGACGATCCCCTGCCCCGCATCTGCTAGGGCAAGGGCGTATCTCTGACCCGTGCCGGTTGCCTTTGGACCTAGTCCCGT
The DNA here is from genome assembly GCA_937916485.1 of uncultured Paracoccaceae bacterium. The sequence continues at coordinate 2,006 of CALFSV010000210.1, read as the reverse complement.
TCGGCCTTTGCCACATTGCGTTTGACCGCCACGAAACTGTCCGGCGTGACCGAGATCGTATCGATCCCCGCATTCACCAGAAGTGTTGCAAAGGCCGGGTCGTTACTGGGGGCTTGTCCACAAAGGCCCACCTTGGCCCCGGCGGCATGGGCGCGTTCGATCAGGCTTTGGATCATCCACAGGACCGCCGGGTTCGATTCATCGAAGAGTTCCGACAGATCCTCGGAATCGCGGTCTACCCCAAGGGTCAGTTGGGTAAGATCGTTGGAGCCAATGGAAAAGCCATCGAAGCGGCTGGCAAACTCCTCTGCCAGGATCACATTGGCGGGGATCTCGGCCATGACATAAACCTCAAGGCCGTCCTTGCCCCGCTCCAGCCCGTTTTCCTTCATCACCGCCAGAACCTTATCCGCCTCGGCGGGACTGCGGCAGAACGGGATCATGACGACGACGTTGTCAAAGCCCATTTCGGTCCGCAACCGCCGGATCGCCCGGCATTCCAGCGCAAAGCCTTCGGCATAGCGGGGCGAGTAGTAGCGCGACGCCCCCCCCCGGAAAGCCGATCATCGGGTTTTCCTCGTCCGGTTCGAACGCGCTGCCGCCCAGAAGGGCCGCGTATTCGTTGGTCTTGAAATCGCTCATCCGCACGATGACCGGCTTGGGGTAGACCACGGCGGCGATCTGCGACAGGCCACGCGCCAGACCTTCGACAAAGAAGGCCGTCTTGTCGTCGTAGCCCTTGGTCAGGTCAGCGATCTTTGCCTTGGCCGCCTCATCCTTGAGGCTGTCGAAATGGACCAGCGCCATGGGATGCACCTTGAGGGCGTTGTTGATCACGAACTCCATCCGGGCCAGTCCGACCCGTCGCTGGGCAGGCGCCACCAGCGAAAGGCGGCGGAGGGGTTGGCGAGGTTCAGCATGACCCCGGTCTTGGTCTCGGGCAGGTGGTCGATGCGCAGCACTTCCACGCTGAATTCGGCGATGCCCTCATAGATCACCCCCACTTCCCCTTCGGCGCATGAAACCGTCACCTCCTGCTGGTCATGCAGGATATGGGTCGCGTTCGAGGTCCCGACGATTGCGGGCAGACCCAGTTCACGGCTGACGATGGCGGCGTGACTGGTGCGGCCGCCGTGGTCCGTCACGATGGCGGAGGCCCGTTTCATGATCGGCACCCAGTCGGGATCGGTGGTCGAGGTGACAAGGATCGACCCGTCCACGAATTTGTCGATGTCGCCTGCGGTTTCGATGATGCTGACCCGACCGGTGGCGACAGCGCCGCCGACACTCAGGCCCTTGAGGATCGGTTTACCAGCCTCGGTGATTGTATAGGACTTGATCGCCCCGGCGTCCGCACGGGATTGCACGGTTTCGGGGCGGGCCTGCACGATGAACAGCTCTTGTGTGATGCCGTCGCGGGCCCATTCCATGTCCATCGGCTGGCCGTAGTGATCCTCAATCGTCACGGCCATCCGGGCAAGCTCAAGGATTTCGGCATCGCTCAGGACAAAGGCCTCGCGCTCGGCCCGCGAGGTCGGGACGTTCTTGGTCTCGCCCCCCTGCTCCTTGGCGTAGATCATCTTGATCTCTTTCGCGCCAAGGGCCTTTTCGACGATAGGCGACAGCTCGGGCCGGGTCAAAAGGGGTTTATAGACCTCGTATTCATCCGGATCGACCGCGCCCTGCACCACCTTCTCGCCCAGCCCCCAGGCGGCGGTGATCAGGGCAACCTTGTCAAAGCCGCTTTCGGTATCAATCGAGAACATCACGCCAGAGCCGCCGATGTCAGACCGGACCATCCGCTGCACCCCGATGGACAGGGCCACCTTTTCATGGCCAAACCCCTGCACCTGACGATAGCTGATCGCCCGGTCGGTAAAGAGTGACGCATAGCAACGTCGGCAGGCGGTCAGCACCGCCGCCGGTCCGCGCACGTTCAGGTAGGTCTCTTGCTGACCGGCAAAGCTTGCATCGGGCAGGTCCTCAGCCGTGGCGCTTGAACGGAC
>CALFSV010000209.1 GCA_937916485.1 uncultured Paracoccaceae bacterium | reverse complement strand
CGATCAACCATACCTGAATTCATCGCATCAAGAGCACCTTCCATACCAACGGAACCGATATAGATATGCGCAACAATCATGGTCATAAGTCCAAGCGAGACCACACCATGCCAAAGCTGGTTCATCTGCTGTTCTTGAAGTGCGGTGAAATCAGTTGGCAGATTGAATCCAATGCCGTTCAAAAGAGCAAATGTTTCAGCAAACATACTTGTCTGGAACGGAAACATCAGCGCAATGCCTGACATGCTGACAGATAGGCCACCGATCATGACAGCCCAAAAAATAATTTTCTGACCAGCATTGAATTTACGTGCTGGAGGGTGAACGCCTTTGGCAAAGATACCGCCGCCCATCGCCAACCATTTTAGGTCAAGTTTGTTTGGAATATTGTGGCGAACCCATAAAATAAACGACAGGCCCAAACCAAGCATAAAGGCAAAAGCCAGATAATTATGCGCATATTTGCCAAAAGTTGTGATGGTTGCAAAGGCGTCTTTGCCAATAACTGGCAAAAGAACATAGCGACCATAAAGCAAATTCAAGCCGGTTATTCCCAATACCACAAAAGACCCCGCCATTAACCAATGAGCGAACCGGTCAATCGTGCCAAAGCGGAGTATTCTTTCCTCTGATGGGCCTGCATCGATCCTTATACGGCCACGAACCATGTAAAAAACAGCCAGTAAGCCAATTATGCCTGCTAGGCCGTAAGCCCCATAAATTGACAATGGTCCATTACGAAATGCACGCCAATTATCACCTTCTGACTGGATCATAACGGCTGATAATTCGTTTTTCATCTGTGTTGACCCAGCGTTACCAGTCCGCACAAAGCGCCACAAATCTGAGTCAGAATTTATTCCAAGCGTTGCACCTGGTACTTCACCACTTGTCTGCGCCACAACGGGCATAACAACCCCAGTAGTGCCGATAAACAATGTCGCGAGAATGGCCAAAACACCTAAATATTTGCGTAACATATTCCCCGGTCTCCATAGCTTTAAATCGCGCATTTATTTCACACGCTGAGCGTTTGAACGAATGATCAGCGTACGCAGCTGGTCTTCAGACAATTGCTGATCCACTTTACCTAGATAGGTTCCCTTTTGGTAGCTGAGAACCCGGTTCTGTTCTTCTTCAGCACAAGCTGACAGACCGGCGGCAACCGCAGTCAGCGCGAAGAGAACTAAAAATTTACGAGTGATTGCAATCATTTGCCCCTCACAAACCCCAGAAGCGGATCGCATATAGCTGCCCGGCATCTTGGGCGGAATTGATAGAAAAAGGGGTGGACCCCCATCAAGGGGGATCCACCAAATTTTATGATCGCTGATTAGCCCTTGATGGAATAGGCAGTACCCCATCCCCAAGCGCCAGATCCAAATCCACGGGCGACGATACGCTCACGGAAGATGTTAGAGACTTGGTCTCCATCACCTGCGAGCAGTGCCTTGGTTGAACACATTTCCGCACAAATTGGCAGCTTGCCTTCAGCCAGACGGTTACGTCCGTATTTCTGGAATTCCAGACTACTCATGTCTTCTTCTGGACCACCTGCGCAGAATGTACATTTGTCCATTTTGCCACGTGAACCATAGTTACCAGCCTGTGGATATTGCGGTGCCCCGAAAGGACATGCATAGAAGCAATAACCACAGCCAATGCAAAGATCCTTTGAATGCAAAACCACACCTTGTTCGGTCTGATAGAAACAATCGACAGGACAAACGGCCGTGCAAGGCGCGTCTGAACAATGCATACATGCAACAGAGATTGAGCGTTCGCCGGGCTTACCGTCTTGGATGGTAACCACCCGACGACGATTTACACCCCACGGCACCTCATGCTCGTTCTTACATGCAGTAACACAGGCGTTACATTCGATACAGCGTTCTGCATCACATAGAAATTTCATTCTTGCCATGTGTACCTCCCTTATACGCGTTCAATTGTGCAGAGCGAACATTTCGTTTCCTGCATCAATGTCACTGAGTCATAACCATAAGTGAACGCTGTGTTGGCTGATTCACCAAGTACATAAGGATCGGAACCCTCAGGATACTTGGAACGAAGATCCTTACCCTCAAGATGTCCACCAAAGTGGAATGGCAAGAAGGCAACACCCTTAGCAACACGCTCAGTAACCTGAGCCATCACCTTGATCTGCGCACCTTCAGGTGTTTTAACCCACACCATGTCTCCGTCACGGATATTCTTTCCGTTGGCATCGAATGGATTCATCTCAACAAACATGTCCTGCTGCAATTCTGCAAGCCATGGGTTTGAACGGGTTTCGTCACCACCACCTTCATATTCGACAAGACGACCAGAGGTCAAAATCATCGGATAAGCAGCCGTGTGGTCTACATCCTGGATCGACTTATACAAAGTCGGCAGACGATATAGCTTACGGTCTGAATAGGTCGGATAATCGGCGACGAGATCACGACGTGATGTGTACAAAGGCTCACGATGCAGTGGAATTGGATCTGGGAATGTCCAGACCTTTACCCGTGCTTTCGCGTTACCAAATGGCGCACAACCATGCTTGATCGCAACCCGCTGGATACCACCTGAAAGGTCAACCTTCCAGTTAGTCTTGTCACCAGCGACTTTTTCGATTGCCGAACGCTCATCTGCGGTAAGGTCGCCGTCCCAGCCGAGCTTTTTCAGCATACCCATAGTAAACTCTGGGTAACCGTCCTTGATTTCGGACCCAACAGGATAGGAACCTTCAGCCAACAGGTTGTTGCCTTCATGCTCCACACCGAAACGGGCGCGGAAACACAGACCACCTTCAGCTACGGGCTTTGAGGTGTCATACAACAAAGGTGTACCTGGATGGCCCATCTCTGCAGTACCCCAGCAAGGCCAAGGCAGACCGTAATATTCACCGTCGAGCTCGCCACCTACGGCCTGCAGTGATGTTCTGTCGAACACGTGCTGGTTAGCCATATGCGCTTTCAAACGCTCTGGTGACTGGCCAGTGTAACCGATTGTCCACATTCCACCGTTAAATTCACGAGTCACGTCTTCAATCAACGGTTCATCATTGGTCACTTTGATCTTACGGAACATTTGGTCAGCAAAGCCAAGTTTCTTGGCAAACTTATACATGATTGTATGATCAGGAAGTGAGTCGAATGAAGGCTCGATGACCTTTTCCCGCCACTGAAGTGAACGATTTGAAGCAGTTACAGACCCATAGGTTTCGAACTGTGTCGTTGCTGGCAGTAGGTAAACACCATCTGTACGATCAGACAAGACAGCAGAAACAGTTGGATATGGATCAACCACGACCATCAGATCGAGTTTTTCCATTGCCGTCTTCATTTCCTTCATACGTGTCTGTGAGTTTGGAGCATGACCCCAGAACACCATCGCACGTAGATTGTCTGGCTGATCAATGTTTTCTTTGTCTTCAAGAACACCGTCAATCCAGCGCGACACAGGAATGCCACTTGAATTCATAAGGTTCTTAGACTTGCCGTCTTTACCCTTGATTGATGCAAAGCGGCCTTTCAGCCAATCAATATCCTCGCCCCAGACGCGCGCCCAATGCTTCCAGGCACCAGCTGACAGACCATAATAGCCAGGCAGTGAATGAGAAAGAACGCACATATCTGTGGCACCTTGAACATTATCATGGCCCCGGAAAATGTTTGCACCACCGCCGGCAGTACCCATATTTCCAAGTGCAAGCTGGAACGCACAATAAGCTCGGGTGTTGTTGTTCCCGTTTGTATGTTGCGTGCCTCCCATACACCAAATGAAGGTGCCTGGACGGTTATTTGCCATGATTTTGGCAACACGCTTTAGCTGCGAACCAGGAACACCGGTCACACGCTCAGTTTCAGCTGGATTCCATTTTTTGACTTCGGCAATAACATCTTCCATGCCGTAAACACGCTGGCGAATAAATTCTTTATCCTCCCATTTGTTGTCAAAAATGTGCCACATGATGCCCCAAATAAGCGCAACATCTGAACCTGGACGGAAGCGAACATATTCATCAGCATGGGCTGCTGTCCGCGTAAAGCGGGGATCACAAACAATCACAGGTGCATTGTTTTGTTCTTTTGCTTTTAGAACATGCATCAGCGAGACAGGGTGCGCTTCGGCAGGGTTACCACCAATAATGAAAATGGCTTTTGAATTGTGCATATCATTGTAGGAGTTAGTCATCGCGCCATAGCCCCAAGTGTTCGCAACACCGGCAACTGTGGTTGAGTGACAAATACGAGCCTGATGGTCGCCGTTGTTTGAACCCCAATAAGCATAGAGCTTGCGGAACAGATAAGCCTGTTCGTTATTGCTCTTTGCAGATCCAAGCCAATAAACTGAGTCAGGGCCAGATTTCTCGCGGATATCGAGCATCTGGTCGCCAATCTCATTAATGGCATCATCCCAGCTCATCCGTACCCATTTTCCACCAGTCAGCTTCATAGGGTATTTCAGGCGACGCTCGCCGCTTGCTGTTTCACGGACTGAAGAACCTTTAGCACAATGGGCGCCAAGATTGATTGGGCTATCCCAACCAGGCTCCTGCCCAGTCCAAACGCCATTTTGCACTTCAGCAATTACGGTACAACCGACCGAGCAATGAGTACAAACTGACTTTTTAATTACCGCAGCTGCTCCAGAAACTGAAGCCTTTGCCGGGGTCACATTTGACCCAACCAATGCTGCGGCGGTTGCCAAACCTCCAATAGCAAGACCTGAACCACGCAAAAATGCGCGGCGGTCAACAACCGTTTCGGCTGCCTTGCCAATGAAAGATGATGACTGGGGGCCTCTCGCAACCCCGGACGTCTTCTTTCTAAGCATGTTATCCTCCTAAAAAAACAAGAAAAGTTAATTAAAACCGTGCTGAAGCGTAAAAAGCTTTTACATGTTCCGTCTCGCGGTAGCCAGAACCTGACACCACTTCAACTTCGCCTGCTGATGCTGATTTACCCGCAACCGCTACCACACCGACAGCCGCAACAGATACTGCAGAACCCTTGAGGAAGTCACGACGACCTGCAACTGCATCTTTTTTGTTTGTATCTTCCATTTTTCCCTCCAAAAATGTGCCACACCTCATGTGTGACTCTATAAAACAGGAGCCTTACGCTACCCTGTTCCATCCATACTGAAAGCTTGGCTTTCAATCTCTAAAAAGGCAAGACCAATAGCGCCCACCGGCGCAAAAAACACTACAGTTTTTGCGGCCCCGATGTCGCGCATCAGCAAATCAGCCCAAGGTTCAATGTGCTTACGGAAAAACGTCGCTTGCTCAGCAATTGAATAACGCCGCCCAAACCGGCCCCGAATCAAACCCGACATCATATCAAATAGGCTAGCGATATGATCCTCAGGTTCTTTCACTCCGTCAGCGCGCCGAATACCGATGGCATCCATGTCAGAACGCAGATTTGCCAGCGGCTTGTCATTCAAAAAACCAGTTAGGTAATACGACGCAAATGGCAGAATTTCACCGCGCCCGACACCAATAAACAACGACACATATTCGTTCCGTATCAGACCGTTATCAAGTGTTTTTGCCAGATGCGCCAAAGTAAGGCAAGCACTGCCGATTGGCGTCTTATCACCTTGCAAGAGCGCAACCTCAGCGATCAACTCGTCACTGGGCTCCTTGCGCAGCAAAGAGGCAATAAAGTCGTACATGTCAGCGCGAAGAGCGTCTTCTTCGGCGATTTCAATCGGAGCAATATCTGCGTTTGTCATTCAACAATCCCAACTTAGTATACAAAACGCTAACACATCAAAACCACCCCCGCAATCCAACAGTTCACATTTGGAAAGATTTTTTATAAATTTTGGAAACAATCTTTAAACAGACGTAAACCAAAGGAAGGTGACGGTTTGAACGGATCTATTTTTTCCGAAAATCCATCCTTGCTGGACGCCAAGCAGGAATATGATTTTGCTCAGTTTTTTCTTCGCTATTGATGGTATCTTTCATTTGGGCATTGCCGCCAACGGGCGCTTGCAGCGCCTTAATATCAGCAGTGCCTTTTTCGAATGAAGCCGGCACGGCATCGTCAATATTAGCCGTATTCTTAACTAATTTACTCAAAACCACCTGACTTTCACCCAGCATTTTTGGTAACTCACCCTGGATCAGGACAGTTTCACCATCATTATTTTGCACCAAAAGGTTATCGGTGTCACTGGTTTCGGCTGTTTCACTTGCCTTTGCTTGATCAAGCTGGTCGACCGAATCATCGCCACGCTCATTTTCATCCTGCTGGCCGTCTACTTCACCCTCTTTGGTTTCGGAATCGCCCTCTTTGG
>CALFSV010000208.1 GCA_937916485.1 uncultured Paracoccaceae bacterium | reverse complement strand
CCCTCCGTTCCGCAATATGCCTAAACTGTCCCATGGGCGCTGACGTCAGACACGCGGTTCCAGCCAGTCATTCAGTGCCGCGAGATCAGGAAAGCTCGGCATGAGTTGCCACAGACGATGCCTGGCATCCCGCACGTTCTTCTCGACCTGTCCCTTCTCCCAGCCGGCGGCAGGATTTCAGAACGTCGGCTCGAATACGTAGTGGTTTGCCATCGCAAGGAACCGCATGTTGACCTGCCGGTCCTTCCCGCGACCGACGCGATCAACTGCGGTGCGCGCTCGACCATTGTTCTTGAACCAATGGAGAACATGGTCTCGCTGTCATAGACGCCGCGCTCCGGGATGCCGCCGAAGACCCGGAACCCGTGCCAATGGGCATCGAACAGCATCTCGTGCGTTTGCAGCAGATGAGCCCGGACCAGGAAGGCCCGGCTGTGCGACAGCTTGATGTGGGTGACTTGGAGCTTCGTGCGCTCGCCACCCAGAATGGCAAAATCTTCGCTCCAGTCGAACTGGAATGCTTCGCCCGGGCGAAAAGACAGCGGCACGAAGGTGCCGCGGCCTGTCGTCTGCTGATCGCGCTGCCGATCGGCCTGCGAGTCGCGCGCAAAAGCCGCGAACCACCAGATCGGCATGCATCTGCTTCAGCGTGCGCCGCTGCTTGCGAGACTTCCCCGCCTCCGTCTTCAGCCAGCCGGCCAGCTTCTCGGCAAATGGATCGAGCTTGCTCTGCCGCTCCGGCGTCGCGAACTGAGGCTCGATCGTGCCTGCCTTCAGATACTTCTTGATCGTTCGCGGCTCTCTTGAACCGATGGCGTTCGCCGCTCACTGCGTGACATCCCGGTCCGCCGCGCAATCTCGCGCAGGGGCAACTTCTCTCTCAAAGCCATACGTCGAATGATGTTCAAAAGTCCCATGTGTATCACTCCAGAGTCCCCCGCTGCGCATGGCGCTGGGAGAAGGGTCACATGGGTCATTTATGGATACCCCCGTTCGCGCAAGTTGGCTTTTGAACAGCATTGACGTGTGATCGGGGGCGGTCATGTATCAGGCCTGTTGTGCGGCAAACACGTGACCGCTGGCCGGTATGGAGCTGCGCGGCTCTGGTGCAAAATCAATTCTGCGGGCTCATGGCCCATTGACCCGGATACGTTTCCAGAACCATCGTCACCGATCTTTTGTCCTTACTGCCTATGACCTCCCCACACGCCGACGTCCCACTCTTGGCGACCTGACACTGTCAGGCTGCTGCCAGTCGTGGATCTCTGTAATTCTCTTTCCGCGTTTCCATCGCCCAGAGCGCCCGGGCCATCTTGTTAGCCAGCGCGATTGCGACCACCTTGCGTGGCTTGCGCTGCAGCATGGTGTGGAGCCAGGTACCCCGGATTGTTCCTTTACAGGTTGCCCAGCGGATCACCGACATAGCACCGATGATTAACAGGCGTCGGATATCACGCTGCCCCATCTTCGAGGTTCGCCCCAGCACCTGTTTGCCTCCGGTAGAATGTTGCCGCGGCACCAGTCCCAGCCAGGCCGCAAAATCCCTGCTGCGCTTGAACACTGACAGGGTGGGCGCGAAGGCTTCAATTGCCATCGCGGTAATCGGCCCAATGCCGGGCATTGTAATCATCCGTGATGAGGCATCAGATTGTGCGGCCTCTTGCTGCAATGTCGCCTCCATCTTCACGATGCGACCGGTCAGATCATTGATCTGTTCAAGGTAGATACGTGCTGTCTCGGCCACCAAAGGTTCCAAGTCCGTCGCACTCTCTTCAACAAGCCGCTCGATACCTGCGAGGTTCGACAGACCCTGAGGTGCAATCAGGCCATGCTCTGCCAAGTGAGCCCGCAGCGCGTTGACCGTTTGTGTCCTCTGGAGGACAAACAGATCGCGCGTCCGAAAGATCATGGCACGAGCCTGCTGTCGGGGTGACTTTGGTTCAACAAATCGCATGGTCGGACGGCTGGCCGCTTCAGCTATGGCCTCCGCATCGGCAGCATCATTCTTTTGGCGCTTGACGAAAGGTTTGACATACGCAGGCGGCACCAACCTGATGTCGTGTCCCAGAGCGCCAAGCTCACGCGCCCAGTAATGCGCCGTGGCACATGCTTCCATCGCAACCACACAGGGGCGCAGGCTCGCGAAGAACGCCAATACCTGACCACGTGACAACTTCTTGCGGAATGCGACTTGGCCCTCCGCCGTAGCGCCGTGAGCTTGAAAAGCCCGCTTTGCCAAATCCAACCCTATGATGGTAACTTGTTCCATGGATACTTCCTCCTTCTCGTGATGTCACCCACATCACTTTGGCACATTGCGATGCCGTCGGGAGGGGGTATCCACCCCATCAATTCTCAATGGAAATTATGCCGCTACCCGGGTCACTTCTGGATGGAAATCAACAGGTGACGCCGCCATCGCGGTTAGGAAGATCAAAGAAACGCCATCTGCGTCACTGTCAAAGCCCAATGAGCGTCTCTCCTCGGTTTCTTATCCCATCGGGGTGGTCGGGGCAATTCTTGAAAGGGCCCCTGCGTAGGAGTCGTGTTGCCCATGCGAAACGACTGGCACGTCATACGCGTCATCGATTGTTCAAGAGTACACGGTGATATCTACTCAGGAAAATCAACCCGATGGTGAACGCCACCACCGAAATCATGTATACGTAAAGAGGGTTGATATATGCTCCATCATAAGTAGCATAGAAACCGCGCCGCATTTCTCCGGTTACATGGATCAGCGGGTTATACCAAAGGTAGTCGCGGTAGGGCAGCGGGATGCTCTCGAACAGAAAGAAAATAGCGGAAATAATGAATAGTGGTCGGCTTATGATCACCCAGACCTGCTCCCAGATCGGAAAGCGCATCAGCAGAAAGCAGTTCAGGGTACCGATCCCCAATCCGAGCGCCAGCGCCATTCCCAGAGCGTTTAGGATCGCCGGATAGTTAAGAATATTGCCAGTGTCGAAGGCCAACATGATACCACTCATGAGGATGTAGAACACCATAAGATGCGTCAGTGCATTGAGCAGGAGTCTGGCGATGATGGCATCGACAAAAGTAACCGCTGGATAGAACAGCAGCGGTTTTGAAAATCGAATCGACTGGCCGATCTTAGCCGCCAGATCTGAGTACATCATGAACGGCAGATAGCCGGTCGCGTAGAAGAGCGGGAAGTTGTCTCCTAAGGCGGGGGATCGAAACGCCAGCGAGAATGCAATCGTCATCACCGCCAATCCGCCGACCGGTTCGAGAACAGCCCAGAGATACCCCCCGGGTGAACGACCATAGGAGGTGCTCATCTCGCGCAGCATCAGCGCGAGCACCGTACGCGAGGTTTTGAAGCGGCGGGCATGCAGCCCTTGGGCGGAAAAACTCATAACAGGGTGATGCGCGAAAACCCGTTCCCGATGCAAGCCGAACCCGTCACTGGTTTACATAAACGGTATGCATTTGCGTCATTATTAATCGATGATATAGCCGTGGTATCCTCCAAGGAAATGCTAGGCCGTGACCAAGTTCCATCAGACCCCCCCAAAAAAATCAACTGCTCAGCCAGCCGCGCAGGACAAGCATGCCATAGCTGCTAAACCCGAAGAGAAGCCGGGCCAGCCAGCGGGACTGCAGAAAGTGCCAGGTGCTGCCGCGAAAGCCGGTCTTCAAGGACAAGGCACCCCGGCCTCACATTCCAAGCCCATGGCGGGCCCAGCCCAGCCACATCGCCGCCATCTGGCCATTCTTGCCAGCTTCCTTGCCTTTGTTTTGCTGCCGCTCGTGGTAGCGGCTTGGTATCTGTTCACCAAGGCCGAAGATCAGTTCACCTCGCAAACCGCCTTCGCCGTGCGCACCGAAGATATCAGCTCGGCCATCGACATTCTGGGCGGGCTTTCGGCGCTTGGCGGGGGCAGCACGTCGGATGCAGACATCCTGTATGAGTTCATCCAAAGTCAGGGACTTGTCCGACAACTCGATGTAGAGATGAATCTGCGCCGGATTTATTCCGAGCCCTATGACAGAGATCCATGGTTTGCCTATAACCCCGAGGGTACGATCGAGGATCTGACCGAATATTGGGGGCAGATGGTCAAGGTGTTTTATGACCGTGGTACCGGACTGATTGAGCTCAGGGTGCATGCCTTCACCCCAGAAGACGCGCAGGAAATCGCGCAAGCCATTTTCGCCAGCAGCTCCAAGATGATCAATGAGTTCAGCGATATCGCCCGCGAAGATGCCACCCGCTATGCCCGGGAGGAACTCGATCGGTCGCAGGAGCAGCTTCGGCAGGCAAGACAAGCGCTGACGGAATACCGCTCACGCTACCGTATCGTAGATCCGCAAGCCGAGATCGGATTGCAGACCGGCCTGCTGAGCGCTCTTGAGGCACAGCTTTCCGACGCGCTGATCGAATATGATGTATTGGCCGACAGTGCCGGGCGCAATGATCCGCGGCTCAATCAGGCGGATGATCGAGTTCAGATCATCCGCGACCGAATTGAAGAAGAGCGCGCGAAATATGCCTCAACTGGGGCAGGAAGCGAGAATTATGCGACGCTTGTCGGTGAATATGAACGGCTGGCCGTGGATCGCGAATTTGCCGAACAAAGCTATTTCGCCGCCCGGGCTGCCTATGAAAGCGCCCTGACCGAAGCACAGCGGCAGAGCCGCTACCTCGCGGCCTATATTTCCCCGACAATTGCCGAACGCGCAGCATATCCGCAACGCTGGATCTTGCTGGGCCTTCTGGGGCTGTTCATGTTTTTGTCCTGGACCATCGGCACACTGATTTTCTACGCGATCAAGGATCGGCGATGATCGAAGTCCGGGATCTTTGGAAAACCTATTATGTGAAAGGCTCGCCCAAGACTGTCGCGCATGGGCTGAACCTGACCTTTCCTTCGGGCAAATCCGTCGGGATCTTTGGGCGCAACGGTGCAGGTAAATCGACCCTGCTGCGGATGGTGGCCGGCGTTGAGGATCCTGACAGCGGCTCGATCACCTCGAACGGAACGATTTCCTGGCCGGTCGGCTTTGCCGGATCGTTCCACCCGGAACTAACCGGCGCGCAGAATATTCGCTTCGTGGGCCGCGTTTATGGGGTGGATAACGAAGAGTTAATCTCCTTTGTCGAGGATTTCGCGGAGCTGGGTCCGCATTTCCACGCCCCGTTTCGCACCTACAGTGCCGGCATGCGCGCCAAGCTCGCCTTCGGCCTTTCTATGGGGATCAAATTCGACACCTATCTGGTGGACGAGGTCGCTTCGGTCGGGGACGCCTCATTTCGGGCGCGCTCAGCAGAAGTCATGCGGGACCGGATCGGAGAAAGTGCGGCGCTCATCGTGTCCCACTCCATGCCCCTTATGCGACAGCTCTGCGATCTTGGCATCGTCATGATCAACGGCCATGCGCAATGGTATGAAGATGTTGAAGAGGCCATCGTAGTGCATGAAACCGCCATGGCTGGCACCCTGCCCGACTGGGTGCCGCATGGCTAAGGTCGCGATCCTCATGGCGCTCTATAACGGAGAGCGCTTCCTGCAGGCCCAGCTCGACAGCCTCCTCGCCCAGACCCATGAGGACTGGGCGCTGATCGCCTCGGATGACGGCTCGACCGATGCCAGCCCCCAAATGATCTGCGATTTCGCCGCCCTTAATCCCGAGCGCCACATTCGCCTCGTCGCGGGGCCGCAGCAGGGGGTTGCCCGGAATTTCCTGTCCCTGCTCAGCCATGTGGGCGACGCCGCCTATTTCGCCTTTGCCGATCAGGATGATGTCTGGCTACCCGGAAAGCTCTCCCGCGCGGTTGCTCAAATGCCAGAACCGGATCACCCGGCGATGGTCTGCGGACGGACCACTCTGGTGAACGAAGTCCTGAAGAAGACTGGTGCCACCCTCTCTTACACCCGCGGCGCGAGTTTTGGGAACGCGCTGGTGCAGAATATCGCGGGCGGCAACACCATGGTGCTGACCCGGGCCGCATTGCCGGGCCTGTTGGACGCACGCCCCTATGCGAATAATATCATATTCCATGACTGGTGGGCCTATCAGATCATGACAGGCACCGGGGCCGAAGTGATCTACGATCCCGAGCCGCAGGTCCTTTACCGGCAGCATGACGACAATCTCTTCGGGGCCAACCGCTCGGTCCGGGCCCGAGTCCTCCGCTTTCAAATGGTGATGGGTGGCCATTTTTCAACCTGGAACAGAAAAACCGTGGAAAGCCTGGTTCCGGTGATCGACCATCTTACCCCGGAAAACCGTCCCCTGCTCGAGGCGTTTCGCGATGGGCGCGGCCTGCCACTGTTCCAAAGGATCGCGCTGCTGCGTCAGGCTCGGATCCGGCGCCAGACCAGCCTGGGCACCATCGCGCTCTGGATCGCCGTCATTTTGGGCCGGGTCTGAGCCTCAGCCCAGAGTGACATTGTTGCACGACGATCCTCTGCATCGTAGCAGTTCATCCGATTTGACGATAGAATCGAGTGATTGCGTTCAAGCTCAATGCGTTATGGCGGAACAAAATCCTGGAAACGAAGCTCCGGGTCACGAACTGGCGCCAATAAAAGGAAGCTTGGCAACCTGACGGTATGGTTTGATCCGGACGCCTGGAGTAGCCCCCTGAAAGTGGTCCACTAACTGGGATAGAATGTCCCACAAATGGAGGATCAGCGATGGGTGGGAAACGAGAGGATCCCGAAGAGATTGTATTGAAGCTTCGGCAAGTTGACGTTCTGCAAGGACAAGGAATGACGGTCGCGGAGGCCGTGCGCCAGATCGGCGTGACACAGCGGACGTTCTACAGGTGGCGTAAGCTCGATGGCGGGATGGGCAGGTATCAACTCGCTCGACTGAAAGAGCTTGGGAAAGAGAACCAAAGGTTGCCGCTCGCTGTATCAGACTTGACGTTGAACACGTTCATTCTGACCGAGGCGGAACTGGGAAACTTCTGAGCCCTTTGCGCCGCCGGAAATGCATCGACCATGTGCGGCAGGAGCCTGGCGTGTCTGAACTTCGCGCCTGCCGCACGCGTGGGCAACACCGATCCACGCAGCGCAAGGTGCCGCAGGTCCGGGCCGATGAAAAGCGGCTGACCGACGACATCATTGAACTGGCCGAAAAGTATAGCCGTTATGGCTATCGTATGGTGGCGGGTTTGCTAAACAACGCTGGCTGGCACGTGGACCACAAGCGTGTCGCGAGTATCTGGCGACGCGAAGGGCTGAAGGTTCCGCAAAAGCAAAGAAATAAGGGGCGGCCTTGGCTGAAAGATGGGTCTTGCGTTCGGCTCAGGCCGGAGCGGTCCAACCATGTCTTATTCTATGACTTCGTTCAGGATCGCACCGCTGATGGCCAGGTCTATCGGACGCTCAACATTATCGGCGAATACACCAAGGAGGCGCTCATGATACGCGTCGATCGCAAGCTCAACTCGACCGATGTGCTGGACACTTTGACGGACCTGTTCATCCTGCGCTGGCCACCAGAATACATCAGGTGCGACAACGTCCTAGCTTTGGAACGAAACGCGGTTTAGGGCGTCAGATCACGGGGCAGCCGAGCGGCCGGATACCCTTGAGATGGTTGCCCAGGCGGGCTCCGCCGTCAAGAAGTGGTCTCTTCCATAGCAAATACAGGATAGTCCCGATTGCCCTGCTCACCGTCCTCAAGACGAGAACCTAAATCCCAAGCAGAAGGCCCGAACATTATCTACGAGGTCAGGAACCTGCCTCCATCGCTTTACAAAGAGGGGTCCTTCCGTCTGGGCTCACACCTTCGAAGAAGGGGCGATAGGGTTCGCCGGATTTGATCACGGCCTGAATGGTGGGCGCCATCTTTGCGGCGATGGCGGTGTAGGCCTTGCGCCGCAAATCCGGGTTGTGGCGATCTTGGGCGATGTAACGCTCGAATTTATCGCGGAAACTGTTGGTCTTCTTCAGGACCGCAGTCTGTCCTGCCAGCCATAAGGTGCACCGCAAGCGGGCATTACCATACTTGGAAATCTTGCTGCGGCCGCGGAACATGCTGGACTGAACGGTTGCCAGATTCATGCCGCAGAACTTCAGAAACTGCCGGTGACGGCGGAACCGGCGCAAATCGCCCGCCTCTGCCAAAATGGTGAGGGCATTGATCGGCCCGATGCCGGGAATGATGCGCAGTTGTTGGTAATCAGCGCTCGCACTTAGCAGTTCGACTGCCCTGTCTTCAATAGCGTTGCGCTGCCGGATCAGGCTTCGCCTTTCGGCTAGCATCATGCGGAACATTCGGATGGCGTCCGAATTAGGCGACACGGGCAACCCGGCTGACATCTTTGCCGTTTCGTAAATATCTGACAACATCAGAGACTTCTCGACCTTGCGTCCGACCACCTCCCAAGCCGCCTTAATAGACTCCTCCTTGGTCAGGGCCAAGATCATTTGCGGTGACGGGAACATCTCGAGGAAGGCTAGAAACCAATCTGTGCGCGAGCTGCGACGGAAACGATCGGCTTCCGGAAAGTAAAGCGGCAGGTAATGGATCAAGATGCGGTGCCAGAGCGCGGTCTTGGCCCGCGACACTGCATCTTGGGCCTTGGACAATTCTTGAATGTCGTTCCTACCAGCCACCATCGGGTCCTGAAAGATCTGCAGATCTCCGATTTGCAGCATGTGCAAAATGACCTTAGCATCTTCCGGATCATTCTTATCCCAGCTGTTGTGCAGCGCCTCTCGCGTGCGGGCTAAGGCAACCGACGACACCAGCTTCAGGTCAAAACTAGCGACGCCCAGATGATACATCAGCACGCGATGATAGTTGCCCGTGGCCTCAAATCCGATCCGGACCGGCAGGCCAGACTCCCGCAAGATCGCGATCAGCCGTAGGAAGTCGTCGGTACTGTTGGTGATGGTCAAACGCCGCCGCCAGCTCCTGCCAGGGACAGCAATAAGCACCTCATGTCGGTGTTTGGAAATTCCGCGACGAACTGCTGGACGGCGAAATCTTTTACAGTCTGCGTGAGGCCCAAATCCTGTTCGAGCAATGGCGCATTCACTACAACACCATCAGGCCACACAGCTCGTTGGGCCATCGTGTGCCTGCGCACGAAAGCATCGTTCTAATGGACCGGAGACCCACGATGCACTAATAATCAAACCGGACCACCCTATAGAGGCACGTCACTTGAGAGGTTAACATGACGACAGATTTCGAAAGCCCGATTGTTCCTGTGGTCCT
>CALFSV010000207.1 GCA_937916485.1 uncultured Paracoccaceae bacterium | reverse complement strand
GATGTGAAAGACTGGATCGTGGCTGCTGGCCAAGTTGGGGGTTTAGGGGCGGCGGACCTGAACTTTCCTGATCATTTCGCCGCGCATGACGCTACCCAGATGGCAAATTTTTTGAGCGATGCTGAGCTTGCGCTGAACGGCGTTGCGATGCGGTACTATACTGACCCGGGATTCAAGCTAGGTGCTTTTACGCACCCCGATCTGGCCGTTCGCAAAGCGGCTCTCGATATTACCAAACAAGGCATCGATGTTTGTGCTGCGATGGGTGGCAAGACGGTCACACTTTGGATGGGACAAGACGGTTTCGACTATGCCTTTCAGATGGATTACGCCGCCGCATGGGATCGAACAATTGAAACTATTTCAGAGTTATGCGCCCATAATCTCGCCATAGATATTGCGATAGAGTACAAACCAAATGAACCGCGTGCCTACGCACTCATGCCCGATATAGGCACGACATTGCTGGCCTGTAAGGAAGTCAGTGCACCCAATCTTGGGGTCACTCTTGATTTCGCCCATGTACTCTACGCTGATGAAATGCCTGCTCATTCGGCCGCGCTGATCGGTCGACATTCACGAATGATCGGGCTGCATTTGAATGACGGCTATGGCAAACGCGACGATGGACTGATGGTTGGATCGGTTCACGCAATCCAAACAGTTGAGCTTTTGGTAGCCATGTTACGGATGAACCAGACCGACGTGATCTACTTTGACACCTTCCCTGATATGGGTGGCTTAAATCCAATAGAAGAGGCGCGTACCAACGTAGCATTGACTGACCGTTTGATGGATATTGCAGAGGTGCTTGCTGATGATGCAATGCTTGCGGATGCAATCGATAAACAAGACGCTGCCCAATCGCATCGCATAGTCGCAAAAGCGCTGTATGGCTCATGAGTCTTTTGGTTGTAGGCGCATTGCACTGGGATGTCGTAGTGAGGGCTCCTCGATTGCCTGAATTGGATGAAACTCTTCGTGGGCAAGAGGTTGCCTATCAATTTGGCGGCAAAGGCGGCAATCAGGCCATTGCGGCAGCCAAGGCAGGCGCGCCCGTGAATTTTGCTGGGCGCATTGGCGCCGACGCAGCTGGTAAGTCCATGCTCAAGAAATTGGAAACGGCAGGTGTCGATGTCAGCCAGCTTCAGCGGGGGCTAGGGTCATCAGGTATGAGTGTTGCGATTGCTACCGAAGGCGGAGACTACGGCGCGGTGATTGTATCGGCTGAAAATCATGCGTTTGATATGTCTGAATTTAAAATTCCATCGAATTGCTCGATGGTGTTGTTGCAGAATGAAATGGCTCGAGGTGCTTTCGCTGCCTTTGCCAATGCGGCCCGTGCAAAGGGTGCTCAGGTACTTTGGAACGCCGCGCCGGCCAAAGAGATTCCAATCGCTGATTTTGCTTTGGTCGATACGCTTATAGTGAACCGGCTTGAAGCTGCGGACCTCATAGGCCACGAGCACAATGGGTTAAGTCCCGCGGCCACGCTGGCAAAACTTGCTGAACTGGCGCCAGACGCGGAAATCATCCTCACGATGGGGGGCGACGGCGCGGCTTTTTCTGCACCAGGGAAGCCTTGTGAAGTGCAAAAAGCGTATTCGGTCGACGTGATATCAACGCATGGAGCCGGAGATGTTTTTGTTGGCACCTACGCTGCTAGCAGATTACGCGGGCTATCCTTATCTGAAGCGGTGTCCGCAGGACAAAAGGCTGCTTCCAACCACGTCAGTCAAAGTCGATAGAACTTCTTGGCTGTACCACCAAAAACCCTATCCTGCGCGGCCTTGGGCAGATCCGCTGTTAATGCGCGCGCAGCCGAATGCCAAGCGTCGTAGCTGGCCTCAAGGCGACAGACTGGCCAGTCGGACCCCCACATTAATCGCTCAGACCCAAAGACCTTCAGTAGGTGCTCAACGTAGGGCTGCATTTTCTCAAGTGACCAACCATCGGACTCCGTGACTAGTCCGGAATATTTGCAGTACGCGGTGGTCTGGTCGGCTAGACGGCTCATTCCATCGGCCCAATGGGTAAAGCCGTCCACGGAATGGTTGCGGATCTGGGGTTTCATACAATGGTCAATGACGATCCGCATGTCGGAATATCGCGTGAAAAGCGTCAAAAAGTTCTCAAGATGTTGAGGGAAACCCAAAGCATCGAATGTTAAATCGCACTCGATGATCAATTCATAAGCCCATTGAATGTCGTCTCGTAGCATCCAGTCCGTATCCGGTATGTCCTGGATCATCGGGCGGACGCCCAAAAATTTTGGGTGTTTGGCCAACCTGCGCAAATGATATGCATGCTCTTGATTTTCGAAATCGATCCAGCCGACAACCCCGGCGATTCGAGGCGATGCATCTGCAATGCCCAACATATACTCAGTTTCTTCCACCGTCGCCGCGGCCTGAACAAGAACAGTTTGATCAATCCCAGCCGCCAACAGGTGAGGCTCTAAATCTCGTGGGCCGTACACCCTAGCGAGGATTTCATTGTCCATTGGCATCCAATCGTAGTCCCCACGTTTTGGATTCCAAAAGTGTTGATGGCTGTCAATTTTCACGTTCATGGCGTGTCACTACGAAGCAAACCAGCTGCTTTCAGATCAGCCCACAACACATTGGGAATATTTGCGCTTTCTGCGGCAATGTTGCTATTCATTTCTGTTAGTCCTTGCCCGCCAGGAATCACAGATACAATCGAGGGATGGTGCAACGGAAACTGAAAGGCGGCATCGACCAGACGCACACCATGGCGCGTACAGATACTCTCAATCTCACCGACACGTTGTAGGATTTCGTTTGGCGCGCGCTCGTAATTATAATAGGCACCGGGTTTTGGACCCGTAGCCAAAACACCAGAATTATATGGCCCACCTATGACGACTCCGATCCCGCGTTTTTGACACAACGGTAGGAAACTCTGCAACGCTTCTTGCTCCAAAAGAGTATAGCGCCCGGCGAGCAGGAACAGGTCGAAATCCCCACGCTCCGCCAACCATTGGCATGGTTGCCATTCGTTTACGCCTGCGCCGAAGGCCTTGATCACGCCCTGATCCCGAAGGGACATTAGCGCATGATAGCCACCATCCATCAGTTCGGCCAACTTTGTGTTAAGCACCTCCTGAGAACCATGGTTTGCCAGATCTATGTCATGGGCAAAGAGAATATCAATTCGGTCAACGCCTATCCGTTCAAGACTGAACTCAACCGACCGCATCACCCCATCGTAGGTATAATCATAGACTTCGTTCCTTGCAGGGACATCAAACCACTTATCAAGTCCATCGCGTTTGTCCTGGGTAGTGGCCTTCAGCAAACGTCCGACTTTGGTTGAAAGGACGTAGCTGTCCCGGTCCTTGCCGTGCAGCAAAGGATTTAGCCGCGTTTCTGACAGACCGAGTCCGTATAGTGGTGCAGTGTCGTAATAACGCACGCCGGCATCCCAGGCACGGGTCAGAACTGCATGCGCCTCTTCATCGCTGATGGCGCGATACAAATTGCCTAGCGGAGCCATGCCCATGCCGAGCTTTGTGAATTTCAGGCCTCCATTTCCTAATCGGTCCCAGTGTTTAGTTTGCAATGTCATTTGCGTGTTCCTCCAACTGACATGCTAGTATGAATAATGCTGGACTGCACCTACAAAATTTTGCATCATGGCAGAAATTTTAGGGGGCATACATGCAGCGTTTTGAGACCGTATTTGGAACACAAAAACCAGTGATTGCGATGGTGCATCTAGGCGCACTTCCAGGGACACCGTTGCACGACAAAGAACTTGGTCTGGTAGGGTTGGTCGAAGCCGCAAGAGCTGACCTCGCTGCACTTCAGTCAGCTGGAGTGGATGCTATCATGTTTGGTAATGAAAATGACCGCCCTTATGAATTTTCTGTCGACACCGCCAGTACTGCCACAATGGCCTATGTGATTGGGCAACTTCGCGATCAGATTACCGTGCCATTTGGCGTAAATGTCCTTTGGGATCCACGCAGCACTATTGCGCTGGCGGCAGCAACCGGTGCTGCCTTTTGCCGGGAGATATTTACGGGGACCTACGCAAGTGACATGGGATATTGGGCACCGGATGCAGGCAGTGCAATGAGATATCGCAAGCAGTTGGGACGCGATGATCTTTTCATGCTTTACAATGTAAGCGCAGAGTTTGCTGATAGTCTTGATCGGCGTCCCTTACCAGATAGAGCTCGCTCAGCTGTTTTTTCCTCCGTTCCTGATGCTGTCCTTGTCTCGGGCCAAATCACCGGTGAGGCTGCAAGGATGGAAGATCTCGAAGCCGTTAAGGTGGTGCTGCCAGATATACCAGTTTTGGCAAATACCGGTGTCAAACACGACACCGTGGCCGAGGTTATGCGAGTGGCGAATGGATGTATCGTTGGGTCGTCACTTAAAGTTGATGGCGATACCTGGAACGCGGTCGATCCGGACCGCGCTCGAGACTTTATGGACCGCGCAAAGGCTGCCCGATGATTGCGGATAATTTAAAGGCATTGATGCAGATTCCAGGCCTCTCTGGCCACGAGCACCGGGTTGCCGCCGCGATATCCAAAAGAATGCCAATCACCTGTGAAACAGACACACTAGGCAATCTGATAGCAACATTCCCCGGCAGCAATCCGTCTGTGATGTTGTTTACGCACATGGATCAGCTTGGTTTTATTGTCCGCAAGATTGAAGATGATGGATTGATCCGCATACACCGGATGGGAGGAGTGCCGGAACGCGCGCTTGCGTCCCAGTCAGTTGTTCTCAGTACAGCCGACGGGCGCGATATTCCTGGTATAATCGCCAACAAAAGCCATCATGCAACGCAAATGGATGAGAAATACAAAGTTGTGCGTGCTGCTGACCTCTACATAGACACAGGCCACAGCACCAAGGCAGCGGTTGAGAAAGCGGGTATTTCAATTGGAACACCGGTTACTTATGTGCCCAATGTTGTCGAGCTCGCTGAGGGGCGGATAGCAGGCACTTCTGTGGATGATCGCGCCGGATGTGCCGTCCTTCTTGACGTAGCAAAAAGTCTTACAAGGCGGGACGGTGGACCGACCGTTCATATCGTCTTTTCCACGCAAGAAGAGTTCAATCTTCGCGGTGCTTTGAGCGCCGCGCAGGCTTTAAAACCAGATATAGCCATCCAAATAGACCTGATGTTAGCAAGCGATACACCGGATGCGGTTGACTTGGGAGAGATGTATCTCGGCTGTGGTCCAGGCATGAGTATGTACAGTTTTCACGGACGCGGAACCTTGAATGGCGTACTGCCACATCCTGCGTTGGTATCACTGTTTGAACACGCGGCAAAGGACGCAGGCGTAGGATTGCAAAAATCTGCACAGGTTGGTGTTTTGACAGACCTTAGTTATGTTCAGCATGTCGGAAAAGGTGTTGCCGCCATCGATTTGGGATTTCCAATGCGTTATAGTCATTCTTCGCTGGAGGTCTGCCAGTTAAGTGATCTGGAAGACCTGGCCGCTTTGCTTGTTGCAGGGCTTGCGCGCATCGGTCCAGACTTTTTATTAAAGCGTTGGGTATGAGCTACACTCTTGGAATCGACATCGGTACGTTTGAGACTAAAGGCGTTTTGGTTGATGCCGCAGGCGTTGTAATTGCAACAGCGCGCCACCGGCATGAGATGATTGTTCCGCAGCCCGGCTGGGCTGAACACAGGCCTCTAGAAGATTGGTGGGGCGATTTTGTTAAAGTCACGAAAGAACTGATTGCCAATGCTGGCTGCGCATCGGAACAGATCAAGGCAATTGCTTGCTCAGCCATTGGCCCTTGCATGTTGCCCGTGGACGCAAACGACGCCCCATTGATGAACGGGGTGCTTTACGGCGTCGACACCCGCGCGATTGCTCAGGTTGAGGCTCTGACAGCACGCATCGGGGAAGATCTCATCCTGGAGCGTTGCGGCAATGCGCTGACCTCTCAGTCCGTTGGACCAAAAATCCTATGGCTAAAGGAAAAACGGCCGGACCTTTATGCCAAGACAGCTAAAATCCTCACTTCCACCAGCTTTCTGGTACAGCGCTTGACCGGTGAATACGTAATCGACCATTACACGGCGGCAAATTTTTCACCTATATACGACGTAGGTACGCAGGATTGGTGCTTTGATCTAGGGCCTGAGATCGCAACGCCAGAAATGCTACCACGTCTTTTGTGGTCGTCGGAAATCGCGGGGTACGTCACCAAAGAAGCCGCAGAGGCGACTGGGTTGGCTATAGGCACGCCCGTAACAGCAGGCACCATTGACGCCGCTGCAGAGGCCCTGAGTGTTGGTGTGGAATCACCCGGCGATATGATGATGATGTATGGTTCAACTATCTTTATCATTACCCTTACGCAGGATCGGGTTCGTGATGGTCGGCTTTGGTATGCGCCTTGGCTCTTTCCTGGGCAACATGCTTCGATGGCGGGGTTGGCAACCTCTGGAACGCTGACACACTGGTTTCGCGATCAGTTCGCACGCGATTTGCCACGTGATACGGCCTTTACTACGCTCGCGTCAGAGGCAGACAAAGTTCCGCCAGGCTCTGAAGGGTTACTGTTCCTGCCTTACTTCTCTGGCGAGCGCACACCTATCCATGATCCACAAGCCAAGGGCGCGTTTTTTGGATTGAACCTTACACACACAAGGGGACATATGTACCGGGCTTTGATCGAGGGCATTGCGTTTGGGACCGCCCATGTAGTGGAAACTTATCGCAAAGCTGGTGTCGGGCTGGACCGTATTCTTGCTGTGGGAGGGGGCACAAAAAACCTACTTTGGATGCAGGCAATATCTGATACGTCGCAGGTTGATCAGTTTGTCTGCGAAAAAACTGTTGGTGCAAGTTATGGCGATGCGTTTCTAGCTCGGGTGGCCTTGGGCGAGGCAGAACTTGCGGACATCGGACACTGGAATCCGATTGCCACACAGATTACCGCAGCAGAAGACCCTGCCTACGAGAAAAACTATGCGTTGTTCCGCAGGCTCTATGAACAAACAAAGGATATTGCAAAGGAGCTTTCATCTTAAAGTTACAAAACGATATGCAGACAGTACTAGCAGAGCTTCGCACAGTTGCCGAGGGGATCGACCCTTTGCAAGTCGAAACTGCTTGTCAGATGATCGCCGACGCAGGACGCATCATGCTTTACGGTTGTGGGCGGGAGGGCCTACAAATTCAGGGGTTTGCCATGCGGCTCCATCATTTGGGCAAGCTAGTGTCTATGCAGGGTGATATGGCGGCCCCCCCGATGATGCAAGGCGACTTGTTCATTGTCTCGGCGGGCCCGGGGGCGCTGGCCACTGTCTCCGCCTTGATCGGTCAGGCAAAGGCAGGCGGAGCCTCGGTTTTGTTTCTTACCGCCCAAGCGCAGTCACAGACTGCAAAAATTGTCGATCACACAATCCTTGTGACTGCGCAAACCATGGCTAACGATCAGAAAAAAGATGCATCAACGTTGCCTATGGGGTCGCTTTACGAAGGGGCGCTATTTGTCTTGTTCGAGGCTATGATACTGAAGCTTATTGTGGACTTAGACCAAACGCCGGGAAGTATCCGGGCTCGGCATACAAACATGGAGTAAGAATTTCACGTTTGGAGAAATTCAAATTGAAAGACTAGAAAATGAAACAAGTTTATCTTCTGGCTAGTGGCGATTTGCGAGAAAGTGCAAATCAAAC
>CALFSV010000206.1 GCA_937916485.1 uncultured Paracoccaceae bacterium | reverse complement strand
CGGCGCAGCCCGTCAGAGCCGCCATTCATGTCTGTTGCAGAATTTTTGGATATGGCACGGTAGATCTGAGTAGATCTGCACTTTTTAGGCCGCTCGGTCTGGAGCTACGACATCAGAGTTGTGCCGGGGCAGCCAGAAGCTGCCCCGACATTTATGTTTAATGAGTGAACTTCTTGATCTCGCCGGCCTTCAGGCGTGTGCTGTAGGAGTTCAGCTCTTTCTTGACAACTTTCATCAAAAAATACAGCGCTGTGATGTTCACCACCGCCATTGCAAAGATCGCTGCATCGGAGAAGTCGATGACTGGACCAAGGCTGGCCGCTGCGCCGATCACGATGAAGATGCAGAAGATGACCTTGAAGACCAGTTCGCTCGTTTTGCCTTCGCCAAACAGATAGGTCCATGCTTTCAGGCCGTAATAGGACCATGAAATCATCGTCGAGAACGCGAAGAGGATCACGGCGACAGCCAGCACGTAGGGGAACCAGCTGATAGCGGAGCCAAATGCTGCCGACGTAAGGGCTACGCCGGACGTGTCCCCGACAGTTGCGATCGCCGATCCAGCTTCATTCAGCATGTAGTTGCCCGTTGTGGGATCGATCAGAAGCTGACCCGAGATAGTGATGACCAGCGCCGTCATGGTGCAGATAACCACAGTATCAATGAACGGCTCGAGAAGCGACACGAAGCCTTCTGTGATCGGCTCTTTGGTTCTCACGGCGGAGTGCGCAATCGCAGCGGAACCAACGCCTGCTTCGTTCGAGAACGCGGCCCGTTTGAAGCCCTGGATCAGCGCACCGACAAAACCTCCAGCAACGCCCAGCCCTGTGAAGGCACCGGCGAAAATCTGGCCAAAGGCCCAGCCGATCAAGTCGTAGTTTACGATCAGAACGATCAGCGCTGCGCCGACATAGAGGACCCCCATGAAAGGTACAATTTTTTCAGTCACATTGGCGATGGATTTGATGCCACCAACGATGACTGCGAAGACCACCCCTGCAAAGATCACACCTGTGATCCAGCCAGGATAATCCCCGACGATTCCAGAGATTTGCGCATGGGCTTGGTTGGCTTGGAACATATTGCCGCCGCCGAGTGCGCCCAAGATACAAAAGATAGAGAACAGGATCGCAAGGATCTTACCGCCTGGCAGGCCAAGTTCGTCGAACCCTTTGCTGATGTAATACATTGGACCACCCGAGACGGACCCGTCTGGATATTCATTTCGATATTTCACACCAAGCGTGCATTCGGTGAATTTGGACGCCATGCCCAACAGACCAGCAAGGATCATCCAGAAGGTGGCCCCGGGGCCGCCAATCCCAACGGCCACGGCAACACCTGCTATGTTACCAAGCCCGACGGTGCCAGACAACGCGGTCGCAAGGGCCTGGAAGTGGCTCACTTCACCCGCGTCGTTGGGGTCTGAATAATCGCCTTTTACAAGGCTGATAGCATGACCAAAGAAACGGAACTGCACAAAGGCAAAATACAGAGTGAAAACTGTTGCACCCACAACGAGCCACATCACGATCCAAGGGAACGTTGTGCCGGGGATGGGGGCAAAAATACCGTTGACGAACCAACCGGTGGAGGCTGCAAAGATCTCATTGACCCGCTCGTCAAGGGTTGCCGCTTCTTGTGCGACGGCTTGACCAGAGAGAACAAAGAGTGTTCCGATTGACAGTAAAAAACGTTGAATAGTAAGCATGTTCAAAGCCCTCCTTAAGCAACGACTGTGACGGGCACATGAGCGTTCATCACAAGATTTGCGGTTGAGCTGCCAAACAAGCGCGATGTTAGGCCGCCAGTACTTGAACGGGCGATGACAATCTGAGTTGCTCCTTCGTCCCGTGCAATTTTATCGATTGTGTCAGCTACGTCGCCATGGCGCACGATTCCTCGGGCGGACAGCCCTGCTTCGATCAGGGACGCTACGGCTGGGTTGACGACACGACCCATCGCAAGCGCGATCTCTTCTTCGCGCCGCTTATGCCGCTGGGCATTCTCTTCGGCCGTTTGGAATGAGAAAGGTGACCATTCAATGACGTAAACGACAATGAGTTCGTAACTGTCCGCTTTGGCAGCTACGATCTTTGCAAAGTCCAGGGCTTTCTCCCCTGAGCTGTGACCATCTAGGCCAATAACCAATTTCATTTTAGCCAACAATCGTCTGGGCAGTCAAGATCGCGTCCGAGCCTTGTGGCGCAGGTTTTG
>CALFSV010000205.1 GCA_937916485.1 uncultured Paracoccaceae bacterium | reverse complement strand
ATCAGGCCTTAGCGGACCTTTGGGTAAGGTGCAGCGAATGACTGCTAAGAGCCCAACCTGTCGACTTTCTGTGCCGCAGCGAAAGTTCGGTTTCGAGGAAATCACTAAGTTATCTTTAAAGTCATGGCTCTTCGCGGATATCGGTGGTGAGGTAACGCACTGCAACGCGGCTTTCCTAAAACCGCCATTCGTTTCGCGGCTTGTTGCTTGGCAAATTGACCCAGGGCACCTCACTTCGTTTCTTGAAGAACGCGGTTCTTGAGTGTGACCGATCCCAATAAATTATCGGTCTTTGCTGCACCTGCAGCCTCTGCAACTTTACAATTGTTTCCGGCTCGTTAGCCATGCTGCAGCGCAATATATCGATTGATTGCATACCAATGTATCCATTTAAGTTATTATAATCATTTGATTTTTGAACTTATCGGTTGTATGGAGTGCTGGGTGAACTCTTGGAGGGGGTGCAGACAATTTTAAAAACTGACTTCACACAATGGATCGGGCGGACCCAGCAAGATCACGCTGTCTTCGATGAAAGCGCGGCCGCGCGTCATGCGGCGACAGTCGGATTTGACGCGGGTCGGGCAGGTGCTGTTATGCCATTGTTGTCCCATTGGTGCGCCTTCACCCCGAATGTCGACACCACGGAGCTATCCAATGACGGTCACCCAAAGCTCGGGGGCTTTTTGCCGCCCGTTCATTTGGAACGACGGATGTGGGCGGGCGGGACGCTTACATTTCACGCGCCGCTTCATATTGGTGCGCGCCTGACGCGGCACTCTGAAATCAAGTCGATCACAGAGAAAGAAGGGGCAAATGGCCCGATGCTGTTTGTAAGCCTTGCCCATGCCATCTTTGAAGATGATCGGCTATGCGTCGAAGAAACCCAAGACATTGTCTATCTCAATATCCCGCAAGTTTTTGTACCGCCAAAGCCAAAACCGGTCCCATCGACACCCGATATGATCGAAGCCGTCGCCGTGACAGAGCCTCTCTTGTTCCGGTTCTCGGCAATCACGTTCAACGCGCACCGCATTCACTACGATTTGCCCTACGCCAAATCCGTCGAAAAGTACCCAGGGCTGGTGGTGCATGGGCCTTTGCAGGCGATGTTGCTGCTGCGGGCAGCAATCCGGCACAGCGGTCGCGACGTGCGTCAATTTCAGTTTCGGGGCATTCATCCGATGTTCCATTTTGACGACATGCACCTGTTTGGAGAGACCACCGAGGATGGCATGAAACTTTGCACCGGGTTGGTCGACGGTCACCAAGGGATGCAAGCAACCACAATCTGGGAGGAAAAGTGAGATGGCTGGAGTTTTGAATGGCATGCGGGTTGTTGAAGGCTCCGCCTTTGTCGCTGTCCCACTTGCGGGCATGACGCTGGCGCAAATGGGCGCCGATGTAATCCGGTTTGACCGGCTCGGTGGGGGCCTCGATGCCACACGCTGGCCGGTTGCGCCCAATGGGTTGAGCCATTTTTGGGCGGGAATGAACAAGGGCAAGCGGTCAATCGCTGTCGACATGCGATCAGATCGTGGGCGGGAATTGGTGACGGAAATTATCACTGCCCCCGGCGAGGGTGCGGGAATGTTCATGACAAACCTAAAAGTGCGCGGCTGGATGGATCATGAGACGTTGTCCAAACGTCGCAAAGACTTGATCATGGTGGCGCTGAAAGGCGACCGGCATGGGCGTCCTGCGGTTGATTACACGGTAAATCCTGCCCTTGGGTTTCCGGCGATTACGGGTCCGGCGGGGTCAACCGATCCCGTGGCGCATGCGCTGCCGGCTTGGGATTGTATCGCGGGACAAATGATGGTCTCGGGCCTTTTGGCCGCCGAGCGGCACCGTCTGCGCACAGGCGAGGGCCAAGATGTTGAGTTTTCGTTGAAGGACGTCGCCGCTGCAATGTTAGGTAATCTTGGCATCATCGGGGATGCGGCCACCGGTGGGGCAAAACGGGGAAAGTCCGGCAACGCTCTTTACGGGGCCTATGGACAAGACTTCATCTGTGCGGACGGTGAACGTGTGATGGTCATCGGGCTGACAAAGCGTCAATGGCAGGGCATCGTGAAGGTCACCGGTATGGGCGCGCGAATAGACCAACTTGCCGCCAGCCTTGGTGCAAATTTTGCAGACGAAGGACAACGGTACATGCATCGCGATGCCATTACCGAAGTTCTGCGGCCGTGGTTCGCCCAACGCTCTAGTGCCGAGATTGGCACCTTGTTTGATGACAACAGTCTGACATGGTCGGTGTTTCGTGACTTTGAAAGTGCGCTTGCACAGGATCCTGACCTATCAACTGACAACCCGATTTTTTCAGACATCGAAACACCCGGTCTTGGCAAATTTCTTGTGCCTGGCTCTCCGCTGAATTTCTCGCAGTTTGAAAGGGAAGAGCCTGTACCCGCCCCCACACTTGGGATGCATACAGAGGAGATCCTGGGCGATGTCGTGGGCCTGCCAGATGTTGAGATCGCACAGCTGTTTGATTCAGGCACGGTCCAAAGCCCGAATTACGCCAAAGCCCGGCCGGCCGCGTAAATGGCCGTGAAATTCTCTCCAGCGGTTGCGCCCCTTTTTGTGCCAGCAACGCGCCCCGAGCGTATAGCCAAGGCTGCAAACAGTGGCGCTGACGCCATCATAGTCGACCTCGAAGATGCCGTGGCCGTGGCCGACAAAGACTTGGCGCGCGCGGGACTGGCAGACTATTTGGCAGACCTTCCGGTCCCTTGCTTTATACGTGTCAATGCCGTCACGTCTGACTGGTTTTACGCCGATATGGAGTTGGTCCGCAGGGTTGAGGGCATGGGTGTCATGTTGCCCAAATCCGAAACTGCCGCAGATATTGAGCAAATCGGGCCTGATATTCCTGTCATCGCTTTGGTCGAAACCGCCCGCGGTATTGTTGGGCTACCTGACATCTGTCAGGCGCAGGCGACGTGCCAGCTGGCCTTTGGATCAATCGACTACTCACTGGATGTCGGCTGCGACGAGACCGCAGAGGCTCTACTGTTGGCGCGCTCGTCTTTAGTGACATATTCGCGCGCCTTTGGCCTGCCCTCGCCCATCGATGGCGTCACCGTTTCGGTAAATGAACAAGAGCAAGTGATGGCCGACGCAAGTTATGCCCGCCAACTGGGGTTTGGTGGCAAACTGGCTATTCATCCTAATCAGATAAGCACCATCAAGGGTGCCTTTGCTCCGTCCCATGACCAGCTTGATTGGGCCCGACGGGTCATGCACGCCAACGAGGCAGCAGACGGTGCGGCGGTCTTGATGGACGGGCAGATGGTTGACACACCTATAATTGAAAAAGCCAGACAAATGCTTAGGACATCTCAAACCGTTCTTTGATCGACACGTGCCTGATGAGGGTCCGACAACCAAGAACGTCAGCTTTTTGCTACGTTAACATTGATAACTTGCAACTGAAGCGAATAGCCGCTTATCGGCCGTTGCCGTTGCGACCAAGATAAAGCGGCCATTGGCATCTTGAAGGATCTAGTCAGCTTTGTCCACATAGCAGTCCTTGGTCCCGCCTGCAGCGAATGTCTCAAGAGAGCCCAATATGACAGATGCTACAAAAGTATTGCACGTCTGTTATTCTATAAACTCAACGTCCGTCGTTTAGATTCGTGAGGCCAAAAATTTGAAACCCCAAGTTTACAATATTAGCCCGGACGATTTCTGGCGGGACCCTTATCCAGACTTAAAGACGCTTCGTCAAAATGCCCCAATCGCTTTTGTACCTCAGCTCGGGGCTACTTTGATCACGCGCCGCGACGATATTTTTGATGTTGAAAAGAAGATCG
>CALFSV010000204.1 GCA_937916485.1 uncultured Paracoccaceae bacterium | reverse complement strand
CTATCAGTCAGGGGCAAATCAACGCATTTCCCATATTTCGCCTCATCTGGGGCGAAGTCGGTTCACTTCAACGCATGTTTACGTGGTGCATGAACGCGGTGCGATCAGAACCTTATAACAATGACGCAGATGAGTACCTGGCGCTCGAAGCCTTCCTTACAAAAAGAGCGCAGGGCCTTACTATCGAAACACCTGGGGTTCGCAGATGAAAGGAACCTCACAGCAAGAATACACAGTATACTGGTTAAAAGGACCGAACTATGAATAAAAAAATTGCTATGTCAGGGACTCTTGCTGTGGTGCTTGTGGCCACTGCGGTGGTTGCAGTCGATGTATTTCCAAGCGAAATTAAGCCGTTAACATCTCTTGACCAGGCTGGCTTCTCCGACGATCAAATCGAACTGGGTCATAATTTAACCTTGATTGGCGATTGCACCTCCTGCCATCGACCCAAGGGCACCAAGCATATGTCAGGCGGTGTTACGCTGCCAACTCCATTTGGAACCATCTACTCCACCAACATCACACCTGATTTTCAGAACGGCATCGGGTCTTGGTCTTATGAAGCCTTTGAACGCTCGATGCGCGACGGAATTGACCGTGAAGGAAATCATCTCTATCCGGCCTTTCCCTACGATCATTTTGCGGCCACAACCGATGAAGACCTTACGGCAATTTATCAGTTCTTGATGACACGAGAGCCAATCGCGTCAGAGCCCAAGCAAAATGAGCTGTCATTTCCGTTCTCCCTACGGCCACTTTTGGCAGGGTGGAAACTCTTATTTCATAACAAGGCGCCCTTTGAGGCCGATCCAGCGCTTACTGTTGAGGAAAATCGAGGCTCCTACCTGGCAAATACTTTAGGGCACTGCTCGGCCTGCCATAGCCCCCGAAATATGTTTGGCGCCGTCAAAAAGAATTCATTTTTTGAAGGTGGCGAAGCGGAAGGTTGGATCATTCCACCACTCGCGGAACATAGCATCTCAACTGTTGGCTGGGATATTGATGACTACGCGGATTACCTCTTCGATGGCTGGAGCGAAAAACACGGCATCGCGGGCGGGCCAATGACAGAAGTTGTCGATAATTTGTATGAAGCGAACGAAGATGACGTCTTTGCTATCGCCGCATGGCTTGCCAAAATTACACCACCCATCGAGCCAGATAAGAGCGCCAAGCGTTTTAAGGCCATAGCAAGCCTAGATTTACCAGAGGACTTTGACGTCACTTTTGTGGGCCAAGACGTGCCACCAAATATTCTCTCCGGGGCTCAGATCTTTAAAGGTAAATGCGTCAAATGCCACAAGGCGAGGCTGGTAAAATCGCAGCCTGTTTCTCTTGGTCTGAGCTTTTCCGTGAATGATGACAGCCCCAAAAATCTATTTAATATCATTCTTAAAGGCATCGAGCCGCCACTTGGTGTTAGTTCAAGGAAGATGCAAGCGATATCCCTATCGGAAGAAGAGCTCGCAGCCGTAGCCTCATTTGTGCGGTGGCGCTTCAGCGACCAAGCAGAATGGATGAACCTTGCAACGGATGCAAAAGAGGCTGCCTCAGCAGGTCCACCACATTAAGGATTTGTCCTATGGACCTTAAAGCTCTTGTCGTTCAGGTGGCAAGAGCTTTTGCTATTTTTGAACATCAGCACCGCGTCACATTAGGGAGCTCGGTGGATAAGTATTAGTCGGACAACTCCAACTCCACGCCGGACACACCAATGAAGTACAATAAAAAAGGGGCCAAAAAAGGCCCCTTAAAAAATTTTCAACAAATTACCGGCAACGCGACCGGCGGTGGTGCCAGGTTTACAGATCAGCTTTTGAAAACGGTGTCGACCTGATGCGTTTTCCAGTTGCATAGAAAATCGCATTTGCAATTGCTGGCGGTGTTGGCGGTCCTGTTGGTTCACCAAGCCCCCCCCACCACTGATCTTCCGACATTTCAAGATGTACTTCAATCTTCGGAGGCGTATCAGCCATTCTCAT
The DNA here is from genome assembly GCA_937916485.1 of uncultured Paracoccaceae bacterium. Next base: position 2,545 of record CALFSV010000204.1, on the reverse strand, counting down.
CATAGTGTAGGAATCAAAGTTCGTATTCACAATTCTTCCATCACGAATTTGAAGACCACCAGTCATGGTATGACTTAATTCCCATATGGCAGAGCTTTCAGCTTGCTCTGTCGCGTTAAGTGGATTGATTACATAACCGCTGTTTATGAAGTATTGCAAACGGTCAATGAAAATTTGACCTCTCCTACTGACCTCGACAGTTGCAACACAGCCTGAAACTGTGCCGTGGGATTCAACAAGAGCTAAACCCATTCCCACACCAGAGCCAAGATCTGTTGTCCAGCCAGACTTCTCTTTCATAGCAAGAAGTACGCGCTGTACAGGTTCATTTCCCTCTGTAAGTTTAAGACGCCATTCCAGTGGATCCCAACCACCAGCTTGCGCAAGCTCGTCTGCCATTTGTTCGATGACAAATCCGTTCGCGTTTGCGCCCGGCGCTCGGTGATATCCAATGGGTATGTGGCTTTTCACACTGCTATATTCATGCCGACGGTTTGCAACTATATATGGCATATCGGCCACGCTGCGCTGCGTGAAGGCAGGCATTTTTTCCTCACCCACTATGTGGGTAGTTAATGCAATAGGTAGTCCATCATCACCCAACGCGGCTTGATAAGTACCCCAAATTGGTGGCCGTTGCGAATCTTGAGCAATATCCTCTTCACGACTACGGATGACTTTGACAGGTCGCCCAATTTCTGCCGAAATTGCCGCGGCTTGTCTGTGCACATCCATATTGTAGCCGCCGCCAAAACCGCCGCCCAGATATGTTTGATGCAAATGCACATTCTTAGTGTCACGCCCCAACTGATCAGCAGTTTCGTTCAAAGAACGCGCAATATCTTGGGTGAAAGTCCAAATATCACAGCGATCGGCCGTAACATCAGCAACCGCACATGGTGGCATCATCGTCGCGTGGCTTTCGAAAGGTCTATGAAACACTTCGCCAATAACAACATTGTCAGATGCTGCAATAATGCCCGGTACGGCTTCTTGGTTCACACCTTTATCCCTATTCTTGCCGGGATTGCCATCTACATTAAGTACAAGTGTACCAGGTCCAGAGATTAGGCTCATCGCTTCCGCAGCTTGACTATCTGAAGTGATAGATGCACCGCGACCATAGTCCCAAACGATTGGCATAACGGCCAAAGCGTTTTTCGCTTGGTACCAAGTCTCAGCCACGATTGCTACGCCGCTACGCAGATCCGTAAATGCTGCAACCGGCTTAACTTGCTTTAACTCAACTGCCGAGATGACACCTGGCATATTTTTGACAGCTTCAAAATCATAGCTTACCAATTTACCTTCAGGTACTGGGCATGCTTGAGCTGCAGCGTAAACCATTCCAGGGACTTCAACGTCAATAGCATATGTTGCCGTGCCGTTTGTCTTCTGTGGAATATCAAGGCGTTTCACAGATTTTCCAAGTAACCACCAATCTTTGTAAGCCTTTATCTTTGGCTCTTCTGCAAGGGTAACTCCTGCAGCATCGGCGGCAAAATCTCCGTATGAACCAGATTGGGACCCTGACGTCAACATTCCTTGATTGGCGTTAACTTGATCTACAGAAACACCCCAGCGGTTAGCAGCAGCGATCCGCAAACGTTCGCGCGCAGACGCACCAGCCTGCATCATGTAGGGATGGCGGCTAGCAACGGTTCGTGACCCACCAGTCGATGTTGTGGTGTACAAATTGTCATTGTTCACGTGACGGTTAGCACTGGCCATAACGTGGCGTACGTTTTCCCAAGGAATGTTCAGTTCTTCTGCTATCATCATAGGTACGGAAGTGAACGCGCCCTGCCCCATTTCCGTTTGAGGCGTAACGATGCTCACGATATTATCAGCGTCGATTGTCAACCACGCATTGATTTCGATAGCGCCTCCAGTACTAGCCTCGGCTGTCTGTGGCAAATGGAAACCGATAACTAAACCACCAGCTACGGAAGAAGTGACCTTTAAAAAGTTTCGTCTTGTGAAGTTTAATTTATTCATTTTCATTCTCCTCAAGATTTTGCGATTTCGGCTGCCCGATGGATGGCCGCACGAATACGAGGATAGGTCCCACAGCGACAAATATTGCCGGCCATGGCCTTATCTATTTCATTGTCAGACGGTGCGTCGTTTTTTTCCAATAAAGCCACAGCCGACATGATTTGGCCCGATTGGCAGTATCCGCATTGGGGCACCGTAATCTCTTGCCAAGCCTGCTGGACAGGGTGATCGTTATCTGCCGAAACCCCCTCTACTGTGCGAATGGATTTTCCAACCGCCGCGGCAACGGGCATGTTGCAAGACCGCACCGCATTTCCATCAATTATTACTGTGCATGCACCGCACTGAGCGATACCGCAACCAAATTTGGTACCGGTTAAACCGGCTTTTTCTCGAATAGCCCAAAGCAAAGGCATTTGAGAATCTGCGTCAACCACATGGTCTTCGCCATTAATATTGAGTGTTAGCGCCATTTTAGCATCCTTAATTTTACGATCATCCCCAGAAATAGGGCCTAGGAACTTTGAATTCTCATGGTGGAAGCTTG
>CALFSV010000203.1 GCA_937916485.1 uncultured Paracoccaceae bacterium | reverse complement strand
CAGAGGCTACAGCAGAGGCCACAGCAGAGGCCCCAACAGAGGCCACAGCAGAGGCCACAACAGAGGTCACAGCGGATGATGCCGCAGATGTTGCCGCAGACGTTGTTGCAGAGGTTGCGACAGACCCAGACCAAGCGATCTCCGAGGCTGCGGCGGATGTTGTCGCCGGGACCGTGGCTCCATCGGCCGACACCGCACCGGTTGAGGGTCCCGTGGCAGAGGCAACCCAAGAAGCGACAGCACAGCCCCCTGCCGAAGGGGATGCCCAACCGGCCGCGACAGCCGCTGAACCAGGCGCGGCCGAAGCGGCCACCTCGGATGCCCCTGTTGCCGTGGCCACCGCAACGCCCGGCGCACCTGATCCGGCCTTGGTCACTGCCGCGCCGGATGTAGCGACAGCAGCGGTTGCGGGGACCGAAGGCCAGGACGTCGCCTTGGCCGACCCGCCAGCTCCCGAGGTCGCGCCGTCAGAGCCACCGCAGCCACAAGTCGCCCTTGACGCGCCAGGTATCGCCGCGCCTGCGGCGGCGCCTGCAACGACGCCTCCGGTCCTGATCGCTGACGCCGAAGGATTGCGGGTTCTGCAACCCGCCCGCGCCTCCGAAGTCGCGCCCGAAGTGTTGCGCACCGTCGCCCTCGACACGATCAGCTATGATGACAGCGGTGAGGTCACTGTGGCCGGACGTGCAACATCGGCTGGCAGCGTGCGGGTCTATCTGGACAACGACCCAGTGGCAGAGGCTCCGATCTCAGAGATTGGCACATGGTCCACCCTGCTGCGCGACGTGGCGACGGGGGTCTATACCCTGCGGGTCGATCAGCTTGACGCCGACGGGGCGGTCCTGTCCCGGATCGAAACTCCGTTCCTGCGCGAAGAGCGCGCGACCATCGCCGCCGTCATGGCCGAAGATACAGAGCGTGAGGATTTTTCCGTGGCCGTGCGGACGGTCCAGCCGGGCAACACCCTCTGGGCCATCGCCCGCGACCGATATGGCGAGGGCATCCTGTATGTCGCGGTGTTCGAGGCCAACAAGGACCTCATCCGCGATCCGGACCTGATCTATCCTGGCCAGATTTTCCGCCTGCCCGAGCTTGAGGACGGTCAGATCGCTGAATAATCCGTCGCCCACTGGTCAATACCGGCTTGGCCCCCTACCTATGGAGGCCGAAACAATGGCCGGGTCCGGCCGGAGGCACTGATGCGGCGATTGCCCAAGACCAACGCAAATCTGAACAATGCCAAGGTAGACGGCTGGCGGACGATCCGCCGGGTCGTTCCCTACCTCTGGCCCGAGGGCGAGACGGGCGTGAAGGTACGCGTGGTTCTGGCCGTGGCGATGCTGGTCATTGCGAAGCTTGTGGCCGTGACCACACCGTTGTTCTTCAAATGGGCGGTCGATACCCTTGGGGCGGAACCCGATGTGCCGGCCATGGCGCTGGCCATGGGGGCGGTCGGCCTGACCGTGGCTTACGGTGTGATCCGCCTGTTGAACGTCGGCTTTCAGCAGCTGCGCGACGTGATCTTTACCCCCGTCGGCCAGCGGGCGCTGCGCCAACTGGCGTTTGAAACCTTTACACACATCCACCGCCTGTCGATGCGCTATCACATCACCCGCAAGACGGGTGGCCTAAGCCGGGTGATCGAGCGGGGGGTGAAAGGCGTCGACTTCCTGTTGCGCTTTATCCTGTTTTCGATCGGCCCACTGGTCTTGGAACTCCTCCTGATCATGGGGGTTCTGTTTTTCCTGTTCGACGCTTGGTATCTGGCGGTCGTGCTGGCCACGATCTCGATCTACGTCTGGTTCACGTTCAAGGTGACCGAATGGCGGGTCAAGATCCGCAAGGTGATGAACGATCAGGACACCGACGCCAACCAGAAGGCCATCGACAGCCTGCTGAACTTTGAAACCGTCAAATACTTTGGCGCCGAGGCCCGCGAGGCCGAGCGCTATGACCGTGCGATGGAGGCCTATGCTGCCGCTGTAATAAAGACGAACTATTCCCTCGCTTTCCTGAACTTTGGTCAGTCGTTCCTGATCACCTCGGGCCTTGTCATCGTGATGGTGCTGGCCGCTATGGGGGTGCAGGCGGGCACCCTGACTGTGGGCGACTTCGTCATGGTCAACGCCTATATGATCCAGATCACCATGCCGCTGAATTTCCTTGGCACCGTCTACCGCGAAATCCGGCAGGCCCTGATCGACATGAGCGATATGTTCGAACTGTTGGAACAACCCGCCGAGGTGCTGGACAAACCCGGTGCCAAGCCCCTGACCGTCCGCGGCGGGGAGGTCGTTCTGGACAACGTCATGTTCGGCTATGATGCAGAGCGTCCCATCCTGAAAGGCGTCAGCATCCACGTGAAGGAAGGCCAGACCGTCGCCATCGTCGGATCGTCTGGGTCGGGCAAGTCGACCATCGGGCGGCTGTTGTTCCGGTTTTATGACGTGACCGGGGGCAGCCTGAAGATTGACGGGCAGGATGTCCGCGACGTGACGCAAGAAAGCCTGCACGCCCAGATCGGGGTGGTGCCGCAGGATACCGTCCTGTTCAACGACACCATCCTTTACAACATCGCCTACGGCCGCGCCGACGCCACCCGGGACGAGATCGAGGCCGCGGCCAAGGCCGCCAAAATTCATGACTTTGTCATGGGCTTGCCGCTTGGCTATGACACGGCGGTTGGCGAACGCGGCCTGAAACTGTCGGGCGGTGAAAAGCAACGGGTGGGCATTGCCCGGACCCTGCTCAAGAACCCGCCGATCCTGCTTTTGGACGAGGCGACCAGTGCGCTCGATACCGAGACCGAGCGCGAGATTCAGGCCGAACTCAAGGCGATGGGGCAAGGACGCACCGTCATCACCATCGCCCACCGGCTGTCGACTATCGCGGACGCCGACCGGATCGTGGTGCTGGAAGACGGCGTGATTGTTGAGGAGGGCACTCACGACGCCCTGCTAGAACAAGAAGGGCGCTACGCCCATCTGTGGCACCGTCAGGAGACCGAGGAACAGGTGGCGGCCTGATCGGCTGCCTCCTGCCGCGGCGGGCACGATAGACAGGGCAAGGGCGCTGGGCTAGGACTTGGGCAAAGGCACACTTGCCGATCTCCAAATTGTCAGGATCCCGAACATGTCCCCGTTGTTCCGCACGGCCCTTGTGCTTGGCCTTTTGTCGGCTGTCGGCCCCTTTGCCATTGACATGTATCTGCCTGCCTTGCCGCGCATTGCCGAGGATCTTGGCACGACGGTCGCGGCAACGCAGCAGACCCTCACGCTCTACTTCATCGCCTTTGGGGTGTCGCAGCTGGTCTACGGGCCGATGGCCGATCAGGTCGGGCGCAAGCCGCCGCTTTATGTCGGCATGGCGATCTTCATTCTGGGCAGCATCGGCTGCGCTCTGGCCCCGACGGTTGGCTGGCTGACGGCGTTCCGGTTCCTTCAGGGGATCGGGGCGGCGGCGGTGATGGTCATCCCGCGGGCGATCATCCGGGACATGCATACCGGTGCGGCGGCAACCCGGCTGATGGCGATGATCATGCTTGTCATCTCTGTCTCGCCGATGCTGGCCCCGCTGGCCGGGGCAGGGCTGGTGGCGCTGGGCGGCTGGCGCGTCATCTTCTGGGTGCTTTGCGTGGCTGCGGCCCTGAGCTTTGCACTGATCGCCCTTGCCCAGCCCGAGACGCTGCCCCGGGACAAGCGGGTGCCGGTCAACCTGCGCTCCCTGCTGCGTGGCGCCAGGGTGCTTTTTTCCGATCCGGTCTTTATGGGCCTGACCTTTGTCGGCGGCTTTGGGATGGCCAGCTTCTTTGTCTTTATCGCCAGCGCATCCTTCGTCTATTCGGACGCCTTCGGCCTGAGCCCGGTGCAGTTCAGCCTTGCCTTCGCAGTCAACGGGATCGGGTTCTTTGGGGCGTCGCAACTGGCCGGCCCGCTGGGTGGGCGTTTTGGGATGGTGCCGGTGATGCGGGTGGCGGTGATGGGCTTTGCCCTGTTTGGCTGCACCTTGCTGGCGCTGACGCTGGCGGGGCTGGGCAGCCTGCCGGTCATCATCAGCTTCCTGTTTTTGGGCAATGCCTGCCTTGGCCTCGTCATCCCGACGACGATGGTCATGGCACTGGACGATCACGGCGATATCGCCGGGCTCGCCTCGTCCCTTGGCGGGAGCCTTCAGATGCTGGCGGGGGGGATCATGATCACGCTCACGGCGCCGTTCTTTGACGGAACGGCCTTGCCGATGGCGGCGGCAATCGCCTTTTGCGCGGTCGCGGCCATGGTGCTGGCCCTGATGGTTCTGCCCCGGGTCGTGATCCGACCCGAGGCAGCCTGAGCGATTATTCGGCCGCCCGCAGGGGTGGCGCGATGGGCATGGGGGCCGCGGCGATCTCATCCGGGTCGGCCCAGATGAACTCGGGCGCCTTGATCCGGCGGGCCTCGCGGGCGAGCGCCCAGTCCTGTGCCGCGCGGCTAGAGCGGCCAAAGGACAGTTTGGCCAGCAGCTGGGCAAACCAGCGGACATAGGTGGTGACCCAGACCCGAAGCGCCAGCATCGAAGGCGTGAAGATCAGGGTCAGCACCGTCGCGATGCCAAGGCCAAAGACCACGGCCGTTGCCAGCTGCTTCCACCACAGGGCGGTCGGGCTGTCGAGGGTGTAGCCGCCCCCGATGAAGTCGAGGCTGAGGCCAAACATCATCGGCGCGAGGCCTGCCATCGTTGTGATGGTGGTCAACAGTACGGGGCGGATGCGATCCTCTGCTGTGCGGGTGATCGCCTCGGACCGGGGCATGTACTGGCTGTATTCCTGATAGGTGTCGATCAGAACGATGTTGTTGTTCACCACGATCCCGGCCAGCGCCACGATGCCCGTCCCGGTCATGATGATCGAGAAGGCCTGATCCATCACCAGCATCCCGATCAGAACGCCGGTCGTGGACAGAACCACGGCCAGAAGCACCAGAACCGAGTTGTAGATAGAGTTGAACTGCGCCAGCAGGATGATGAACATCAGCCCCAACGCCCCCGCAAAGGCGGTCATCAGGAACTGGCCGCTTTCCTCCTGGTCCTGGGTGTCGCCGGTCCATTCCCATGTGACCGAAGCGGGCAGGGGATTGGTCTCAAGCCACTCGGTCGCCACGGCGATCCGTTCATTCCCGTTGACAGGGGTGCGTACCAACGTGCCATCGTCAAGCCCCGCGACGATGGCCGGATCGGCCAGAGCGGCCTCTTCGGTCATTATGCTGTCGGTGCCTGCCTCGGTGTCAGTGATCTTGACAAGATCGGGTGTCACATCGGCCAGCACGTCAAAGTAACGCTGTTGGTCGATCCGCTGGATCTCGGCCAGTTTGGCCACCGGGGTCCGGGTGATGAAGTTGGACAAGGGCACAAGGCCAGAGGGCGTGCGGACGCGGAGACTGTCGAGGGTGGACAGAACGCGGTCCTCTTCGGGCAGACGCACCCTAATCTCAATCTCTTCGTCCGAGGTGTCGACCCGCATGGTGTCAAGCAGGATGCCACGTGTCACCAGCTGGACCATGGCCCCGACCGTCGCCACGTCGGCGCCAAAGCGTCCGGCCTTTTCGACGTCGACGGTGATCTCCCAGTCGATGCCGGGCAGGGGAAGGGTGTCTTCGACGAGGGTTAGGCCCGGAAGCTCATCAAAGTAGGCGCGGGCGGTTGCGGTGGCTGCCTGCAACTCTTCCCAGTTGTCGCCAGACAGTTGCAGGTGCATTGCCTTGCTGGCCCCCGGGCCCTGGGCCAGATCGAGAACCTCGGTCTGGATGCCGGGGATTTCGGCCATCCGGGCATTCAGCGCCGCAAAGACGGCTGAACCGGACAGCTGGTCAATCGGTATGCCTTCCTGGCGAGAATAGGCGGGGCGGTCTTCCCATGGGACAAGCTCGATCTGAAGCTGGCCAATGGCGTCCTGCGGTCCGCCTGCACCTGCGGTATTGGCGTTCAGACCGCCCTCGCCGGCAAAGGCAAACACACTCTGGATTCCGGGCACGCCAAGCGCGGCGTCCTCGACCTGCCGGACCAGAACGTCCTTTTCGGTGATGCTGAGGTTGCCACGGGCCTGCACATAGATGATCGCCTGCTCCGGCTCGGTCTCGACGAAGAATTCGACGCCGTTACTGTTCTGGCCGAAGTAGGAAAACGTGCTGACCACGAAGAAGCCGACGGTGCCAATCGCGACGAGGGGCATGATCGGGTTACCGGTGAGGAAGTGGATCAACCAACCAAAGGGCGACCGGCGGTAGCCGGCGCGAACAGTTTTTGCCTTACGCTCTATTCTGGCGGCGCCAATGGTGATCGAGGCGAGCATGGCACCAAAAAGGAACAGGACGATCCCGGGGAGGGAGGAGACGAAGCCGGTCGTCTGCACTGCCTCACCCGACAGATAGCCTGGGTTCAGCGTCAGCATCGCGCCTACGAACACAACAAAGAGTGACGGCGGCACAAGGGCTGCCCGGACGACCCAGGGCAGGCGGCGCTTGAGCGCGGACGAGACACCTTCAAAACTGCGGCTCATCCGGCCGGTGACACCGCCCAGAACGGGTAGATAGACCAGTGCCACGACCAGAGAGGCCGAGAGGACGAAGATCAGGGTCACGGGCAGCATCCCCATGAACTGCCCCGGCACGCCAGGCCAGAACAGCATCGGCAAAAAGGCACAGAGGGTCGTGGCGGTTGACGAAACGACGGGCCAGAACATCCGCTTGGCCGCTTCCACATAGGCGTGCATCGGGCCGGTGCCTTCGGATATCCGTTTGTCGGCGTATTCCACGACGACGATGGCCCCGTCGACCAGCATGCCCACGGCAAGGATCAGACCGAACATGACGATGTTCGAAATGGTGATGTCCATGATCGCCAGAAGGGCAAAGCACAGCAGGAACGAGGTCGGAATGGCAAAGCCCACCAAAAGGGCTGGCCGGGTTCCAAGCGAGGCCAGAACAACGATCATCACCAGCGCGATGGCGGTCAGAACCGACCCTTCCAGCTGGCTGACCATTGAGGCAACCTGGCGGCTTTGGTCGTTGGAGGTTCCAACGGTGATCGCAGCCTGAAGTTCGGGCGACCACGAGGCCTGTTCGGCAGCCACCGCCTCGCGCACCAGTGCCGCGGTGTCGATAAGGTTAAAGCCCTTCCGCTTGACCACCTGGAGAGCGACCGTCGTTTCGCCATTGTAACGGGCAGTCGAGGTCCGATCCTCAAACGTCAGCGCAATCGTCGACAGATCGCCAAGGGTGACGACCCGGTCGCCTTCAGTCTTGACCGGAAGGTTGTAGACGTCGCGCGGTTCGTCAAAGCTGGAGGGGATCTTGACCGAGAATGACCCCTGGGCCGTTTCAACTTCACCCGCCGCGATCAGCAGGTTGTTGTTGGCCACAACGCCGATCAGCTCAGCCGCCGTAACGTTGTAGGCCTCAAGGCGAAGCGGGTCGATCACCACTTCAAGCATCTCGTCGCGCTGTCCGGTCAACTGTGCCTCAAGGACGGCGTCGATGCCTTCAATGCGGTCCTGAAGCTGCTTTGCGACGTTGACCAACGTCCGCTCGGGCAGGTCGCCAGTCAGGTTGACGATGATGATGGGAAATTCGCTAAAGTTCAGCTCGTTGATCGAATAGCTGTCCGCACCGGCGGGAAACTGGCCTTCGGCGTTGTTCATGGCGTCGCGAACATCGGCCATGACGCGGGTCTTGTCCCAACCGAACTCAAACTCGAGCGCTACGGCGGCATAGCCTTCGGCGGCGGTCGAGGACATGGTCTTGAGCCCGTCTAGGTCGCTCAGCTCGTTTTCCATCGGCTTGACCAGAAGCGCCTCGGCATCCTCGGCCGAAATGCCGGCGAACGGGACAGAAACGAACAAGGCCGGGATCTCGATGTCGGGCTCTCCCTCTTTAGGGAGGCCAACATAGGCAGCGCCCCCCGCAACAAGCGAGAGGACGACAAAGGCAATTACCATCCGCGCGCGGGACGCGGCCCAGTCAACGATACCGGTCATCCATTTGCCTCCTGAAAGGTTGGGGCGACGGCCACACCGTCGATGACGTACTCTTGCCCCGTCACGATCACGTCAAGCTTTTCGGGCAGGTCAGCGACCCAGACCCCGTCGACCGTGTCGCGCAATAGGGTAACGGGATAAAACATTGCCGTATTTTCGGCCGTAACGGCCCGGACGCCCAGCAATCCGCCATCGTCAAGCGTCAGCGATGACTGGGGCAGCAGATGTGCGATGCGGCCTTCTGCGGCAACAAGGATGTCGGCAGTCTGTCCGTCGCGCACCGAGAGGTCTGGGTTGGGAACAGTCACCTCAAGGCGGAAGGTGCGGGTGGTTTCATCGCCCGACCGCGACAGGAAGGTCACCCGTCCCTGCACTTCGGAACCAGTGGCAAGCCGGGCACCCCCAAACGCGCCAACCTGGATCTTGTCCAGGTCCGCCTCGGGCACGAAACCGACAAGCTTGATCGGATCAAGCTGGACAATCGTCCCGCACAATCCGCCCGGCTGCATGAGCGAGCCGATCTCGGCGGTGTCGGTTTCCAAAAGACCCTGGAACGGGGCAGTGATGGTCAGGCGTTCAATCTCGCGCTCAGCACTGGCGACAGCGGCCTGGGCGGCCTCGATCCCGGCCTGCGCCGCGATCAGGCCCGAGTTTGCGCGGCTGACGCCTGCGGCGGCGGACTCAACAGATGCTTCGGCGCTGACAACGCGGGTTTCGCTGGCAAAGCCACCTTCGCTAAGCTGGCGGGCGGCATTCACGTTGATTTCGGCTTCGCGGACGCGGGCCATCGCTTCAGCCAGCGAAGCCTCGGCCTCGGGTACCCGGGCCATCGCCTCGGTCAGGCGGGCGCGGGCCTCGGCCAGGGAGGAGGCGCGGGTGCCGGGGTCAAGCTCGCACAGGACATCGCCGGCTTCGACAAAGGCGCCTTTGCGCAAAGGCTCTGAAATGACGAGGCCGCTTGTCTCGGCCCGAACTTCGACTGACCGGGCGGCTTCGGTGCGGCCGCGCAACACGACGGCGCTGTCAATTGTCTGCGCTTCTGAATGGACGGCGACAACAGAAACGATATGGGTCCCTTCGCTGTCACCAAGGGTGGCAACACGCGCCTCGCCCTCGGTCTGCTCGACCTGTGCGAAGGCGAGAAGGGCGTCGCGCTCAAGCACCAGAAAGTAGAGGGCGATCGAGACCAGTACAGCGGTCAAAAGGGGCATTAACTTCATAAGTCGTTTCTTTCTTGCGTCTGTCGACAAGCGGATAATGGCGGTTTCGGGTCCGTCTAAACGTGAAACCATCCAAACAATAGAGGTGGTTGACTTTTAATACGCTAAACCGACCGGTTCAGATTAAGAATTCCCATAATTTTCTGCAAGCGTCCTCTCGCATCCGCAGCAAACCCTGATTTAGGCAAGGCTTAAGCTGCCAATACGAGCGGAATTGGGCAGTCATTGGGCAGTTTGAGGAGCGGGTCTTGGCAACCGGCGTACAGTCACGATATGGAAGAGCGAGGATAAGCGGTGTCGGCCCCTTGAACGGGGCGCGAACTGGCCGGACTGGGGGCTAAAGTGAGCAATAACGAAAGCTTCATCGACGAGGTGACCGAGGAACTGCGTCGCGATCAGCTTTATGCCATGTTGCGCCGCTACGGCTGGATCGCCGTGCTGGCCGTCCTGCTGCTGGTCGGAGGGGCTGCCTGGAACGAATGGAACAAGGCCAAGACCGAGGCGCAGGCACAGGCGGTGGGCGATGCCCTCCTAAATGCGCTTGAGGTCAACGATCCGGCGGGCCGGGTCGAAGGGTTGGCAGCGATTGATCCCCAAGGCCCAGCCGTGGCTGTGACGGCACTGTTCACAGCGGCCGAGCTGCAGAATTCCGGCGACACCGCCGCTGCGATTGCGACATTGGACGCTTTGGCCGTCGACGCGGATATCCCCGATGAGTATCGGGGCCTTGCTGCGTTGAAGTCCTTGATGCTGTCGGCCGACACGATGGACCCCGCCGAACGGCGCATCGCGCTTGAGGCGCTGGCCGTGCCGGGCAACCCTTACCGTATGCTGGCCCTCGAACAACTGGCCCTTGCGGATGTGTCGGCGGGTGATATCGAGGCGGCCCTGTCTGGTTTGGCCGCGATTGCCGAGGATGCAGAAGCAACTCAAAGCTTGCGCGAACGCGCTCAGGGGCTGATCGTGGCCTTGGGTGGAACGAACGATGCGAACGCCGGCAACTAGGCCCGGCTCGCAAAGAACAGAATAACGAAACAAAGGGCAGACCGTTGGCACTTAGGACACTATTGGGACCGATGATGGCTCTGGCACTCCTTGGTGCCTGCGCTGAGCCGGACTTCATCCTGCCGGGCGAACGGCTTGACTTGCGTGACGGAATGCCCGGGGCCGAAGCGGTCGAAACCAACGAGGCCCGACCGATTTCGCTGCCCGCACCGGTGCTGAACGCCGATTTTGCGCAGCGCGGCGGGTCGGCCCGTCACATGTTCCCGCATCCAGCCTTGGGGGCGACGCTGACGCCCGTGTTCTCGGTCGATATCGGGGTCGGCAACAACCGCCGTCAAAGACTGACGGCCGAGCCTTTGGTGTTGGACGGTCGGGTGTTCACCCTTGATTCGGGCGCCGGTGTGCAGGCCCAGACGACAGCAGGCGAGGTTCTTTGGAGCCGGTCCCTGGTGATCGAGGGCAACCGCCGGGCGCAGATTTCAGGGGGTGGTCTGGCTGTGTCTGGCGACACCCTTTACGCGGTGACCGGCTATGGCACCGTCACCGCGATGGCGGTCGACACCGGGACCGTCCGCTGGACCCAGGACATCGACGCCCCCGGCAGCGGCGCGCCCACCGTGTTTGACGATCTTGTCTATGTCGTAGGCCGCGATAGCCGTGCCTGGGCGATCGAGACGGCAGACGGCCGGGTGCGGTGGCAGTTGCAAGGCACCCCCTCGACAACCAATTTCGGCAGCGGGGCAGGCGTTGCGGCCGCTGGTGATGTGGCCATCATCCCGTTCCCTTCTGGCGAAGTGATCGCAACCTTCCCCGATGGCGGCGTGCGCCGCTGGTCCACGGTGATCGGTGGGGCCCGTCCGGGGTATGCCGCGGTCGTTGCGGCAAGCGACATCGCAGCGGACCCGGTGATTGACGGAAGCCGCGTCTACATCGGCAACATGTCGGGCCGGATTGTCGCCCTTGAGACCGACACCGGGGACCGGGTCTGGACCGCGACCGAGGGGGCAGCAGGGCCCGTGGCACCTGCAGGCGACTCTCTGTTTGTGATCAATGACATCAACCAGCTTGTCCGCCTTGACCGGAACACCGGTTCGGCCATCTGGCGCGTCCAACTGCCCTTGTCCGAAGAAGGTGGCGGGCTGACGCGCCGGACCACCCGCTTTGTCCATTATGGCCCGATCCTGGCGGGGGGCCGCCTGATCTTGGCGTCGTCGGATGGTCTTTTGCGCCAATTCGATCCTGTGTCGGGGGCATCGGTCGGGGATGTGGCGCTGCCCGCTGGTGCCGCGTCGAGCCCGGTCGTGGCAGGGGGCGTTCTTTACGTCCTTACGGCAGACGGCAAACTGATGGCTTTCCGTTAGGGCGCAAAGGGTGTATCGCGCCTGTCTGATGTAGGACCGGACGCCATGACCTTTACCCTTGCTATCGTGGGACGCCCCAATGTGGGCAAATCCACGCTCTTCAACCGCCTTGTCGGCAAAAAACTCGCGTTGGTCGATGACCAGCCCGGCGTGACGCGCGATTTGCGTGAAGGTCAGGCGCGTCTTGGCGACCTGAAATTTACCGTCATCGACTCGGCCGGGCTTGAGGATGCGACGGATGACAGCCTTCAGGGCCGGATGCGCCGCCTGACCGAACGTGCGGTCGAGATGGCGGATATCTGTCTGTTCCTGATTGATGCCCGTGTCGGCATCACGCCGACGGATGAGCTGTTTGCCGATATCCTGCGCAAAAAGAACGCCCACGTCCTGCTGGCCGCCAACAAAAGCGAAGGCAAGGCGGGCGAGGCTGGTTATCTTGAGGCCTTTTCCCTTGGACTGGGCGAGCCGATCCGCCTGTCGGGCGAACACGGCGAGGGGATCACCGACCTCTTGCAGGTTCTTATGCCCATCGCCGACGAGATTGAGGCCCGCGCCCAGTTCGAAGAGAACGAGCCCGAGACGGACGTCGATGTCGGCGAAGAGGACGAGGACGCCCCCCGCGTGCCCACCCGCGAAAAGCCGCTTCAGATTGCTGTTGTCGGTCGCCCCAATGCAGGCAAATCCACCCTGATCAACAAGATCATGGGCGAAGAGCGTCTGTTGACCGGACCCGAGGCGGGGATCACCCGCGACGCCATCTCGGTCGCGATCGACTGGGAAGACGTGCCCATGCGGATCTTTGACACAGCCGGTATGCGCAAGAAGGCCCGGATCGAGGACAAGCTCGAAAAGATGAGCGTTCAGGACGGTCTGCGCGCCGTCAAGTTCGCCGAAGTCGTGGTGGTCCTCCTGGATGTGGACATCCCCTTTGAACAGCAGGACCTGCGCATCGCCGATCTGGCCGAGCGGGAGGGCCGCGCCGTTGTGGTGGCTGTCAACAAATGGGACCTCGAGGACGAAAAGCAGGAAAAGCTCAAGGAACTGCGCGAGGCGTTCGAACGCCTTTTGCCCCAGCTGCGCGGGGCGCCCTTGGTCACTGTTTCGGCCAAGACGGGCAAGGGACTGGATCGTTTGCACGCCGCCATCATGCGGGCGCATGAGGTCTGGAACCGCCGGGTGTCAACGTCGCGCCTGAACCGCTGGCTCGTTGGCATGCTGGAACAGCACCCGCCACCGGCGCCGGGCGGCAAACGGATCAAGATGCGCTATGCCACGCAGGTCAAGACCCGGCCCCCGGCCTTTGTCGTCATGACCTCGCACCCGGAGTTGGTTCCGGAAAGCTATTCGCGCTATCTGGTGAACGGCTTGCGGGCTGATTTCGACATGCCCGGCACGCCGATCCGCATGACCCTGCGCGATCAGGGGGACAAGAACCCCTTCAAGGGCCGCAAGAAGTCCCAGCCTTCGCGTTTGTCCAAGCACCTGAAGTAGGGCGGCTCAGGCCGTCCGGCGCTGCCCGATGACGATGGCTGCGCCCAGCACCGCGATGCCGGCGATGGCGGTCATGCTGACGCCGGGCAGGGTGTAGCCGTTGGCCACAACAATCCCCACCAGTGCCCAGATCACCGTCAGACCGTATTCCGGGGCCTGCGGCGCCCGAAGCTGCACGACAAGCGCGGTGATCAGCGCCAGCCCGATCCCGAGGTAGGCCCAGCCCATCGCGTCGGTCACAAGGCCAAACCCCGCCGCCGTGCTGCCCAGCGACACGAAGGACGCCGCCGTCAGCCAGCCTGCATAGATGCCCACAGGGGCCTGAAACCACCAGCGGTCGGCCCTTGGGGCCGCCAGAAGGGCGGCGATGGCAAAGCCTGCCATGCCAAAGATCATCACCGTGGCCCAAATCGCGCTGACATTGGCGACCGCCAGCCAGGGTGTCCCGATGGCAAGGCTGATCAGCAAGGGCAGTCGCGCCTTGTCCCAGTCCGGCGAACGGGGCCGTTTCCATTGCCCGTAGACGGCCGAGACGACCAGCCAGCCATAGATCAGACCCCAGATGGCAAAGGCGTAGCCTTCGGGCTGGATTGGTGGATCAATCTGGGGAATCGGCAACTGATCCGCCTCAAACCCGCTGAACGGGGGCGTCAGGGCAGGAGATCCGACAAAGGTCAGGGTGAAAAGCAGGGTAATAAGGGAACGTATCATGCCCCTATTGTATCGCGCAGCGCTGCGCTTTGCAGGGGCAATGCGGGTTACCCTGACTTGACGTAGGGTCAGGGGCTGACCTTTGCTGCGGGAAAGGAGCCCGAAATGAAGCGTATCGCCATCTTTTGCGACGGAACCTGGAACCGGTCGGACGTGCAAAGCCCCACCAATGTGGTCCGCCTGGCCCAGACTGTCCGGCTGGCCGCCCAGGATGGGCGCAGCCAGCAGGTGTTTTACCTGATGGGCGTCGGCAGCGGCAAAGGGTCGAGTGCGATCGGCCGGGTCCTTGACCGCTATGTCGGCGGCGCCCTTGGCTGGGGGCTTGAGCAGACCATCGAAGAGGCCTACCGCGCCCTGATCTTTTGCTATGAGCCGGGGGATGAGATTTACATCTTTGGCTTTTCCCGTGGGGCCTATACCGCCCGGTCCCTTGCCGGTCTGATCCGGTCCTGCGGCATCCCGCCCCGCGAGAATGTCCACCGGGTGGAAGAGGCAATGCGCCGCACCCGCAACCGCCGGTCCGCCAAACCGGATGCCGAGGAAAGCTTTGCCTACCGCGCCGACCTTGCCCCCTTTACCGCCACCAGCGATGCGGAATGGGACTGGCGGCTGCAAAACCGGCCGGGGATGTGTGTGAACCTCAAGATCACCTACCTTGGGGTTTGGGATACAGTCGGGGCACTTGGGGTGCCGAACTACTGGTGGATTGCCGGCTACCTCAATGGCAGGCACCGGTTTCACGATGCGGCCCTGTCGCGCAGCGTGGCATCGGCCCGGCATGCGGTGGCGATTGACGAGCGTCGGCGGGCCTATGCCTCGACCGGGTGGGACAACCTCGACCGGCTGAATGGGCAGGCGCTTGGGGTGGCGGAAGACGCGGATCTTTCGGCAGTCCCGCGCGCGGACCTGCCCTACCGGGAAGAGTGGTTTCCCGGCGACCACGGGTCGGTCGGGGGCGGGGGCGAGGTCAAGGGGCTGTCGGCCCACGCCTTTGACTGGATCGCCGAAGGGGCGCAGGCGGCGGGGCTGGACCTGCGGCCCGAACGCTGGGCGGCGATCCGGGCCGAAGCAGACATAACCGCCCCGGCGCACAATCAGCGTTTCCCCGGTCTTCTGACCCAATGGATGCGCAAGACCGGGCGGGACCGGCCGGGGCCAGCCTCGGTTGACAAGGTGTCGGATACGGCGCGCACCAAGGTGGCGGGGGACCCGGCCTATCGGCCGGGCGCCCTGCGCCGGGTCATGGATGCGCTGCTCGGGGCAGGGGCCGGATCAGGCCAGTAGACCCTCGGCGGTGATCCGGGTCTTGCCGCGCAGGTAGGGGTGCAACACGGCGGGCAGGGTGACCGATCCGTCCGCTTCCTGACCGTTCTCCAACACCGCGATCAGGGTACGGCCCACGGCAAGGCCAGATCCGTTGAGAGTGTGGACGAACTCTGGCTTGCCCCCTTCGGCGGACTTGTAGCGGGCGTTCATCCGGCGGGCCTGATAAGCGCCACAGGTCGAGACGGAGCTGATCTCGCGGTAGGCGTTCTGGCCGGGCAACCAGACCTCGATGTCATGGGTGCGGCGGGCGCCGGCGCCCATGTCGCCGGTGCACAGAATGACCGTGCGGTAGGGCAATTCCAGCTTTTCAAGGATGGCCTGCGCGCAATCGGTCATGCGGCGGTGCTCGGCGTCCGACGTCTCGGGCGTGCAGACCGTCACCATCTCGACTTTCTCGAACTGGTGCTGGCGGAGCATGCCCGAGGTGTCGCGGCCCGCGCTGCCCGCCTCGGAGCGGAAGCACAGGGTATGGGCCACGTAGCGGCGGGGCAGGTAGCTTTCGTCGATCGTCAGCCCGTTGACGATATTGGTCAGCGTCACCTCGGCGGTGGGGATCAGCCACCAACCGTTGGTGGTCTGGTAGCTGTCCTCGCCGAACTTGGGCAATTGGCCGGTGCCGTACATCATCTCTTCGCGGACCATCACCGGGGTGATCGTCTCGGCCAGACCATGTTCTTCGATATGGGTGTCGAGCATGAATTGTGCCAGCGCCCGGTGCAGGCGGGCGACCGCGCCCGACAGGACCACGAACCGCGAGCCCGAAAGCTTGGCCGCGGTCTCAAAGTCCATGCCGTCCTGCACGGCGGGCAGGTCATAATGCTCGACCGGGGTAAAGGCAAAATTGCGGGGGCTGCCGTTGCGGTGGATTTCCACGTTGTCGGCCTCGTCCGCGCCTTCGGGGACGTCCGGATAGGGCAGGTTGGGCAGGGCCATGAGGATGTCGGTCAGGCGGGCATCCTCGGCCTTGGCCTCTTCGGTCAGGCGGGCGATGGCGGATTTCTTTTCGGCCACCTCGGCGCGGAGACGTTCGAATTCGGCCTCATCGCCCCTGCCCTTGGCGGCGCCCACCTCTTTGGCGGCGCGGTTCGCCTCGGCCTGCGCGGTTTCGGCGGCGAGGATGCGGGCGCGGCGGGCCTCGTCGATGGCGAGGATCTCGGAGGACATCGGCGAGAGGCCGCGCAGGGCCAGACCCTCGTCAAAGGCTGCGGGATTGTCGCGGATCATGCGGATGTCATGCATTGGGCTCACCGGGTTGGTCGTTGCGGTGCCCCCATATGCAACAGAGGGGGAGAAAGGGGAACCGGGAAAAGTGTGTTGGGGTTAGGGGGAGGGGGGGGGGCGACGGGGAGAGTGGCGAGCCAAGTGTGCCAGGTTTTGTCGAAGAGCTCGACTGTATAGCCATCGTGTTCCTCGAGAGTGTCAGGTCTTATGTGTACGGCTGATAGGGTCCATGCTTCCTGAGAG
>CALFSV010000202.1 GCA_937916485.1 uncultured Paracoccaceae bacterium | reverse complement strand
GCACCCCTGTTTCCAAACTATGCCAAGGACCGAGGCGCTGACAGTTGCTCCGCCATGCTGATGAAGCGCCTACGCTCAGTCATCACAGACAAGAAGCTGACGATGCATAGCTTACGCCACCGCATGAAGGATAAGCTGCGCAACACCGGCTGTCCTGAGGCCATCTCCCTGGCCATCCTCGGGCACAGCACCAACACAGTGGCTGCCAACTACGGCTCAGGGTATGCGCTGGAGGTCATGCGGGAGGCGTTGGTGAAAGTCTGGGGGAAGTAATGGTGAAGTGGATAAGTGGTGGGTCTGAGCGGACCTTCAACCAAAGCGCAGCGAACGGCAGAAATGAGCCCATAGCAGAAGCGCCAAATTCGTGCTGTGTGCACTCGCAGCACGACGACCCGCTGCACTGCCGAAAGCTATCCGCTGTATGGCAAAAGGAATTACGGACGTTCAGTTAACACGACACTGTAGACGCACCCGATGAGGTTTGGCGCGCCCTCAAAGGCCCCTTTGTTTCGGCTAGGTGCCAAACCACCAGGTCATAGGTATGCTGTGCATTTCCGATGCGTTATGATCGAGCCTATCGGGTGCCAAACTCAAATCAGTTCAGGCGCTATTTCTGTAAGTGTTATTCTTTCGGAACCTAGCCAAGATCTAGATCGTGCCCTGCCGGACGACCATCACCGAGCAGTTTGCGCGGCGCACGACCCGGGCCGAGGTCGAGCCCAGCAAAAAGGATTGTGCGCCCGGTGAGTGGGCCGCCAAGACGATGCAATCGGCGCCAAGCGCCTCGGCCTCCTCCAGAATCGCCTGCGCCGGATGCCCTTTGACGACCTTGTTGGATGCCATTCCTTTTGGGGTCTCTCGGCGTGCCTCGCGGTGCTTTTCTGCAAGTTCCGTGATCTGAGCGTCGGTGAGGTAGCCCTTGAGATAGCCGGGTGGCACCTCGAGAACCGTGAGTGTGTGGATCTCTCCGCCCTCGCGCAGCAACTCGCGCGCGACCTCAAGCGCGTGCATTGAGGCGTCCGGTTCTTCTGGAGCCATAGGAAGGAGTATCTTGCTGAACGGCATCACCTTGCCTCCTGCTGTCGCGACATCAGTTCCAACAGCCTTTCAAGCTCGGACGATGCCATTGGTGTGATCTCTGGGGTCGCGGGATAAGATCCGGAGCGGGCCGCTTCGTTGAACGCCGACAGTGCATTGCGCCGCTCCTGGCGGATCTGTTGCTCCAGCGCGTGGATGTTTCCAAAGGCACGGGCATGGCGGGGGCGGTCGGGCACCTCACCGCAGATATCGTTCTGGAAGAGATAGATGATGTCTGCACCGCGGCCCGAACCCAAAGAACTGGTCAGCAAAGAGCTTCGTTTGCTGATCTCTTCCATCACTTCTGCCACGATGACTTCGGCTTCTACGGAAAAGGCACCCGCGTTCTCCATGGTTTGGAAGGCTTGCCAGAGCTCAAATGCTTCCTCAGCGGTCTTCCCGATGGCCCGCAAACCACCGCGCCAAGTTGATTTGCGCGGTACCAATCCGAGGTGGCACATTACCGGAATGTCTTCGCGCGCCAGCATTTCAACGATATGCGGACCGCGGGCGGTATAGACAGAGTCGGCACCATCCTTCATGGCGGCAAAAGCAGCTGTCAAAACATCCTTTTCGGTTGGAAAGTCAGGAAGACCGATGGCCGCAGTAAAAAACATATCCGGCGCATCCTGACGAACGGCAGCTGTGTTCTGGGCGTTCCCCATAATCAGATCAATACCGGCGTCCCGCGCGGCGGCGGCCTCTTCTGCGGTATTGGCCGTGGTTTGGGTAAACTTGCACTGCCCCTTCAGGGCACGCAAGTCTGCCGCAGTGTAGTTTCGCAAGCTGAATTTGGCGTCCCAATCGTAAATTCGCTTCATGCGCCGTCACCAATGTCGATGAACACTTCGCCATTTTCAACCTTCACCGGATAGGTTCTGAGGGCGACGCAAACGGGTGAGCGGGTGGGTTCTCCGGTGCGGTAGTCGAATTGACCGTTATGACCAGGGCATTCGATTGTGTAGTCCATCACCAACCCGTCAGCGAGATGGATTTCTTCGTGGGTGCAGTAGCCATCGGTGCAGAAATATTCGTCAGAAGGGCTGCGATAGACCGCAAAGGTTCGGTCACCTTGGTCGAAGCGGATCAGATCCTCTTCGTCGATGTCGTCTGTGTCGCAAGCTTTGGTCCAGTTGCTCATCTTATCCTCACTCTGCCGCGATTTGCGGGCGTTTATAGTCGGGGCTCGGGTTGGCGTCTTCTGGCAGGGGGCGCTGGATATAGTGGTTGAAGTCGCGTTGCTGCTTCAAAACGGCCGGGACCATTTCCTTGTAGGCTGCCCAGAGAGAGGGGTAGGCAGGCGGGCAATCATCTTTAATGGCCTCATGCAACGCCGGCAGTGCGAAGAAAGGCACATTGGGGAACATGTGGTGTTCCACGTGGTAGTTCATGTTGGAATAGATGAACCGAAAGAAGGGATTCAGATAGATTGTGCGCGAATTCATTCGGTGGTCGGGAATGTCCTCGGCCATTCCCGCGTGTTGGGTGGTCGCCAGGATGTGGTGCAACCAGGATCCGTAGAAAGTTGGCAGGCCAACAAGCATAATAGGAAGCCAACTTTCGAGCAGAACAGACAGACCCAGGATTCCAAGCAGAACGGCCAGTTGAATGCGCGACGCGGTATAGGCAGGCAGGCGATCGATTTCCGGTACGAAACTGCGTTCTGCTTCGGTCAACCTACCCGTGGCGATGCGTACCATCTTGCGCAGTTCGTTCAGGATCGAGGGGATGTACAGGAGATTCAGCGCCCATTGCCAAATACTCGGTGGACGCGGGAAGGCGATTTCGGGATCGCGCCCGACGACGACCGTTTCCGTGTGGTGGCGCGTGTGACTCCAGCGCCATACATAAGGGTTTCGCATCGACATGAACGCCGTCAATTGGTAGAAAAAGTCGTTCAGCCAGCGCGTTTTAAACACTGTACCGTGGCCGGTTTCATGCCAACGGCTGTCCGCGCCAGACCCATAGAAAATACCATAGACGAAGGTGACTGGGACGGCCCACCAGGTACCCCAGGTGGCAATCAACAAGGCACCAAGGGCCAGTGTACAGCCGATCCAGATGCCATAGTTGATGAGCGCCGGTCTGTCCGAGCGCTTCATCAGCGCTTTCAGCTCTTTGCGCGAAATTGGAGTTGTGTACCAATCGGTTAATTCAAAGCCTGAGACGGAATTTCCTCCGGTCAAACTGTAGTCGCGAGGCGTGGAATCAAGGGCCATGTGTGCGTCCTAATTTCGGTTCGCCTTAACATGGATGATTCCGCTTGTTGGGCAATCCACTTACAATGTTTCCTATCAAAAGCGATCATTTATACTTGTTTTCGGCATGATAAAAACTATCATTCGACATCATGAAGCGTGCTACTTTGAAAGATATCGCGGAAGCGGCTGGCGTTGGTGTCGCAACGGTTGATCGGGTTTTGAACCAACGCGCGCCGGTGTCCGAGGCGACAACCCGGCTTGTGGTCAATGCAGCCGAAGCGCTGAATTATCACGCGAGCGGCCTGATGCAGCGGCGGTTGGAAGAGGTCGCTCCCAGAAAACGTTTGGGTTTTATCCTGCAGAAGCAGGGCAAGTGGTTCTATCAAGCGATCAAGATGGGAATAGAACGCTGCTGCAGTGACCTTCGGGACATTCAGGCAGAAGCGGACATCGTTTTTGTTGAGACACTTTCGCCAACCGATTTGGCCGCTGCAGTCGAGGAACTCTCAGACCGAGTGGAAGCTATCGGCCTGGTCTCAATCGATCATCCTATGGTGCATGCGGCCATTCAGGCCTCGGTTCAAAAAGATGTGCCGGTCTTTGCGCTGCTCAGTCCGCTCACCGAACCATGCATCGCGGGCTACATTGGCGTAGATGGACGCAAAGCTGGGCGAACAGCCGGGTGGTTTATGTCAAGACTAGTGAATGCTCCCGGCGAGGTGGCGATATTGATCGGGTCATTCCGTTATCTGGGTCAGGAAGACCGGGAGGCAGGCTTTCGCAGTTACATGCGCGAAAACCGGTCTGAGTTGAGGTTGAGGGACTCCCTTGTTTATCTTGATGACTCTGCTGTGGCCTATGAAGCAGTATCCGAAATGCTGAAATCGGCCCCTGACCTTAAGGGCATCTACCATTGCGGAGGTGGGGTGCGCGGGGCACTTGCCGCGTTGCGCGAGACAGATAAGAAAGTGGCCTACATCTGCCACGAAGATTCGCCGCCGGCGCTGGAAGCCCTTCTCGATGGCACCGCTGATGTGATCATCGCCACACCCATCGAACAACTGGTGCAATACGTCACAGATGCTATGCAACATCGGGTTCTGGGGCGCTCACCGTCAACGCCATTGACGCCGCTTATATTTCAATTGATCACCCAGGAGAATATCTAGCTGACCGTTCTCGGTCCGTGTCGTGCAAAAGGGTACCCATCGAACAACCAGTAGATAAGAGCGTGTCTTTACGGCTGAGGCTAGATCAACGAAGAGCTTCCCCATCCGCCTAATGTGGCCGTGGATCAGAGATAACTAAGCATCACGCTCCATGATCCATTCGACCTCTGGCGCTGGAACAAAGCGCCATTTGCGCAGAGGGCCCGCCATGACGTTAAGGTAGTACATCTCGAACCCGTAAGGCGCGCCGCAGGGGTGGTGCCCACGCGGCACCAGCACTACGTCCCCGTCGCCGACGGCCATGGTCTCGTCGAGACCGCCATCGTCTGTATAGACCCGCTGGATGCCGAAGCCCGAGGCGGGGTTCAGGCGATGGTAATAGGTTTCCTCGAGATAGGTGATGCGGGGAAAGTCATCCTCGTCATGGCGATGGCTGGGATAGGACGACCAGTGGCCTGCCGGGGTGAAGACCTCTGTGACAAGAAGCGAGTCGCAATAGTCTTCGTTTTCCATCGCGATGTTATTGATGTGGCGGGTGTTGGTGCCCTTGCCGCGCTCGGTCAGTGTGATGCCATCGGGGCCAATGCGCCGCGCTTCGTGACCCCCCATACCGGGGGCAGAGCACACGGCGATCACACAATCGGTTTCTGCCACAGCGTTCCACTCGGTGCCGTTGGGGAGATAAAGGCAATGCGGCGGTGTCTTTTTAAAGATGTTCATCCGTTCGCCCAGAATGCCCCAATCTTGCCCGGCGCCGGTGATCTTGGCTTTGCCTTCGATCATCACCAATATGACCTCACGCTCGCCTGTCACTTCGGCGGCCGTATCACCCGCCTTCAGGTGATAGAGCGAGAATCCGACGTAGCGCCAACCGGCGCTTTCTGGCGTGATTTGGTGCACTTTACCGCGCGAGCCAAAGGGTTTTCTAAGGAGGTCAGCCATGCGTACTACTTCTCTATTGTCAGGCCAGAACGGCCGCAGATTTCGGTGATGTGGTCAAAGCCGATCTTGGAATACTCATAAGGCGGCGCCTTGGACGGGTCCTGTTCCGCTTCGACCACGATCCAGCCGTTGTAGTCCATGGCCCTGAGCTTGTCGGTGATGGCCTGGAAATCAATGCAGCCTTCCGGATCGCCGGGTACAGAGTAGACCCCGGCGGCAACACCATCGAGGAAACTCTTGTCCTCCGCGTGCACCCAGTCCAGCACTGGCTGGCGCACATCCTTGAAGTGGACGTGGTGAACCCGGTGGCCCCATTTGTCCAGGACTGCCACCGGATCGGCCCCGGCAAAATGCAGGTGGCCGGTGTCGTAGAGGAGTGTCAGATCGTCGGTGGATCCTTCCATCAGCCAGTCGATGTCTTCGGCGTCCTGAACCATCGCGCCCATGTGGTGGTGATAGCTGAGGCCCGTTCCCTTATCGCGCGCCCATTTCGCCACTTCCGACAGTTTTGCGCCATAGGCCATGAGATCGTCGCGGGTCAGTTTGGGGCGGCGGGACACCGGTGTATCCTGTGCACCCTGAATCGTGTTCGAGCATTCGGCATAAACGATGCAAGGCGCGTTCAAGGCTGCGAACTGTTCGACCTGTTGGCGAATGGCTTCTTTCTCGGTTTCAATGTCGTTCGCCATTAAAGACCCAGAGCACCAACCGCCGCAAAGCGACACGCCATAGCGGTCCAGATAGGCCCGCAGGCCTTCGCTATCGCCGGGCATCCGGCGGCCACGCTCTACGCCGGAATAGCCGATGCGTCCGGCATCCTCCATCGCGCCTTCCGTGGTGTAATCCTTCGTTAGCTCCGGCAGATCATCGTTCTGCCAGGCGATCAGGGAAATGCCGATTTTCACAGCCATCAATCTGCCCTTTGCCGCTTCTTGTTGGTTTCGTATCTGGCGCGCGCTTCGTTCACCTCTTCGCGCTCGCTGACCTCGGGCACGCCCACGTCCCACCATGTGCCGCCCGGTTCCGTGCTGAGGTAAGGGTCCGTATCGATGACGATCACGTAAGGACCCTTGGCCGCTGACCGTTTCGACAAGGCCTCTTCCAGCCTGGCAATCGAGCCGACCTTGAGGCTTGTCGCACCCATGGCCTCGGCATGTTTGGCAAAGTCGATATTCGAGTTCTCGCCACCAACGGCGTGATCAAGCAGGTTGTTAAACTCAGCCCCGCCGCACCCCATTTGCAGCCGGTTGATGCAGCCATAGCCCCGGTTATCGGTCACGACAACGGTGAAGGGGATACCCATCATCGCCGCCGTCGCCATTTCCGAGTTCGCCATCATATAAGTGCCATCACCAGTGAAGCAGATCACGTCACGGTCCGGCTGAGCCATCTTGATGCCCATGGCGCCGGCGATTTCGTAGCCCATACAGCTAAAGCCGTACTCCATGTGATAGGAACCGGGTTTGCCTGCCTTCCACAGCTTGTGCAGCTCGCCCGGCATGGTGCCAGCAGCGCACATGACAACGGTGTTTTCGCCCGCTGCGCGCTGTACAGCGCCGATCACCTGCATGTCCGTGGGCAGTTCGTTGCCGCCTGGAGCAACGGTCAAAGGATCAACCTTGGCGAACCAGTCGGGTTTTAACCCGTCGATCTTACCCGGCGACGTGTACCCGCTTAGCGCTGCGCCCAATTCCTTGAGGCCCACCAAGGCATCTGATTGCAGCGGGGCCGCACCATGCTTCATAGCATCATAAGCCGCCACGTTAAGCGAAATCAGGCGGCGTTCAGGATTGGCAAAAAGCCCCCACGACCCGGTTGTGAAATCCTGAAATCTGGTGCCAACGCCGATCACCACATCTGCTTCGGCGCAGACCGTGTTGGCCGCCGCGCCCCCGGTGACACCAATGGGGCCGAGGTTCAGCGGATGATCCCAAGGTAGCGCAGATTTGCCCGCCTGCGTTTCGGTCACGGGGATGTTGTGCGCCTCGGCAAAGGACACTAGCGCCCCGGTCGCTTGCGCGTAGTGCACGCCGCCACCTGCAACGATCACAGGGCGTTTTGCAGCCCGGATCAGGTCGGCGACCTCGGCCAACTCGGCCTCGTCGGGCCTCAGACGACGTTGCCGCCAGACCTTTGGCTCGAAAAAGCTCTCGGGATAGTCGTAAGCCTCCGCCTGCACATCCTGACAGAACGACAGACAGACCGGCCCGCACTCCGCCGGATCGGTCATGGTGCGGAAGGCACGCGGCAGGGCTGTCAGCAACTGCTCTGGCCGCATGATGCGGTCAAAATAGCGGGTCACCGGTTTGAACGCATCGTTCACGGTCACGGTGCCGTCGCCCCAATCTTCGACCTGTTGCAGGACCGGGTCAGGACCACGATCTGCAAACACATCTCCGGGGATCAGCAGCACCGGCAGGCGGTTGACATGTGCCAAGGCGGCAGCCGTCACCATGTTCGCCGCGCCGGGCCCAATAGACGAGGTCACAGCCATCGCTTTACGCCGCCCCGACTGTTTGGCATAGGCAATGGCGGCATGGGCCATGGTCTGTTCATTGTGGCCGCGCCACGTCGGAAAACCGTCTTTGGCGGCATGCAACGCCTCGCCGATCCCCGCGACGTTGCCATGCCCAAAGATCGCCCAGCAGCCTTCGATAAAGCGTTCGCCATCATCATTCTGTTGCGCCGCGATGTAACGCACCATGGCTTGCGCGGCGGTCAGCCGGATTGTGTTGCTCATGCGACTTCCTCCAAAGCGTCCTTGCGAGCCCTGTCCCAGATATTGCACAGGCGGGCGTAGTTCCCCGCCATCTCATCAACGGCCTCGCCATCGGTGATATTGCCGGCCAACCAATTGCGCGCTGCATGACCAAAGATCGTCCTCCCAACGGCAAAGCCCTTGACCAGGGATTGCTTTGCCGCCAGCGCAAAGCTTGCCGCCAATTCCTCTTCCGGTGCGTCGAGGCCCAGCACAACAATGCCGCGCGTGTGGCGGTCGTCGCGCTCAATTGCGGTAACGACATTCACCCATGCGGCCTCGGTCTTGAATGGCTCCAGCTTCCACCAGTCGGGGAACACGCCCGCGTCATAGAACGACTGGATCAGCGTTGCCGATGTCATGTCGTCAACCGGACCAACTTTCGAGGGAATGATCTCCAGCAGGAATTCCAACCCGTTGCGCCGCGCCGCAGTGAACATGCGCTTTACACGCGTGATGTGCTTTGCCTTTGTCTGCGCGTCGTCGTCGGGATGCACAAAGACCAGCAGCTTGACGACGTTCTCGCGCGCCCATTCACGAAGTTGGCCAAGGTCATCCCCCAGCTCCGGTTCAAACTCGATGGGGCGCGAACCGGGCAGTTCCGTCGGGCGGCCAATCCAGAGACCTGTGCCGGTCGCCTTATGCAGCGCGGATCGCCCGATCCGGTTGTCGCATAGAATCCCGAAACCCGGCTGCCCGTCCTGCACCTTGAGCGCGGCCCGTAGACACAGCTCCTTGAACGCAGCGCCCTTTTCAAGCGTGTAGCCGTCCATCTCTTCCAATTGCAGCCGGTGGTCGAAGGCAAAGGTCTTGACCGACGACCAATCGCCGTGCCGGTTCGTGGCCCAATGCACCTGTTCGAGTTCGGCATCGTTGCGCAAATCGGGACGTGTGA
The DNA here is from genome assembly GCA_937916485.1 of uncultured Paracoccaceae bacterium. The sequence continues at coordinate 7,521 of CALFSV010000202.1, read as the reverse complement.
TGCCACGGTCAAAAAAAAACTGAAGCTCTTCCCAGCTCGGATAGGCCGGGGTGCAACCATGGCGGCTGACCGCAAAAGCACCGCACGCGTTGGCGTATTTCAACGTCGTGGGCCAATCCTCGCCATCAAGCCAGCCCTTCAGCAGGCCGGACATGAATCCGTCGCCCGCGCCCAGCACGTTGAAGACTTCGATCGGAAAGCCCGGGCCCGCCTCGCCATCATCGAGGCTGTCCGGCACATCGCCGGTAAAGGCCACCGCCCCTGCCGCGCCGCGTTTGCACACCAGCGTCGCCTTCGAGACCGCGCGTACTGCACGCAGCGCCTTGATCGTATCGGTCGAGCCGCCAGCGATGTGGAATTCCTCCTCGGTGCCGACGATCAGATCAAACAGATGCAACGTCGATTGCAACTTCGCGGTCACCGCTTTGCTTTCGACAAACCGGCTTTCGCCCTCGCCATGCCCGGCCACGCCCCAAAGGTTCGGGCGGTAGTCGATATCCAGCGCCGTCTGCATCCCCGCCTTTCGTGCAATCTCAAGTGCCTTGATCGTGGCCGCTTCCACCTGTGGGTGGCTGAGATGGGTGCCGGTCGCCACCACGGACCGCGCCGATCGGATGAAGTCCGGATCGATATCATCGACCGTCAGCCCCATATCCGCACAATTCTCGCGGTAAAAAATCAGCGGGAACTGTTCTTGGTCGCGAATGCCCAAAAGCACCAGGGCGCTAAGCCGGTCGGGGTCCGTTTTTACCCCGTCTGTGTTCACGCCTTCGCGCTGCAATTGCTCAACGATAAAGCGGCCCATATGTTCGTCGCCGACGCCCGTGATCACCGCTGATTTCAGACCCAATCGCGCCGTGCCGCAGGCAATGTTGGTGGGCGAGCCACCAATGTATTTGTCAAAAGACCCCATGTCCTCTAACCGCCCGCCAACCTGCGCGCCGTAAAGATCCACCGAGGAGCGGCCTATTGTAATCAGATCAAGAACACTCAATTTGTTCCACCTTCCCAACCAATGAGGACTTATGAGGGGTACCCGCAAGGCGCGACGACCGAGGTTTGCCACATAGCGGATCTATACCTCGAAAATTTGGCACGGGAGCGTTACGGCAGAACCTCTACGCCGACGTCCCCCGCGCCAAATCAAATTTCATGTTTCAGCGGCCAAACGCCATCAAACAGTTAAGCGTAAAGCTCTTTGAAAAGCCCAATACACTTGCGGAAGCCATCTTCGAAATTGCCGTTTCCTGGATGGAACACGCTTTCGAAGCTGATGACACCGTCATAGCCATCCGCGCGCAGCGCATCAGCCATTGGCTGGAACTGATCCGCAAGCTGGCCTTCCCCCATACGCTTCACTTCGAGCGTCGCGCGCGGGGTATCAACCTGCACATCCTTGATGTGGATATGGCCAAGATAGCCGTCCTTGGCTTCTTCATATCCGGCCGGGTAGGCTTGTTCATGGCACCAAAAGTTGTTGGCCGGATCCCAGAGGATTTTCAACGTGCCCTTGGCATCCAGATCATCAATCAGCTTGCGGCCGGTATAGTTCGAATTGACCATCGTGCCATTGCCGGTTTCAACAACAAGTGTCACTCCGCCATCCTTGGCAACGTCAATCGCAGGGGCGATCAGGGGAAGCATTTTGTCCCATGCCCCATGGGCCACGTTCCATTTCTCAGCACCGCCACGACCCCACAGGATTTGCTCCTTCTTAGGTGTCATGATGCGCACCAATGGGCTGCCGACAACATGCGCCATGTCGATCACACGTTTTAGCGAATCCATATGTTTGGTGTGCAGTTCATCGCCCGGCACATTCGCGCCCGTCATCCCAGCAAAGATATGGCGCGAGAGGCAAGACACAGGCTTGCCGCGGTCGCGCAGCAACGTGTCGATCTCTTTGATTTCTTGTGCTGAATGATCGCCCACTTCTGTATCGCCAACGAATTGCAGCTCCGCATATTCAAGGTCGAATTCATCCATCACATCGACGGTATGTTTCAAATCACGGCTGATGCCGTCGCAAATTACACCTAGTTTCATCTGTTTGTCCTTTTTAGCGGTGCAGTTCAGCGCCGACGATTTCTTCCATGACCCGTGTGCAGACCCAATTGTCACCCTCGGGATATTTTGATTTGCCCTGATGGAAAATCTGCATCGCTGTTGAGGCCATCAAAAGCGGCACACCTAGCTCCTCAGCCATATTGAGCGAGATGGTCAGATCTTTGTGCATGGTGCCGATACCCGACCCAGTGCCTTCAAACTTACGGTCGATGATATTTTCCAGCGCGCCATTAGCCACACCGCAGCTGGCCCCCGAAGTCGAGAACACGTCGTACAATGCCTGGCCGGAAACACCGGCCTTTGCTGCTAAAGATGCCGCTTCAAAAGTTGCGCCGAAGATCGACCCAATCAGCGTTTGCAAACAGGATTTCATTACCTGCCCGTCACCCGCACGTTCGCCAACCCGATGGATGGTTTTCGAGACCGCCTCCATAGCCGGCTGGTATTCATCCAAAACCTCCGGGGAACCCGCAGCCATCATAGTCAGTGTGCCGCCCTGTGCTCCGGGAAAACCGCCGGAAACAGGGCTGTCGATCAAATGAATTCCAGATCCTTCCATCGCGACAGAAATCTCGCGCACCTCGGACGGTTTGATTGTCGCGGTCAGGATTACGGCACCGCCTTTGGGCATGTGAGAGATTAGACCGTCTTCGCCCAGAATTACCGCCTTGGCTTGCCCGCCGTTCATCACCATGACGTAAACAATGTCTGCATTCTTTGCGACGTCGAAGACGCTGGACGCTGCATTGCCGCCCATCTCTTTCAACGCGCTCATCCGTGCGTCGCTCAGGTCAAATCCTGTTGTTTCGAACCCATTCTTAATCAGGTTTTTGGCCAGACCACTGCCCATATCCCCTAGTCCAATTACACCTACGCGCATATCCATCTTCCTTTTTCCGTCCGGCATCTTCACCGAAACGCGCTTCATTTTGGCGCCCGTACGGGCGTCTGCGAGCTGCGAGGGTTTCAGCGCGTTTGCGCCGGGCGGGTCCGTTAGACACCCCGCTGCCCGTAATCTTGTTTAGTTTCCGTACACAGCACCTGGGATCCAAAGGACCAGTTGTGGAAACAGGCAAATCAGGATCAGGACCAGGACATTTGCCATCAGGAAGGGCGCCGCACCCAGAAATATCTTGCCAATAGGCAGTCGAGAAATCGCCGCGCAGACATTCAGGCAATTCCCCACCGGCGGCGTACAGGCACCAACAGCGAGACCCGAGATCATGACAACACCGAAATGAACGCCGGAAATTCCCATCTTCTCTGCAACAGGCAATAGTACAGGTGTCATCAACAAGATCGCAGGGCTGACGTCGATAAATGTCCCAGCCAACAAGATCAACAGCGCAGTCAAAAGAATGAACCCGGTTGGACCAAGGCCAAAACCAGTGATAAAGTCACTGATCTGGTTTGGCACCCGCTCCAACGCCAGCACTGTGATGAATACCTGGCTAAAGGCGATGATCATCATGATTTTCGACGACATGATAATCGCCTGACGCATCGCGGTGGGCAGTTCCTTGATCACCGAGAGTCCGACAAGGAAAAAGCCGATGATCAACCCATAGACAACAGCCGCGCCCGCGGTTTCCGTCGGGGTCACAAAACCAAAGACAACCGACCCCACAATCATGATCGGCATGATCAAAACAGGCGCTGAATTGCGCAGCTCTTGCCAAGCAGCCTTGAGGCTGAAAGGCACCACTTCTGTTGGATAGCCGTTGCGGCGGGCGAGATAAGCGATCACCAGCATCTGCATCAGGCCAACCATGATACCCGGAATGATGCCGCCTAGAAACAACTGCCCAATCGATTCCTCTGCCGCGATGGCATAGATGATCATTGGCACCGACGGCGGAATGATCATCCCCATGGTTGAAGAGGCCACGGTGATCCCGGAAGCCACTTCGATGGGGTAACCGCGCTTGGTCATCTCGGGGATAAGAACTGCTCCGATAGAAGCAGTATCTGAAGCCGACGATCCCGAGATACCTCCAAAAATCATCGACGCCACTACGTTTACATGCCCAAGGCCGCCTTTGAAGCGACCGACAAAGAACATCGCGAGATCAAGCAGACGGCGCGTGATCCCGCCCGAATTCATCACCAGCCCCATCAGGATGAAGAAAGGCAGAGAGACCAGCGGATAGTTGTTGATGCCGGAAAAGAACCGTTGCACCACAAAGCCAAGCGCGGCGGGGCTTTCCAACATGAAATAGGCTACGGATGCCAAGCCCAAAGCATAGGCAACCGGCACACCGATAAGCAAAAAGACGAAGAGTGACCCAAGGAGAATGAACATATTAGTCTTCCGGCATATAAAGTATGTCAGTGTTTTCACGGCCAGCGAGGGTAAGGATGATCTTTACAAGGCTGAAAGCCACTGCAAGAGAGCAAGCGATCGGAACCACAACAAAAACATAAGACTGGCGCATGCCGAAGGGTTGCCAGATGTTGTTTCCGGGACCGGCGATCCAATCGATAGATAGATAAACAAGCGTTGCGTTTAGCGCCGCGATCAGCGCAAGCCCCAACACGTAAAGGCCAATCTTGATTGCGCGCGGCATGATGTCGATGAAAAAGGTGATCGCGATATGCTCACGCTTTGAAATTGCGACCGCGCCACCAATGGCGCTTGTGGTCAGGAAGGCGATTTTCACCAGTTCATCGACACCGTAGATCGCAGTGTCAAAGGGTCTCAGGATCACCTTTGTAACGACAATGATTAGGAAGACCGCAAACAAAATGACCATCACTGCTTCCAGTAGATAGGTCAAAATTCTATTGGCTCTTTCAAGTTGTTCCATTTTGCCCCCCCCTAAAAAGTTCGGGCCCAACGAAATTAGGCCCGAACCTTTTGCTATGTTAGTTACAGGATTGCGCAGCCGCACGAGCAGCGTCAACGTCAGCCTGGGAGAAGTGACCGGCATCGATCATCTGGGCATAGACCGGTGCAACAGCCTCCTGGAAACCAACCAGCGCTTCAGCATCAAGTGTATTGATCTCAACAAATGCCTTCATGTCGTCGATCACACTCGTTTCAGCTTCACGATACAAGGAGTCAGACATCGCAAGAGCTTCAACTGCGACTTCGTCAAAAATTTCCTGAAGATCAGCAGGCAATCCATCATACCATGCTTTGTTAACGATCAGCGGGTCAGGACCCGTCATGTGGTTTGTCAAAGACAAGTATTTCTGAACTTCGTGAACGTTATAGTCCCAGATGTTCTGTGGTGGGTTGTGCTGACCGTCGATCACGCCCTGCTGGAACGCCTGGTATGTTTCCCCAAACGGCATCGCGATTGGTACTGAACCAAGTGCAGTCCCCGTCGCGATCATCAGATCAGATTGTGGTTCGCGAATTTTCAGACCAGCGAGGTCTTCGACCCTTGTGATAGGACGCACGTTGTTTGTATAGGCGCGGAAACCTTGGCTGATGCCAGTTGCTGGAATATGGTAACCATTTTCTGCCGCACGCACTTCGATGCTGTCAGTGAAATCGCTGCCCACCAGACACTGCATTTCGTCCCAATTCGCAACAAGGAATGGCAACTGGTAGATGTTGAACGCACCAGATGCATCGGCAAAGAAACCACCGCGTGTCCCTTGGATCAAACCAGAAGTAACCTGGTCCATCATTTCACGCTCGTTACCGATTGTACCACCGAAGAAGTTTTCAACTTCGATACGGCCACCGGAACGTGTTTCTAGCTCGGTCTCAAAGAACATCATTGTTTGCGAGCGAATTGACGTGTCCGGCTGCGAGTTGCCATATTTGAAAGTAAAGTCCTGCGCACTTGCGGCCGTTCCCGCAAGTACAACACCAGCAACGGCAAAGAGTTTCGTAGATAGTTTCATGGTATCCTCCCTAAGAGCTAAAGCTCGGTGCAAACTGTCTATTTGCGAGGCGCGTAAATGCAAAGCAAAACACATCATTTATACACGATTGATGACTTTTGAGGTGTTGTTACTCTCAATTAATGTGATATTGATGTGAAATGATGGATAATCATACTGAATCTGACGGCGCCCCCATGCAGCGTCACGCAAAGCAATCCGAAATCGCGAGGCTTGCTGGCGTGGGAATCGCAACCGTTGACCGGGTGCTGAATGAACGAGGGCGCGTTAAGGAAGCCACCCGTCAACGGGTGCTGCAGGCCAAAAAATCCATCGAGACAGGCTCTCAGATCCAAAATCGGCGAAAGCCATGGCGCCTGAAGGTGTTTTTGCCAGAGGTCGCTGGCCCGTCAACCGAATTCCTAGGCGAGTGCTTTCAGCGCTTTGGAGAACAGGGTAACGCGACGATTGAATGCATCTTCACGACCAAGATGGAACCGGCAGTTCTGGCACGAAAGTTGCGATCGTGCGAAGGACAAGGCATCGATGCGGTCGCCTTTCAAGCGCTCGAAGATCAACGTGTACGCGATGCGGTCGAGCATCTCAAGTTACGGAACATTCCCTGTTTGGCCTTGGTATCACCCCTTGCTCATGCGCCACTCATTGGGTTCGTTGGAAGCGATAGCCGCGCGGGTGGCCGCACAGCGGGATTGTTAATGGGGCTATCCTGCTCCCAGGGCGGTAAGGTCGTCGTGCTTTCCGGCGGGCAACTTTATCGCAGCCATGAGTATCGCGAAATGGGGTTCCGCGCATATTTGCGAAGTGATTGCCCGCATCTTGAAGCGATTCAGACTGTGAGCGGACAGGATGATATGATTGGTAACTACAATGCAATTCTTGAGGTTCTTGAAATGCACCCTGATGTCGTAGGGATCTATAATGTAGGGGGTGGGAATGAAGGTGTCGTCCGCGCCTTGAGAGAGAAAAACTTGACGAATGATGTCAAATTCATCGGCCACAACCTGACTGGAAAAACAAGGGAATACATCCTCGATGGTGCGATGCAGTTCATAGTCCATCAAAACATGCAATTGATCGCTGAACGCGCTGTAAGCGCTGTGATAGCAAGGCTGGAACACCGTGAAGTGCAGATCTCTTCAGTACCGGTCGAAGTGATAACGCGCGAAAACTTGAACGATGCGAACTGGACCTAGCGTGGCCACGCCGGATTCGAGGCATCCTCTGCAGAGATACGATTTGACCCGTTTCAGCATACGGATGCAGCCAACTTTTGTGCAATCACAAATCTGACCTGCCTCGGCCCGTCCTTTTCGACAACGCGCCGTGAAGAGTTGGTTTGCCTGATGTCTTACAACGATGCCGAATGGGTGCAATGCCGCGCTGCGCTCTTACGAGTTTTCTGGGCCAGTGATAGCAGCACCTGAAACAATCCCGAAAGCCCCGCGTCTTTCGTGTCCAAACAAAAAGCCGCGAAAGTGCGCTTGTGATCAGCCCTTCTACACCAGCAGGCAATGGCTGCCTCCGCGACGCTGGCTGCGTCGTAGCTGCAAGTCCGTCGCATGTGCAAAAAGATGCTGCGTCAGCAATAGCCGCATG
>CALFSV010000201.1 GCA_937916485.1 uncultured Paracoccaceae bacterium | reverse complement strand
GATCGCCACCCCGTTTCAGCGCATGCGGTTGCCAGCCGGATCATAGGGCTGCCTTTCGATTATCTTGGCGGGCCGACGTTCGCCCACGACATCCACGATGACTTTAGTCCCTAACTTGGCGTGTCTCGTGTCGACCAACGCCATTGCCAGGCTCTTCTGCACCCGGTAGCCGTATCCGCCGGATGTGGTCATTCCGATGACTTCGTTGCCGAGGCGAACGGGCTCGTGACCCGCCGCATCGGCATCGCACGCATCTATTTCAAGCATGCAAAGAACCCGCTTTGGCGCAGGGGTGCTCTGGGCCGCCGCCTTACCGATGAAGTCGCCCTTGTCCCAAGCGATCCAGCGGTCAAGGCCTGTCATTGCTGGGGTGTATTCCTGGGTAAACTCGCCGTTCCAGACCCCGATACCTTTTTCAAGGCGAAGCGATCCAGCGGCCCGGAAGCCTACTTCGCGTATGCCGTGCACAGAACCCGCTTCGAGCAGGAGCTGTCTCAAACCGGCGTGTTCCGTGGCCATGCAATTTAGCTCAAACGCCAGTTCACCCGAAAGTGACAGACGCCCCACCTTGATCCGGGACAGTCCGAGATCGAGTGTCTTGCACTGCATCATCTTGAGTTGCGAGACATCGGTATGCGTCAGCTTCTGAAGAACATCTCGCGCTTTGGGACCCTGCAAAGAAAAGCCGCCATAACTGTCAGAGATGTCGCGTATGACAACGTCATCTGATGCGTGCAGCCGGAACCATCGCATGTGAAAGGCCCTGAGATAGTAACTCCCCATCAACCAATGGGTACCGTCACCCCAGTTGAAACAGGTCAGATCACCCCTGAGACGGCCATCTTCGGCCAGCATCGGGGCTAGGCGGACTTTACCGGGTTCTGGTAGACGACAGGCCAGAAGCTTGTCGAGATACGCTTCGGCACCTGGCCCCGACACTTCGAAGCGCGAAAATGCAGAGATATCTAGAAGGCCCACATCCGTCTCTACGGCCCGGCACTCTTCACCCACCAGATCGAAGGCGGCATTGCGCCACAGGGTTCCAGTCTCGTCGAAATCGGGGTCCGAGCAGAAGTAACTTGGTGCCTCCATGCCCCAGACCTGTGTCCAGCGGCAACCCGCGGCGGTCATGTCGGCATAGGCGCCGGGAACTCGCATTGGGCGTCCGGCCGGAAGTTCCTCATTCGGATAGGTCATCATGAACCGCCGCGCATAGAATTGGCCGGTGGTTTGTCGCACATATTCGCGGTTCGATTGATGTGACCCAAATCGCGCGACATCCATGGCATAGATGTCTTCTTCAGGTGCGCCATGGATCATCCACTCGGCCAGCGACTTTCCAACGCCGCCGCCCTGGCTGAAGCCCGCCATAACGCCGCAGGCCACCCAATAGCCGCGTGGACCTATCGGCCCTACCAGCGGATTGCCGTCGGGTGTGAAAGTAAATGCACCATTGACCCAGCGGCGGATGCCCGTCTCGGCAAGGGCCGGGTAGCGTTCGAACCCGATCTCAAGTTCCGGGGCGATGCGGTCAATGTCCTCCGGGATCAGATCCATGCCATAGTCCCAAGGCGCGCCGTCCATCTGCCAGTGTTTGTAGTTGCGCTCGTAAACCCCCAGGAGCATGCCGTTGCGTTCCTGCCGGGCATAGGTAAACCCGTCGAGATCGGCGATATTCGGTAATTCCTTTTCGTTTCGGGCCAAGGCCGGCATGGCTTCGGTGACCAAATAGTGATGCTCAAGAGGCATCACCGGCAAATCCACACCCGCCATCAGCCCGCACTGCTTAGCCCAAAGGCCGCCCGCATTTACCACATGTTCGGTGTGGATTGGGCCCATTTCCGTGATCACATCCCACGTCCCGTCGCCGCGTTGGCGCAAGTCCAGAACCCTGTTTCGGACGACCACGTCGGCACCGAACGTCTTGGCAGCCCCGGTATAGGCGTAGGTGACGCCATTGGGGTCGAGATATCCGACCTGAGAATCGTAAAGCGCGCCCTGAAGATCGTCGGTCCTCATGAACCCACCTGTCATGTCACGAACTTCATTCGGTGACATGAGCCGCGCAGTGTCGATGCCGATAACCTCAAATGTCGAGAGGCTCGCTTTCAGCATCTCCCAGCGGCGCGGGTCGGAGGCCAGCAGCAGGCCGCCGATATGGTGCCTGCCCACGTTCTGGCCGCTGATCTCCTCGATCTCGTCGTAGAGCTTGATCGTATAGGCCTGCAGCGCGGCAATGTTGGGGTCCGAGTTCAGGGCGAAATACCCTGCCGCGGCGTGCCAGGTGGAGCCTGCGGTCAGCTCGGCACGCTCAACCAGCAAGACATCCTTCCAGCCGAATTTTGCCAGGTGAAATAGAACGGAAGCGCCAACGATGCCGCCCCCGATAACGACTGCTTGATATGTATCTTTCATACTTTTGGTACCTTGAGAAGTTGGTGTGATTGGATCACGATAGGGTTTCGCTGCGGGGCAGCAGAAAGGGACTTATGGATTGAGAATCGACCCCCAGCCTTTGGTTTCTCGGTTTTGCGCGCACAGCTCACAGTTGTGAAGACGGTTGGACCGTCAATGTGTTGCGTTCTTACTGGATTGCGCAGCGGTCGTCCGAACTGAGGACAATCGATCTCCATGATATCGTTGTCTTGCAAGGTGATACCGTCCACAAAACTCAGCGTGGCCGTCCCAAAAACGTGCACATTCACGCGGCCTGGCTGGCGAAACAGTGGATACTTGAAGTGATGGTATTCAAGATTGCTCAAAGCATGGGTCATATTGTCCTCGCCTGAGACAAACGGCCTTTCCCATAGAACCTCGCCACCCCGGTAAATTCGGCTCATGCCCTGAACATCCGATGGCAGGTCGCCGACCAGAAGTTCTGGACCCAGTCCACACACACGTAGTTTCGAGTGCGAGAGGAACAGGTAGTTCTTCCGTTCCATAACATGGTCGGACAATTCATTGGCCAGCGCATAACCAAGGCGAAAAGGCTGCCCATTCTTACCGTTGAGGTAGATGCCCGCAATTTCGGGTTCTTCGCCCATGTCGTCGGCCCAATGGGGGCTTTCCATGACCTGGCCGCTGGAGCGCAAAATCGAACCATCGCCTTTCCAGAACCAGAGTGGTAACACGCCGTCTTGCTTCATTCCAAGCTCTGCAACCTCGCGG
>CALFSV010000200.1 GCA_937916485.1 uncultured Paracoccaceae bacterium | reverse complement strand
CGACAACCGGGCAAAGAACGTCAGGTTTTCGCGGGTGGTGAAGCGGTCGTAGAGGCGGACGTTTTACGGCAGATACCCGGTGGCTGCCCGCACCTTGAGCGGGTCAGTGCCAATATCATGGCCAGCGATACGCGCAGTTCCGGAGGTTGGTGCCAGGAGCGTTATCAAAAGCCGGATCGTGGTTGTCATCCTCGCACCATTGTGGCCGAGAAAGCCGAATACCTCTCCCTTCGGCACATCGAGTGACAACGGATGCAGCACCGTTGCGCCGGCATAGGACTTGCAGAGACCGCTAGTCGAAACGGCCGGAATGAGCGATGGCATGGAATGGGTCCTTTCAGGAAGTGTCCGGGCCCAGCGCTGGCCAGGGCCGTTTTGTTGTTCACGTGTGCAGGATCATTCCGCGAGTTTCGGCGCGGCCTTGGTCGTCATCACCACAACCATGTCCGCGAAGGTTGTCGCGACCGCGAGCGTGAAGCCGATTGAGAATGTGGTCGAGAGAGATACTCACGAGGTCACTTCGCGATCAGTCCGCGCGCCGAGCCCGCAATCAGCAGAGCGACGTCGCCCATCGCGCGAATGGGCGACACATTAGGTGGCAATGCCAGATAGCGCGGGCGCCATTCCGGTTGAAACTTCTGCTTGAAGGCACGCAGCCCCTCAAAATTGTAGAACGTGCCGCCATGGCGGTAGATCAGCCGCCCGAACCTGTTCCACGACTTTGCGACCGATCGCTCGGAGAGCCCCGAGAGGGGGGCCGTCCCGAGGCTTAGTTCTTCCGCCCCCTGCGCCTTATAGTGCTCGATCAAGCTGAGAAACATGTACTCCATCAGGCCCGAGGCTTCGTTCGGAAAATATCGCATCAGATCGATCGCAACATGCTGTCCGGCGGACGACGTCAGGATGTTTGCGAAGGCGACGATGCGTCCATCTTTTCGCACAACAGAGATGTCGGAAAACGCAAGGTAGTCGGGATCGAAGCGCCCGACCGAAAAGCCCTTCTCCCGTCCGGTCTTGCCGCCAAGCCAGGCGTCCGAGATATTGCGCAATTCGGCAATCAGAGCTGGATCATGTGGCGGGGGCAGCACGACGCATTCATATCCATCCCGCTGGCGCTTGTTCAGCGCCGCACGCATGGTCTTGAACCGCCCTCCCGCAAGGCTGAAGTCAGGCAAGCAGACCACAGCTTCCTCGCCAACCTTGTGGAGTGTCAGACCAAGCTCCACCCAAAGAGCCAGGTGACGTGCGCTGACTTCATAGAAAACCGGGCGTGCATTGGACCGGGCAGCTTGATCGGCGAAAGACCATACGAGCGCCTCGAATTCGGTCGGGTCACCAACCGGGTCTCCAAGCGCAACCCATGATGGGCCTCGAACGGCATACATGATGAACGCTCTGTCCGTTTCGGAAAACAGGAACCGCTTGTCACCAGTCTGGCTTAGCCATGCTTGCGGATCTCCCGCCTCAGCGCAAAGCGCAGCGGCTTGCAGGATCGTTTCCGGATTTGCATCCTCGGGAAGCTTTTTTCGGATCGGCCGTATGAGGAGGTAGACCGCGAAAAGGAACAGGAGCGCCGTTGCCGCCAGCGCCGCCCTCAGTGCGCGGGGCGTATTCGAGTTGCGCGAGAACTCCGACCACAGGTCATTCGAATATGGCACGGCTTTGTGGACGAAAAAGAAGAACGCGGCAGCAGCCATACCGACACCAATCACCGTAGCAAACCAACGCACGTCGAAAACGCCAGCGGTCAGTAGGCCAGGTCGATCGAAGGCTTCCCTAAAGGGTAGCAGCAGGAGTGCGCCTGTTCCGAGGAACGCCGCATTCTGGAAACCGAAATCGTTGAGAAGTGACGCGACAGCACCCGTCAGCAGCGCGCCGATGGCGAACCACCACGCCGAAGAAACCCGACGCGCCAGGCCGTGTGACACGATTATCAAGGCGACGCCGGCCATTGCCGATGCGATGGTCCCGCCTTCCAACAAGAGCGCGCCGACAAAATCCCTTTCGGCGATGGCTCCGATGCGAACCGAGGGCAACATCGTGACAAGCAGCAGCCAGACCCCGAACCCAAAGACGACAGCACCGACGAGACCGGGGGAAAACCCGTGCAGAGTACCAAACGCCGGTTGCAGAGCCGGCGCACGTGCAAGAAGGCGACTGCCAAGGCCGCTGGCCAGCCGGATTTCGTTCAACGCAACCAGCAGAAACGCGAGCGCAAAGGGCACAAGGTAATAGACGAGCCGGAATAGCAGCAGCGCTGCGGCGGCATCCGCGACCGATACCGCGGCCGGAAGCGTGCTGATGACAACCGTCTCGAACACCCCGATCCCGCCAGGAACATGGCTAAGCACACCGATCATTGTGGCGGCGGCGTAGACGGCAACGAAAGTCGCATAATCAGGCTTGCCCGCAGGAAGCAGCACCCAAAGCGCGAAAGACGCCGCGGCGATATCGATCAGGGCGACAAAAAGCTGCCCGCCAAGGTCGCCGGGCGGCGGAAGGCGCAATTCGTGACCGCGAATGCTCAGGGCGCGCTGGGACGCAGAGATCCAGCCGATCGCCACAATCGATAGCCCCACGATAGCGGCAGCGACAATCTGAATTGTGCCTGAAGTATAGGGCAGATAGACACCGACCGCGCCCGGATGCACAGCGAGTGCGCCCACGCCAACGATGGTGAGGCCAGTCCCCAGGGCGACGGCGATATAGCCCGAAATCGCTGCCACCTCAAACGCGTTCAGACCTACGGCCGAGTAGATCCGGTAGCGCACCGCCCCTCCGGACACGACACTGACACCAATCGTGTTGCCGAACGCATAACCAAGGAAACCGCCAAGCGCGACGATCCCACGGTCCAATCGCTTTCCAATAAAGCGTAGTCCAAACCAGTCATAAAAGATCAGCGCAACATAGCCGACCACCGTGGCCCCCAAGGCAGCAGCCAGAGCGTTCACTGGCGTCGCCTTGATCTGGGCCGCCACATCGGCCGGATTAACGGGTTTCAGGAGGTGGTAGAGCGCGTAAAGGCCCAGCGCAAACAGCATGATGCCAAGTAGGATGGGTGCGGCAGCTCGCAAAAATTGAAAGTTCCGCCCGGCCATTTTGCGCTCCGATACGTTTGAGATAATGGGTGTTCGGCACGCGCCTACCCTTTGGAAACGCTATCTGAAAGTCGTTAATTCTCCGAGCCACTGGTTCCCACGAATTAGTAAGTCCTTGGAAAACCGATCTGACCTACCGGCCCCCATTTGTTGGCTAAGGCAACAGCGACCTGCAGCCTTAACCAACCTCGTGGTCAATGCCGTCGAGCATTGTCCGCCCCCCGCCGTTATCCGCATCACTGTCGGCATGCGCGGCGAACATCCGTTTCTTGCGGTCTTCGACGATGGCCCCGGTATACCCGAAGCCGATCGCACGCGGGTGCTGGAGCGTTTCGTTCGTCTCGATACCAGCCGGTCGGTGCCCGGAACCGGACTGGGGCTTAGTCTTGTCGCGGCCATCGCCGATCATCATCACACCAAACTTGTGCTCGAAGCACAACGCACCCGGACTGAAATCGTCCATCCTGTTCGCGCAAACCACGGCGACGCCAGCGGTTCTTGCAAAAACGCAAGGATGCGGCAACACCAAGTACCACCGAACCAGCCATATGAAGGGTGTATCCCGTTCACAAGGCACACCCGCAAATGTCACTCGCGTTCGAAACCCCTCAGGCCGATCACCATGCGCTTTCCTCCCGTCTGGTCCATGCCGGCCTTGCCCTGTCCATCTGCACCCAGATTGCCAGCGGTCTGATCATGCAAGGCCCATCCGAAACATCGATGGGCGATGCCATCTTTCAGATCCACCGCTATGCCGGATTTGCGGCACTGACTTTCGCACTATTGTTCTGGCTGGCGCTGACCTTCCGCAAACATGGAACACCGTATGGTGCTCTGTTTCCGTGGCTTTCTGCCGCGCGTCGCTAGGCGGTCATCGCGGATCTGTCCAATCACCTGCGCATTGCCTTGCGGAGCCGCCTTCCTGATTATGAAGAAGCCGTTACGCTTGCATCCGCTGTGCATGGCCTCGGCCTTCTTCTCATGACGGCGATGACGGTGAGCGGAGGTGTATACGCGGCGCAAGTCTGGATAGGTATTCAGTCGCCCGAACCTGACGGTTCCTTGGCAATGACGGTTCATTCCGCTTGGGCGAACCTCGTTTGGGTCTATCTAATCGCTCATGCAGGCATGGCCACACTCCATCACTTCATGCGGTCTGCGCCTCTTTCGCGAATGTGGCGGTTCAAGCCTTGAGTTGCGCCAGAGTTTCGCGGTCATTATTGTGTTCCAGTCAGAAAAGACCGCTGTATCGTTGCAAGATGTCGTTTCTGCACAGCTTCTTTGTGCCACGTTATCCTGCCTCTAGCTGACAAGTGCCTGTATCGCCTCAGTCACGCATCATTTTGTTGAGGCCTTCGATGAAACACGCGTCATCCCGGCTCCTGCGCTCGTCCAACAGACGCACCGCATCCTCGACCGCGCGGAAACGCAGGCGGTCGCCGGTCTCAGTGGCGGCGTTCCAGATGCCTCGGCCACCGTTTCGGGCGCGGCGGGGGCGTTGCCTTGCCGTCCCAGACCGGCCATTCGTGCATCGTGCCACATTTCGGACTATCGAGGGTCTACTGTGCGAACTCTCCAGAAGCGAGGACATGCAGCCACGCGGTCACAAGGTTCACGATCTGACCAAGGACAGCCACAAGTGTCGCTTTGTCAAAGCTGATCGGAACCGGGTTGCCCAGCCGCACAAGGCTTTCCCAACCGATCAGTGGCGTGACGATGGCCAAGATGGTAGCGCTTCCAAAGGCAGCAAGGTCGCACATTTTTAGGTGCCAAAGGCAAAGCAGGGATTTCGCTGTGATGCAGCTACTCCCCAGCGAACGAGAGCCTATGACCCCAATCGGCCCTGTCATTGGCGCACTTTTAGCTTATGGGTGTCGCAACGCTTGGAAGGACGAATAATGGCAGCCTCACTCCCCCTACCGGAACTTGTCCGCGCGGCACAGACCACCGCAAAAACATCCCGAGATCGGATGACGGAAATTCTGAACCAGTCGGAAGGCCAAACCCTGTCAGACGAACTGACGAAAGAGATCGCATCCGAAACCGTCGCCATTGAACTGGCCGCTGTCGATATTTTCGCCGTGTTCGAAGCGCGGATGCAGCACCATTTCAAACGCGGCCCGCTGTCGCGCAAAGTAAAAGAGGCGCTTTTGGCGGCCGGGCAGGCCGACCTCGCAGATCGGCTTCACCAGTACTATTTGGCGATCAATGTTTTGAAACATGGGACAGGCGCGAGCCATCGTGAACTGCTAAACAACAAGAGCACACGGATCGTCGTAAAGAAGGCCACCGATGTGACCGCCGGTTCGGACGACGTGGCCACAGGGTTGATTGATGTGACTTCGCCGCAGTTCTTTGACGGGCTTGCAGAAACGATCCTTGAGGCTTGCAGCTTTCTCGACAAAAGATAGGTTTCCTGGGCACTTAGGCCCTGCCCCAAAATCGAACGATGGGTCGCGTTCTTGCAATTGCTGCGCGCAGTCCCGACTTTCGCCACGGCTGCGCGTTCTTGATCAGGGCTTACCATCAGCCTGTTGAACAAAGATGCCGTTCGACTTCGGATTTCGAAGGGCCGCGTTGGGCCGGCTTATGGGCCCGCCCCTTCAGCAAGCGATACAAGCCTCCCAACAAGAGCGTCGTCACGGATCGGCAAGTCGCAAAAGTGACGGGCATTCAGAGAGCATCTGGCGATCCTTGCTTCCATCCCCTGCGAGATCGTCCGGACCTCCTTCCCGTGAACCACGGCCATGACAAGGATGCCCCAATCCGACCAAGGTGCGACTTCGAACGCCTCGAATGCACGGTGCCTTGCGGCGCTCATATCGTTCGCAAGGAGCGCGATCAGGGCATAAAGCGTCTGGAAGAAGTGATATTGCGGCAAGACAATATCCATCTCAATTTGCGTCTCGAGACGATGACGCGCCTGCGCAATCCGACCTGCAAAAAGATCGCATTCTACCATCGTCAGATGGGCGAGTTGGTAGTTTGGCGTGACGGCTAAATCACCGACGTTGATCATGGCCTGATCCGCCTTTGGCGGATCTCAGCCCAATACGCGGCGAATGGCGCCTTGGCGGCCTGCCATTGGACACGACACAGACAGCCGCCCGGTTAAAGGTTCATGAAATGTAGATGTTCTATGACTTTCTTTCTGAGCGGTCAGTATCTA
>CALFSV010000199.1 GCA_937916485.1 uncultured Paracoccaceae bacterium | reverse complement strand
AGATTAAAGCTGCGCCAGCAATCCGATGCGAGTTCTCATTAGTCTGACAGCACCCGCCTAACTGATGATAGCCCATAGGAAACGTCCTGCTACTAGCACAAGGAAGCTGCCGAACGCCATTTCGAGGGCGCGGCGGGAAAGCTTGTGGACCAGTGTAACGCCGAAGCGGGTCGTTAGGATCGAGGTTGGAATTGTTAGGGCGAAGGCGAAGAGCGATACGAAGCCCAGCGACCCAGGAGGCAGGTCGCCGCGGCCGAAGCCTGCGATTATGTAGCCGATCGTGCCTGGGATTGCTATCAGCACTCCGACGCCCGCCGAGGTCGAGATTGCACGATGTATGGGGACGCCATGCAGGGTTAGGAACAGGTTCGAGACCGCTCCGCCGCCGATGCCCATGATTGCCGAGACTAGTCCGATCAGCATACCGCTGAACCGCATTGCGAGTACGCTGGGCAGGGTTTCACTGAGGTTCCAGCCTTTGCCGCCAGTGAGCAGTTTGACGGCGTTGATGCTAGCCACGAGAACGAAGGTCGCCTGAAACACCACGGGAGCGGCAAAACGGGCTATGGCCGCGCCGAGAAGTACGCCGATCAGGATAGGAACCGCCCACGTACGCAGAATAGCGACATCGAGAGTGCCTTTCTTGTGGTGCCCGCGGGCGGAACTTATTGATGTTGGGATTATAACGGCGAGGGACGTACCGACCGCGATCGGCATCGCCACATCAGGGGGGTAGCCCAAAGCGCCGAAAATCTCGAAAAAGATAGGGACCGAAATTGCGCCGCCGCCGACGCCAAACACACCAGCCAAGAACCCGATGGCTGCACCTGCAAGGACGAGGGCGCCAATGAGACTGGCGAGCGTGAGAGGATCAGAGAGCAGGTTCATATCATTTTCCGAGCAGGTAGCGGGTCAGACTAGCTCCGTCGAAGTGACCGAGACCTGCGTCGAGCGCTCGGGCATAGCTTTTGCGGGCTACCTCGGAGAACGGCATGGCGTGACCGGACAGCGCGCCTTGTTGCAGCGCGAGGTCCAGATCCTTTGCTAGCCCTGCGATGTCGAAGGTGCCGGGTTGGTCAGTGCCGTCTAGCGTATCGGTCACAACCTGAGCGCGGTTCTTGAGCACGGCAGGCCCTGCGGAACTGTCGGCGATGAGCGAAATTGCGACATCGGGGGAAATGCCCGAGCCGTCGAGCATCGCCAGCGCTTCGGCTAGGGTCTGCCAATAGAGAGCGAGGGGCAGGTTGACCGCCAGTTTCATGCGGGCGCCAGAGCCTGCGGGGCCCAAAAGCTCAACGCGCTTACAGAGGTGATCGAGGGCGGGTTTCGCACGTGCGAAAGCTTCGGCTGTGCCGCCTGCCATCCCAAGGAGCATACCTTTGAGGGCGGGGCCAACCGTGCCGCCCACTGGACAATCGACAAAATCGGCGCCAGCGTCGACGATCCGTTTGGCGATTGTTTCGGTCTCGTCGGGCAAGAGGGTCGAGAGATCGACGACGAGTTTGCCCGAAATGCCCGCCGCGATCAGATCGGTGGTGACCGCTTCAACGGCGGCGGCATTGGTGAGGGAGATGAGGATGATGTTGGCGGCGGTGGCCGTGCGGATATCTGGTGCGACGACTGCACCTGCTTTGGCTGCTGCGTCGGTGTTGATGAGTGTGCGGTTCCAGACCGTCACAGGCTGGCCCATTCCGATCAGCCGTTTGGCGAACGCTGTTCCCATCCGGCCTGTGCCAATAATTGCGATTGTGGTCATAGCGCGTCCTCCGTCTTTAACCCAAGTATTTCGAGCGTGGTCTCGCCTGCGCGCAAGCGGTCCATCATAAGGGCTTCCTTTGCCTGGCGTGCCTCGCCTTCTGCGAGGGCTGTTGCGACCGTCGTCGCGGGTAAGACGATTACGGCATCGGCATCGGCAACGATCATATCGCCGCTAGTGATATGTGCGCCGCCAATTTCGAGCGGCGCGTCGATTTCGCCGCGGTCGTGCTTGATCGTTCCACGAATGTCTATACCGCGCGCAAAGACGGGAAAGCCCAAAGCGGCAATTTGTACTGTATCGCGCACCGCGCCGTCGATGACCATGCCTGCGATACCTCGCATCTGGCAGGCTAGCGCCATGATTTCGCCGAACGGTCCGCTGGCAAGGCTCCCGCCGTAATCGACGACCAGAACATCTCCTACACTGGCCGCAGAAATAGCGAGGTGCAGAGCGAGATTGTCACCCGGCACGCAGCGCACCGTTCGCGCGGGGCCTGCTACTCGCATCCCCGGAGCGAGCGGTGCTAGGCGGACATTGAGAAGAGCCGCGTCAGGCGCAGCTTCTCCCAAAGTCGCGGTGCCGAGTGATCTGAGGCGGTAGGCCTGTGTCACGCTGCTGGCGCGCCAATCCGCACCTGCATAGGCTCCAACCCGTCAACCGAGCAATCGAGCACATCACCGGTTACGACAGCTCCCACACCTGCCGGTGTGCCAGTCATGATAATGTCGCCTTCCGTCAAGTCGTGCTGTTCGGATAGCTTTGAGATGATTTCGTCGATCTTCCAGATCAGCAGCGAAATGTCGTCGTCCTGTTTAGTGTTGCCGTTGACTTTGAGGCGGACATGGCCGTTAGACATTATGCCTGTCTTTTCAACCGGCGAGATCGGGCCGACTGGTGCAGAATGGTCAAAGCCCTTCGTGACCTCCCATGGCAGACCCTTCGCGATTACTTCGGCCTGGTGATCGCGGCGGGTCATGTCGAGTCCGACCGCGTAGCCGAATATATGCGACGACGCATCGGCTTCAGAAATGTTGTAGCCGCCCGATTTCAGTGCGACGACTAGTTCGCATTCGTAATGGAAGTTTTTGGTGAAAATTGGGTAGGGGATTTCGCCACCGTTGCGCACGATGGCATCAGACGGCTTCATGAAGATCACGGGGGGATCGCGTTCGTCGGCGTTCATTTCGCGGATGTGATCGAGATAGTTCTTCCCGATGCAATAAATGCGTCGAACCGGATATTTTTTGTCTGATCCGGCGACGTCGAGATAAGCCTGCTGCGGCGGTGAAACGGCGTAGTCAACCATGGTCGAGCCTCCCTGCTTTAAACGAATGGCATTTGCATAATCCCGCCATCAGGGCGAGTCACAATGGGGTGAAGATTGCTCAGATCAAACGTTAGTTCAAGATATTAAAACTTAATAAATGCCATTAAATATATTATTTTGACATTGAAAGGGAATCATATAACGTTTGAATAATGAGCCGACGAGGAGGTCGATGCTCTGAACGATAAACGCCAGAAGTGGCTTGGGAGGATGAAAACATGACGATTAAGACCAGATTTACCCGCCGAGGATTTGGCAAGGTAGCGCTGAGCGGACTGGCTGCTGCCGGCATCGGCGCGCCGTCCATATTGCGGGCGCAGACCGCAATCACCTTTGCTGTTCCGAATCCGTCGGCTTTGACGTGGCTGCCCTATTGGGTGGCTGTTGGTGAAGGTTATTTCGAGGAAGAAGGGTTGACGCCAATGCTTGAGGCGATCGACGGATCGTCGGCCGTGTTGCAGGCGATGGCGTCCGGACAGGCTCACATCGGCGCTCCAGGGCCAGGGCCTACGCTCGGCGCGCGAGCCCGTGGTGTGGATGTTAAGTTTCTCTACAACCTCTACCCCAAGTCGGTCTTTGGCCTGTTGGTAAAGGCAGACAGTGGGCTTGAGACGCCAACGGATCTTGCAGGCACTGTTGTCGGTGTGGGCACGGCGGACGGTGCCGAGGTGTCCTTTACCAGCGCGATCATGTCCGATTACGGAATGACCGCGGGGACCGACTTCACCTATCTGCCTGTGGGCGATGGTGGCACGGCTGCCGTTGCTTTCCTGCGTGACGAAGTGAGCTCTTATGCGGGCGCTGTGTCGGACGCAGCAATCCTAGCCTCGCGTGGAATCGAATTGAAGGAAATCACGCCAGAGCAATACCTGGGCTTTTTCGGTAATGGCATCGCGATGCTGGAAAGCCAGATGGCAGCGATGCCTGATCTTGCTCCCAAATTCGGACGCGCCCTTGTGCGAGGCACGCGCTTTGCATCTGATCCCGCCAACAAGGGAACTTGTCTCGCTCATTGCGCTGCAGGTAATCCGCAGGAAGGCGAGCAAGATTATGCAGCGCCTTTGTTCGACGGCGTTATCGGTCGAATGACGCCCACTGATGCCTTTATTGGCGAAGGCTTCGGATATCAGCCGCCTGAGCATTGGCAAGCGATTCACGACTCTGCCGTAGCATCTGGCGCGTTGTCCGAGCCGATTAGTGATCTTGCGTCAGTCTACTCGAACGAGTTCGTTGCAGGCTGGAACGCCTGATCGACATGGTGGAGCCCCAACCCATCAGATCTGCGACGATCACACCGCCAAAGCGGCCGGTTTATGAAATCGAGCGGCTCTCTAAGACTTACGCTCGCAATCGGCTTGTCGCGCTCGATAACGTGAATCTTACCATCAATAAGGGTGAGTTCGTGTCTGTCATCGGGTCATCAGGCTGCGGTAAGTCTACGTTGCTCAAGATCATGGCGGGGCTCATGCCACCGACGACCGGACGTGTCGTCCTCGAGGGCCGACCTGTCGTCGGCCCTCGGCCAGATATCGGAATGATGTTCCAGCAGGCTACGCTTTTGCCTTGGAAAACGGCGGTGGAGAACATCGTGTTGCCGATCGAGATCCGCGAAGGGCGCGGAGCCGCCAAGCAGGCGCATGACAAAGCCATGGATTTGTTGGAGTTGGTTGGCCTGAAGGACTTCGCGAATGTCTATCCTGGTGAGTTGTCTGGCGGCATGGCGCAGCGAGTATCGATTTGTCGGATGTTGGTTTCAGACCCTGCGATGCTGCTTTTGGACGAGCCGTTTTCTGCGCTGGATGAGCTGACCCGCGACTTCATGAACATGGAGTTGCAACGCATTTGTCTAGAACGAGGAGCCACAGCATTTCTGGTTACCCATTCGCTGGCGGAAGCGGTTATCATGTCGGACCGTATTCTAGTGATGAAGGCGCGGCCCGGCCAAATTTCTGAAGACGTGGTAGTTGACCTGCCGCGTCCTCGCACACTGGAAATGATCAATACTGAGCGTTTTGGCGAATTGGTTGGCCATATTCGGGATTTGTTGGGAAAGGATGCGCACGAATGACCGACAATAGCCAAGCCGTAGCCATGGAGGGTGGTGGCGATACCGTATGGGTTGAGCATGAGGCGTTTATCGACCGAATTCCCCGCAGTGTTGCGATGATCTTTTTGTTTGTCGCGGTCGTGGGGCTTTGGGATATCGTCACACGCTTGGGCTGGGTGTCCGCGATCATTCTTCCTACGCCGGCCGAAACACTGGACGATCTGGTATTTGTCGGGGCGAACCTGATCAGCGGAGGCTATATGCTCGAGGCGTTGTGGACCACGACGCTGACTGTATTCTATGGCTTTGTGATCGCGCTCGCTATCGGATTTTCACTGGGTGTGTTGGTGGGAGAGACGAAGTTCGGCGAGCGAGCGGTTCTGCCCTATTTGGTGGCAATCGACACCATGCCCAAGGTGGCCTTCGCACCGCTTTTCATTGCTTGGCTTGGATTCGATATCAGTTCTAAAGTGGCGCTGGCGGCATTTATCGCGACATTTCCTATTGTGGTCGCAACCGCCGCAGGGCTTCAAGCAGCCTCAGAAAACGAACGTATGCTGTTCAAGTCAATGGGGGCATCCCGCATGCAAACACTGATCAGGCTCAAGCTGCTGACCGGCCTGCCGTATATCTTTACGGGCCTCAAGATTGCCTCGGTGGGGGTGATGGCCGGGGCGATCACGGGGGAATTTCTTGGTGGGGGCAGGGGCTTTGGCGCTCTTATCCGGCAGTCGGCAAGCCAGCTGGACACACCGCGTGTTTTCGCGCTAATACTTTATCTGAGCCTTTTGGGACTTGCGCTCTACTTTACGGTGGTCTGGGCCGAACGGCGTTTTGTGTTCTGGAATAAATCGGGTAGGCCAGGTGGAGTGATGTAGTATGGCGAATGCCGCGGAGACGAGAAACCTTTCCGAAGAAGCCTATGACCAAATTCGGCGCGACATTCTGAACGGGCAGTTATTTCCTGATGAAAAATTGCAGATTGACGCCATCTCCATACGCTACGGGATTGGTGTTGTGCCTGTACGAGAGGCTTTGAACCGGCTGTCATCTGAAGGGCTTGTTTCGCGCCGTAGCAATCGCGGTTTTTGCGTTACTCCAATTTCCATGACGGACCTGGATGAACTTGTGAAGACGCGGATCTGGCTCGAGACGCTTGCACTGCGAGAATCGATGAAGAACGGGGACGATGCGTGGGAGGAAGAACTGGTGGTGAGCTTTCATCGGTTGGCCCGCACGCACCGGTTGTTGCCCGAAGGAAAAGAGCGGGAAATTGTAGAAAAGTGGGAACATCTCCACAAGGCGTTTCATATGCTGTTGCTGGATCGGTGCGGATCGTCGTGGTTGCTTGAATTCTGTTCGAACCTGATGGATCAGGCTGTTCGCTATCGCAACCTGTCGATGAACCACAATCCCAGCAAGCAACGCCGTGAAGGCGCGGCTGGGGAGCATAAGGATATTCTGGATGCAGTCCTTGAACGGGAAACTGACCGCGCCTGTACGCTGCTGGAGCGGCATTACAAGATTACACTGGACGGGTTGAAGTCAGTGCTGGTTGCCGAGGAGCGCGCGCCTGTCACGATCCCGCTGCGGGCTTCGAGCCGTTAGTCCAACGCTGGGCACTGTCAGACAAAACGAGCTTGAGACGGGCAGGGTGGTCTCGTAGCCTCT
>CALFSV010000198.1 GCA_937916485.1 uncultured Paracoccaceae bacterium | reverse complement strand
CCTGTCAGCACGTCAGACGTTGGCAAAAATGGGCCTGCCCCGCACCACATTTTACCGTTGGTATGATCGGTATCTGCAGCGTGGCGAGGCTGGGCTGCAGGATCAATCCCCCAAGCCAAAAAACGTCTGGAACCGCATTCCTGACACGGTGCGCCGCAAGGTCGTCAAGCTGGCGTTGAAGGAAACGGAGCTGTCGCCGCGCGAACTGGCGGTGACCTTCACGGATCGGAACCGCTACTTTGTCTCAGAATCTTCGGTCTACCGAGTGCTGAAAGCCCACGATCTGATCACCAGCCCCGCCTTCATTGTTATCAAGGCAGCGAGCGAGTTCACCGACAAGACCACCGCCATCAATCAGCTTTGGCAAACCGACTTCACCTACCTCAAAGTTCTCGGCTGGGGTTGGTTTTATCTCAGCACGATCCTCGACGATTACAGCCGGTACATCATCTCGTGGAAGTTGTGCACGAACATGCGGGCTGAGGATGTGACAGATACGCTCGATCTGGCCCTGCAGGCATCCGGCTGTGATCAGGTCCACGTCGTTCACAAGCCACGCCTGCTCAGCGATAATGGCTCCAGCTACGTCTCAGGCGACCTTGCTGAATGGCTGCAGGACAAAGGCATGAAGCATTCTCGCGGTGCGCCGTATCATCCGCAGACTCAGGGCAAGATCGAGCGATGGCATCAAACCCTGAAGAACCGCATCTTGCTCGAAAACTACTTCTTGCCGGGCGATCTCGAAGCCCAGATCGAAGCCTTCGTCGAACACTACAATCATCAGCGGTACCACGAGAGCCTCAACAACGTCACGCCATCCGACGTCTACTTCGGCCGTGACAAAGCCATTCTAAAACAAAGAGAAAGGATCAAACGAAAGACGCTCGAAACGCGGCGCTTGCATCACAGACAACGCGCCGCATAATCACAGAAATCAGATGAGCCAGACTCTCTCTTAGTTTAGGCCGTTCTTGGTTCCAAAAACTCTGACGACGCACAGTCACTGTAAAACGTCATGGCGCGCGCCATATCGGTGACGGGAATTTCTGTCCAAACAACGGCACTTGCGGGCTTAAACGACATCGGGTGATTCCTTTTTGATCCGTTTCGATGCCCTGTCTTCGCACAGGCCCCCTGACAGGGTTGTGTCAGGAGGGTTGGGTTGGAGTGCAAAAAGGTGGAACGGTCGCGCAGTCTGGCCTGTAGCCGACAAGGTCGGTTTGTGTTCATCCGCCCGGAATCAAGCCCAAAGGGCGCCGGGCGAGCGCCTGACCGTCCCGCGGTCTGGCGCTTTGGCGACCCCGCGCTGCCCATGGATGTCACCGCCAAAGCCGCACCATAAATTGCCCCTGATTACTGTCGCTGCGCCAAACCCCGATCAGGCGCACGCCCGGCTTGCATCCAGATCGCACCACCGGCAGATTCTTGCCATTCAACACCCTACGCAATCAGCGGTTCACCCTTCCAATTCCGCCGACGGTATCACCGGAAAAAACACGCCCGCCGACCGCAATCCGAACCAACGCGCGCTGTTATGTTCGGCATGTTCGCCAATCTCGACCAGACGATAGAAACTCTTGCGATCAATCAACGCCTCAAGGCCCGCACGGATGTGGACATAGGGCGCAGGCTCTCCGCTTTCAGGATCGCGCGCGACACGGATCGGATTGTCAGTCCCTGCCGTCGCGAAATCTCCGACGTTGGTTTCGAACACCAAATCCCCGCCGCGCCGTTCAAAATCGACCGCCACGAATGGGGCGTCATCCACCGTAATCCCGACCTTTTCGACCGGGGTCACCAGAAAATACTTGCCGTCCTCCAGCTTAAGGATGGTCGAGAACAGCCGCACCAGCTCGACCCGACCAAGGGCGACGGGCGTGGCGGAGTTCACTTT
>CALFSV010000197.1 GCA_937916485.1 uncultured Paracoccaceae bacterium | reverse complement strand
ATTAAAAATGGGGGGATTACCGTCAGACGCATGTCGAAACTTGCTGAAAACCTCCCCAATGACCCCGCTGTATTGAAGGCGATGATTGCCGCATTGCAGGCGGAGAACGCCAAGATGGCAGTCACGCTGCGGGTCCACGATCAGTTGGTCCAAACCCTTCGCCTGCGGATTGCCAAGTTGCAGAAACTGGCCTTTGGCAAATCATCGGAAAAGATTGAGCGCGAGATTGAACAGTTGGAACTGGCGCTGGAAGATCTGCTGGTTGCGGTGGCGGAGGAAGATGACGCACCCATCGACGAAGGGCAAAGTGAACCGTCGCCAGAGAAGCCTTCTGCACCCGTTTTGCGCCGCCGCCCGCGTGTCTCGGATGCAACGCTGCGCGAGCGCCGTGAGCTTGATCCTGGCACCTGCTGCCCTGACTGTGGCGGTGATTTACGTGTCGTGGGCGAGGATGTCAGCGAACTGCTTGATATGATCGCCGCGCAGATGAAGGTAATCCAGATCGCTCGCATCAAGAAATCCTGTCGCCGCTGTGAGAAGATGGTGCAAGAGCCCGCACCAAGCCGCCCGATCCCCGGCAGCATGGCGGGACCAAACCTGCTAGCCCACATTCTGGTCTCGAAGTTCGATGATCACTTGCCGCTTTATCGCCAACACGAAATCTTCGCGCGCATGGGCGCGGACATCCCCGAAAGCACGCTTGTCGGTTGGTGTGGGCGCGCCATGAAGACTCTGTCACCGCTGATCGAACGGATTGAGGCCGACATCATGGGCAGTGATCTGCTGCACGCCGACGATACACCAATCCGTGTGCTGGACCGGTCCTTGCGCGACAAGGGGCTTGGCAAGGGGGTGAGGCAAGGCCGGGTCTGGGCCTATGTGCGCGATCAGCGTCCTTGGGCGGGATCATCTCCACCCGGTGCTGTCTATCGGTTCGCACCAAACTGGAAGGAAGAGCATGTCCTGAGCCATCTGGCTGATGCACGCGGCATCCTTCAGGCGGACGGCTACAAGGGCTACGCTAAACTCTACCAACCTGAACCCGATGGTGGTGTGCCGCGTTTGCGGGAGGCGGCCTGTTGGGCGCATCTACGGCGCGACTTCCACGACTTTTGGGCATCAAACAAGTCCGAGATCGCCCACGAGGCACTCGACCGGATAGGCAAACTCTACGACATTGAGCGCGACATTAACGGTCAAACCGCGGACGTTCGCCATGCTGCACGTCAAAAACTGAGCCAGCCGAAAGTCGCGGCCTTCTTTGCATGGTCCGAACAGCAGCTCCTGCGCATTCCAGGCAAGGGCGCTCTCGCCAAAGCCTTCCGCTATGGCCTCAATCGGCAGGACGCCTTCAGCCTATTCCTGACGGACGGGCGCGTAGCCATCGACAACAATCCAGCCGAGCGCGCTCTGCGCCCGATTGGGATCGGTCGCAAGAACTGGCTCTTCGCGGGGGCAGATACTGGGGCGGAAACTCTCGCGCGTGCCATGACGGTTATCGAAACGGCCAAGCTAAACGGCGTCGACCCGCAGGCCTACCTTGCCGACGTCCTCGACCGCATACACGACCACAAGATCAACAGGCTCGATGAATTGCTACCGTGGAATTGGACGCCGCTGGCATCCGTAACCGACAGTCAAGCCGCATAAGCTGCGGTATCAATGAAGCGCTTACATCTTAAGAGCATTGAAGTATCGATAATTACTAGACTGTGTCGTACTAGTCTGCTGTTCC
>CALFSV010000196.1 GCA_937916485.1 uncultured Paracoccaceae bacterium | reverse complement strand
GCGGACTAAGCGGCCTTGTGCAGGTGCAGCTAGTGCTGACGCAGCATTTGCTCGCAGTCGTGGCGACGATTGTTTGGCAGTGCAGCATTATTAACTGAAGCGGACGTTCAAAGCTGTCGGTTAGATCGCGTATCGAGGCACTCAAGGAAACGGTCTTGAAAATTCAATTTAGCTTAGGCCAAGTTTTCTAAACATTGAGCTGTATATCAAGAATTACAGATCGCGCTCCAAGTTCCGCTGTCGAGATCATGCCTCAGTATGCCACACAAAAGAGCGCATTGAACCAGCCACGTTTACCGCGCAAGAAAATTTGATTCCGTGAACTACATATTGCAACAGGTGGCGTTGCCGTGTGGAAATGGGTAGAAGCCGAATTGAACCGCCGAACCGATCCACTGAAAGACTGTGAAATGTCACCGAAAAACACAAGCTCCATTGTCACGAGGTCTCTGGCCATGGTTGATATTCTTGCATCCAGCGGCCGACCAATGAGTTACAGCGAAGTTCTCGCCGCATCAGGTCTTGCCAAGAGTTCCACGCACCGCCTTCTGTCGATACTGCAAAATGAAGGTGTGATCGAGTTTGATGAACGCAACAAGACTTATGGTCTTGGCCAGCGTTTGAGGGGGTGGGCAAGGCAATCTTGGATAAATAGCGACCTTCAACGCCAGTCCGCAAACGAGCTAGAAAAACTGTGCGAAAGCTGCGGCCACAACGTCTGCCTGATGGGCATGGATGGTGCTCGCACGCTCGTCTTGAGCGCAATCCACCCATATCAGGTTCCTTATGCGGCAAAGATGGGTGAATATGCCGCGGCGCATTGCACAGCCGGTGGCAAAGTCTTGATCGCCTACATGCGCGAAAAGCAGAGGAACAAAGTTCTGGACACCCTTACGTTTGAACAACACACGCCGAAGACGATTACGGATCGTAAAGTCTTTGAGGCCCAGTTGGACGATGTCCGCCGCGACGGCCTGGCTGTGGCTGAGGCAGAAGAATTTATGCAAACATCGGCCATCGCGGCACCGGTTTACGACCATCACGGTGAGGTTGTGGCAGCACTTTGCGTTTGGGGCGTAACCGAGCGCATGAAGCCGCGCCACGTCACTGACTGGGCCGATGACCTGAAGGCTGCCACGCGCCGAATCTCAAAGAACCTTGGGTGGGTCTACGACTAACCCGCATTTTTTCCACCCGATATGGCTGAAATCGTATTGACAGAAGAGTTGTATTTCTTCCATCGTCCTACATTAAGGAAACATATTTCCGTAATGTAGAACTATTGAATGGAAGGGAGGCGGGGAGATGGATAACATTGAAGACTCTCAGAGCACGCAAAACCAACAAGACAATCCAAGCTGGAACTATCATCCTGAACTGCCGATCAAGGTTTCAGCGGTGTTTTCCTGGCCTCCGAAGCCGGTGAAGATCATCGCATGGTTCGCCAAATCATGGCTTGTGCCATCGGAACGAACCCTGTGGCTCGCCTTTGCATTCGCGACCTGGATTTGGCTCATGCCACCGGTTGAGCAAATGAAGACCCTGACCTGGAGCTGGGTACTGTTCATTTACCTGCGAAATCTGATTTCAGCGATCGTAGTCGCCACCGTGATGCACCTCTATTTTCATACGTTTAAACGGCAAGGCTTGCGCCTGCGCTATGAAAAGCGCGACCTGACCGAACACGGAAAGAACCGCAGGTTTACATTTAACAACCAGCTACTGGACAACATGTTCTGGACGCTGGCCAGCGGTGTGACGATCTGGACGGTCTTTGAAGTTCTCTATTTCTGGGCTTTCGCAAATGGTTTCATGCCGACACTGGAATGGTCTCAGAACCCGGTGTGGTTTTTGGCTTTGTTTGTGCTCATTCCGTTGTGGTCGTCAGTACATTTTTATTGGGTCCACAGGATGATCCATTGGCCGCCGCTCTACAACATGGCTCATTCGGTGCACCATCGGAATATCATCACCGGCCCCTGGAGCGGGTTGTCGATGCATCCGATCGAGCATTTTATCTACTACTCCAGTATAATTCTGCATGTTTTTGTAGCCACTCATCCAGCGCACATGCTGTTTCATCTGTATCTTCTGTCACTCAACCCGATGGCCGAGCATTCAGGCTATGAGGGCGTGGAAGTGAATGAGAAAAACCGGTTCGATCTTGGCAACTTCTTCCATCAGCTTCATCACCGTCATTTCAAATGCAACTACGGCTCTGCCGAGATGCCGTGGGACCGGTGGTTCGGTTCGTTTCACGATGGCACAACTGAAGCGTCCAAGCGCATTCAAAAGCGCCCTTGGTGAAGGGGCTGATCAGAACACCGGCCTTGTCCAATTCAGAAGGAAATTACAGGAAACGAGATGGCGAACGAAACATACGACTACATCATTGTTGGCGCGGGATCGGCTGGCTGCGTGTTGGCAAATCGGCTGAGCGAGGACGGCAAACATTCTGTCTTGGTGCTTGAGGCCGGACCGATGGACCGCAACCTGATGATCCATATTCCGGCGGCCGTCTACAAGGTTTTCAAAGACCCAAAACTCAATTGGAACTACATGACCGAAGATGAACCGGAAGCCTCCGGTCGCAGTATAGAAATGTCGCGTGGCAAGGTCGTTGGCGGCTCTTCGTCAATAAATTCGATGGTCTACATGCGCGGCCACCCCTACGATTTTGATCGGTGGGGGACCGATTTCAATCTGCCAAAATGGAGCTATGCCCAGTGCCTGCCTTACTTTAAGGCAGGTGAAACCAGTGACCGCGGAGCGGATGACTGGCGCGGCGGGTCTGGGCCGCTCAATACCACCAAAGGCAGGCTTGAGACGCCGCTGTTTGATGCGTTTCTTGATGCGGGTGCACAATCTGATCACGGCTACTCAGAAGACCTCAATGGCTACAGGCCCGAGGGCCTCGCCCGATTTGACAGCACCACACGAAATGGTCGGCGTTGCAGTGCAGCTGTTGCCCATCTGCGCCCAGCTCTGAGGCGCAAGAACTGCGCTCTAGTGACAGACGCTTTGGTGCAGAAAATTGTCATCGAAGGCGACTGCGCGACGGGGGTCGAATACATCCATCGTGGAAAGCGCCACAGGGTTGAGGCAAGCCGCGAGGTCATACTTTCAGGCGGGGCGATCAATTCGCCGCAGATGTTGATGTTGTCGGGTGTTGGACCGGCAGATCACCTGCGCCAACATGGCATTGAGGTTAAATTGGATTTGCCGGGCGTTGGGCAAAACTTGCAAGAGCACCCGACGGTGATTGTCAAATATGCCTGCACCAAACCCATGGCCATCCACCGAGCACTTCATCCCGTGAACCAGATCTTGGCTGGTGTCCAATGGATACTCACGCGGCGCGGACCTGCAACGTCCGTATTTTGGGAAGCTGGTGGCCTGATCCGAAGCAGCCACAAGATGGACTATCCAGATATCGAGATTCAATTCGGTCCGGCTGGTTTCAATTTTCTGGACAATGGCGGCATATCGCTCGACCAGGCTTTCTCGGTCCATGTCGACCAGTCCCGCCCAACCAGCGTTGGCCATATCGAATTGCGCTCTGCGAATCCGGCCGACAAACCAAAACTGTTCTTCAATTACCTGGAGACCGAAGATGATCGGCAAAGGTTTGTCCAAGGCATTCGCAGAACGCGCGAGATCATCGCCCAGAAGGCGTTTGATCCCTATCGGGGGCAGGAAATCTATCCCGGCCCCGATGTCACGACGGATGCTGACATCCTCAAGTACATCAAGACCAAAGTAACGACGGATTATCATCCGTCCTGTAGCTGTCGGATGGGCACGGACGCTGATGCGGTGGTGGACGAAGAAATGCGGGTGCATGGGATAACGGGGCTGCGTGTTGTCGACGCGTCTGTAATGCCACGGATCACCAGCGCAAATCTGAACGCACCCATCCAGATGATCGCGGCACGGGCCGCAGACTTTATCTTGGGCAAACCGCAACTAAAGCCTTTCAATGCAGAATTCCACTTCATGGAAAATACACCTAATCAGATCTTCGTGGGGCCGTAGCATGGCTAAGAAGAACGTTGCGCTCTGCGCCTAGTCAGAAACACATGGCATTGCAAGCTTGCCGCATTATTTGAAACAGCGTTTTCGCTGTTACTAAGATCTAACTTTTAAGGAATGCAACATGTACGCTCCCGACCTTACCAACTTGGGCAAATTCTATATCGGAGGGCGTTGGGTCGATCCGATATCGGCGGATCAAATGCCCGTCCTTAATCCGGCAACAGAGGAACAGGTGGGAACCGTGTCGCTTGGCAACAGGGACGACGTGAACAGGGCCGTCACGGCTGCCAACGAAGCGTTTCAATCCTATGCGCAAACAAGCAAGGATGATCGTCTTTCATTGCTCATTGCTGTGAAAGCCATCACCGAAAAACGACTGGAGGATTTGGCACAAGCGATGCGCATTGAGATGGGAGCTCCGATCTCAATGGCGCGTTCGGCGCAGGCTGATGCGGGGCTCGGGCATCTTGACGGTTTTATCGAAGCACTCGAAGCACTGGAAGAGCGGTTGGAGTTGAGCAACGGCGATACGTTGGTCCGTGAACCAGTCGGGGTTTGTGGCCTAATCACGCCGTGGAACTGGCCAATCAACCAGATCGCGTTGAAGGTCTTGCCCGCACTGGCGACCGGATGCACCTGCGTTCTGAAGCCAAGCGAACATACGCCGATTTCGGCCATGATTTATGCGGAAATCCTAGATGAGGCTGGTTGTCCGCCGGGCGTCTTCAATCTCGTCAATGGCACCGGCACAGCCGTTGGTGCTGCATTGTCGCAGCATCCTGACATTCGCATGATTTCATTCACCGGGTCGACAAATGCTGGCATCGCTGTCTCCCACGACGCCGCACCCATGGTCAAAAGGGTCACTCTCGAATTGGGGGGGAAATCACCCAACCTCGTCTTCGCAGATTGTGATCTTGAGGAACGAGTGGCCGCATCGGTGGCAAAAACCATGTTTAATACAGGTCAGTCATGTGATGCGGCCACACGCTTACTTGTGGAACGTAACTGTTACGACCAAGTGCTGGAAATCGCGAAGCGGACAGCGGCTGCAGTTGAGGTTGGCAATCCGGCGGAGGAAGGCGATCACATCGGCCCGCTCTTCGACAAAGTGCAATTTGACCGTGTGCAAGAGATGATCAAAATCGGCATCCAGGAAGGGGCAACCCTACTTGTCGGAGGGCTAGGTAAACCGGAGGATCACCCGACGGGCTGGTTCGCCAAACCAACCATCTTCGCGGATGTTTCAAACGACATGCGGATTGCGCGCGAAGAGATTTTCGGGCCTGTTCTGGTCATTATTCCCTTCGAGGATGAGGCCGAGGCAATCGAAATTGCCAATGACACGCCTTACGGTCTGGCCGCCTATATTCAAACCGGTGACATGGATCGCGCAAAGCGTGTGTCGCGTCAACTGCAGGCAGGTGCAATCCATCTCAATGGCGCCGGAATGGCCTATGGGTCGCCCTTTGGCGGCTACAAACAGTCCGGCAACGGTCGCGAAGGTGGGCCGATGGGGCTGGAGGACTATCTGGAGACAAAAACCTTGCATGGATTCTGATCTCGCACGGGATCAAACATTTAATTGATCTGAACACCAAGGCAAATGAACTCGAAAAGGAACGATAATGAAAATCTCGGGGCATAGTATTTTTCTGGTCAAAGCCGTGCCAAGTTCAGACGGTTGGTCGATGGGACATACGACCGTATTCGTGAAACTTGGGACAGAATCTGGACTGAGTGGCTGGGGAGAAGCCTATGCCCTTCAGCATCGTCAGCGCGCATGCCACGAAATCATTGATACACTTTGCGGGGCTTTGGCGCAGATGTCCGGCGCATCGCCGCGCCGGTTCTTGAATGAAATTGCAAAACCGATGGAGACCAAGCACGCCGGTATTGACTACACCGCCGCGGTTAGCGCCATTGAAATCGCGCTTTGGGATCTGCTTGGGAAATCATTGAACCAGCCGGTGCATGCGCTGCTGGGCGGTGCAATTGCCGACAGGATACCAGTCTATGCGAACGCCTGGGACAACCCCGTTCAATCCGCCGAGGCCGTTGCGGCGCGTTGCGGGATGTTGTGCGCGCAAGGGTATCGCGCGGTAAAAATTTACCCCTTGCGACGCGCGACGTTGGCAGAGGCCGAGGCCTGCGTGCGATTGACGCGCGAAGAGATCGGGCCGGATGTTGACCTTATGTTGGATTTTGCTGTCCCATCGGACCCAAATCTCGCCCTCAAGGCAGCGCGGCTTTTTGAGCCCTACGATCCGTATTGGATCGAAGAACCTGTTACAGGCGATAACCTCGACGCCCTCGCAGAATTTCGAACCCGCATCAGAACCAGAGTGACGACGGGCGAGAGGCAATCGAGCATTCGCCATTGCCGCGATGTCCTGAAAACGCGCGCCGCCGATGTCCTCAACCCTGACATTGCAGGCGCGGGTGGCATCCTTTCAATGTTAGAAATCGGTGCGATGGCCGATGCCCATGATGTCCAAGTCTCACCTCATAATTGGAACAGTACGTCTGTCGGATTCCTCGCGATGCTTCACGTCTGCGCCGTTATGCCAAACGCAAAATACGCAGAGTTATTCTATGATTACATGGAGTTAGGCGCGCACTTCTCTGATTGCGACTTTGCCATATCAGGCGGCTACGCCAGTCTGCCCCAAAGACCGGGTTTAGGTATCGAGATGAACGAAGAGGCCCTGCGTTCTTTAGAAGCTTGACATTGTAACTCTTGGTTACAATGATCTAATCATGGAACCTGAGTTCCTTAATATGGAACTTTGACGAACTTGCCGCAGATCGAATGCCTTCGTCAGCAATCGATTTGGAAAAGGGGGGGGACGCGGATGATCGCACATGAACCGATCAAGCACGCAGCCTTCACCTACAACGAGAGATCAACACGGAGGAAGAAACATGAAGAGAATTGCGAAAAACACATTAGGCGGAGCGGTTGCAGTCGCAATGACTGCGACTTGCGCAATGGCGCAGGATATTGTTGTCGGCGTACCCAACTGGCCGACTGCCAACGCGACCTCGCATATCATCAAACTGGCTCTAGAACAAAACCTGGGGCTTGAAGTTGAACTTCAGACTGGGACAAACGCCATTATTTTTGAAGGAATGGACAAAGGCTCCATGCACGTCCATCCCGAAGTCTGGTTGCCGAACCAACAGAACCTTCATGACACCTTTGTGACAGAGAAGGGCAGTGTCGCAATGAACTCTAATAGTGTGCAAGGGTTCACATCGGTGTGCATTCCGAAGGGCTTTGCCGAGGAACATGGCATTTCGTCTATCGAAGATCTTACGAACCCCGATACAGCCGCATTGTTCGATTCTAACGGCGACGGCACAGGCGAAATCTGGATCGGAGCGGCTGGATGGGCGTCAACCAACGTTGAGCGTATTCGGGCCAAGAGCATTGGATATGATCAGGTCTTTGATTTGGTCGAAATGGACGAAACAATTGCCTACGCCCAGTTGGACAATGCGATTAAGGCGGGCGAAGGCTGGGTTGGGCAATGCTATGGGCCGCACTATATCTTTGCGCTGCATGACCTGACCACGCTGGAAGAAACGCCGCATGATCCCGAGCGCTGGACTGTCGTCCAACCGACGGACGATCCCAACTGGCTTGAAAACTCCTCCGCCGATGTGGGTTGGCCCTCGTCGACGCTTCATGTGTTCTATGCCACCTCTCTGGAAAGTGACTTCCCTGAGGCTGCAGCAATGCTTGCGAATATGTCGCTTGATTCCGACGCGCTTTCATCGATGGCATTTGAAGTTGCCGTGAACAACAAGGATGTCGAGGTCTTTGCTGCTGAATGGATCGCCGCGAACGAAGACAGGGTGCTGGGCTGGTTCGTCAACTGATAGATGAAACGACAATTACTGGACCGACCGAAGTCGGTCCAGTCTTACATTTTACACCAAGAGGCGTTCATGAGTGAAACTGTCGTCAAACTGACAGATGTCTGGAAGATTTTCGGAACCAACGCTGATAAAGCGATGGCAGCCGTCAAATCTGAAGGAATAGACAAGCCCGAAGTGCTCGAACGCTTTGGCTGTGTCGTGGGCGTCCAGGGGGCCACGTTCGAAGTGGAACGGGGCGAAATCTTCTGCATCATGGGTCTGTCCGGTTCGGGTAAATCCACGCTGGTTCGCCATATTAATCGCCTGATCGAACCCACCGCAGGACAGATTGAAATTCTTGGTAGGGACGTACAATCACTGAGCGAACGCGAGTTGCGCCGGGTTCGTGCCCAACAGATTGGCATGGTGTTTCAGCACATGGCGCTGATGCCTCATCGCTCCGTTCGTGATAACGTCGCCTATCCTCTGGAAATCCGCAAAATCTCAAAATCCAAACGCTGGGCGATTTCGGATCATGCGCTTGGTCTTGTGGATTTAACAGGGTATGAGGATCGCCTTCCCAAGGAATTGTCCGGCGGGATGCAGCAGCGCGTGGGTATTGCCCGCGCACTTGCATCAGACCCCGAGATATTGCTAATGGATGAGCCCTTTTCCGCGCTCGATCCACTCATTCGTTTACAGCTGCAGGACCAGTTCAAGGCACTCGTTGCGCAATTGAAGAAGACAACTCTCTTTATCACCCATGACCTTGATGAGGCGATCCGGATCGGACACCGCATCGCCATAATGAAAGATGGCGTGATCGTTCAGATCGGCACGCCCGAAGACATCGTAATGAACCCAGTCGATGACTATGTGCGCGAATTCGTGCAGGGCATTTCCAAACTGAAACTGGTCAAGGCGCATTCGATCATGGAGCCGATAGACAGCCATCCCAGCCCGCTCGACGGGGCACCGCGCGCCGACGAAAGCGCCGACCTCGATCAGTTGATCGACTTGGCTGTCGGAACGGATCAGCCTGTTGTTATCACCAAAGGCGGCGTTGATGTTGGCGTCGTAACCAAGCCGCGCCTGCTGCGCGGTATACAGGGGGGCAAGAATGACTGATACATCGACCGACATGAAAGTCACCGCCGCCTCGAATATAGAGGTCGACACCGAAGCGCTGAACGCCTCGATCAAAGAATTTGCGGGGCTGTACGGCGACTATTACTGCAAGGCGATTCACAAGATCCACGACAATACCAGCGTCCTGCCGGTCACCTTCAACCTGTGGGCGGCAGTGCTG
Source organism: uncultured Paracoccaceae bacterium (assembly GCA_937916485.1). The sequence goes on along the minus strand of CALFSV010000196.1, from coordinate 1,402 downwards.
GGGCCGCTTTGGTCGGCCTCGCGTGCGGTCTGGGGCATGTTCTGGACGTTCCTCATTCTCGAGGTGATTGCATGGGTCCAAATTGGCCGCGGATTGTGGGGGAATCCCGGAGCAGATATGGCTGAGCGTGCAGCCCGGCAGCGAGACCGTGCTACAGAATTGTTGCAACGCGCCCAGGATGCGACCGAACAGGCAGATATAGATCGTTTCACCAAGCTTGCGGGCAATATTCAGTCCGCGGCAGATCGAAGCCTTGCCCAAGCCGACACTGGCCAAGCCGAGGCTGTGACGATCATGGTAACCGGTTTCGCCCTCTTGATAGTTTTCAAGCTGATCCAAGGATTTCTGGCGAACCAAATCTATGAGAAGCAATATTCCAAATGGCGGATTGACCCCGAAGCGACTGAGAGCGGGCGTTCTCTGCGCAATACTATCTCCGGAGCTGTCCTGACCGGAGTGATCGGCCCGCTAGTTATCTACAAGTTCACTGTGAATTCTTCGCTAGCCCTGCTCGACAGCTTCCCTGAACAGCGTGTTTCAGAGCTCATTCTGGGGGAAGGCAATGGCACCTTGTTTTCGCGTGTTGCAAGCTCGATGGAAGATCGCATTGATGGGACTGCGGATGCGGGCGGTGATTTCTTCGATGGAATCGTCGCGGGCGTTCGGGCCGTGCTTGATGCTTTGACCCTTGCTCTGGAAGGTTCTCCCTGGCCTGTCGTGATGTTGGTGATCTGCGTTACCGCCTGGCGCGCAGCAGGTCCCCGTGTGGCGATCTTTACGGCAGCGGCTTTGGCATACATAGCGCTTCTAGGATATTGGGAAGTTACGATGGAGACTGTTGCACTTGTCGGCGCATCCGTAACCCTGTGCGTCGCGATGGGCATCCCGCTTGGGATATGGTTCGGCAAATCACACCGCGCTTACAGGATTGCCGAGCCGGTTCTGGACCTGATGCAAACGCTACCTGCCTTTGTCTACCTGATCCCGATCATCGCATTTTTCGGGACAGGAAATCCGCCGGGCATATTGGCCACAATCATCTTTGGAATGCCGCCCGTGATCCGTCTAACGGCGCTTGGCATGCGCGGTGTGCCGGAAAGCATAAAGGAGGCGGCTGTGGCCTTCGGCGCGTCGAGGGCGCAGCTACTCAAAGATGTTGAAATCCCCCTTGCCTTACCGTCGATCATGGCCGGAGTGAACCAGACCATCCTGATGTGTCTATCCATGGTGGTGATCATCTCACTGATTGGTGGTGGCGGACTGGGCAAGGAAATACTGGAGGCGCTGCAATACGCTGCCAAAGGGCCGGGACTTTTGGGCGGCTTCGCCATTCTATTCGTCGCAATGGTGATCGACCGTATCGTGCAAGGCGCGTTCCGACAGGATGAAAAACGATAAGGGT
>CALFSV010000195.1 GCA_937916485.1 uncultured Paracoccaceae bacterium | reverse complement strand
GATGCGTGCTCGCGTTAGTTTGATAACGACACTGTCTGGAATATCCATACATTTTCCTACGAGAAATCTCGTGAATCCTGAATATGGGGTGTCACTTTTTTGGGAATAAGACGTTCAAACGCTCGCTCCAAGCCAGCCCAGTCCGCCATCCAGCCAAGTGCATGTCTTCAAGGTCTGCCCAATGTCGCGCCTGCGCTGCCGCCCAAACCAAAGCCAAGTTGCAGGAGATCGCGGGCATCAATCCCTGCTCATGCCCTGCCAGCAATGGGCGCAACGTTGCCATACCGGTTCCCAACATCAAAACTGCGTCTGCACCGCTGTCTGATAGCTGTTCGTAAGCCCTATAAACCCCGCCATCTGTCATCGCATAGATTGGATGGAAGGCGTCGGTTTCCAACTTTGGGCCTGCTTTTGCGATAACCTCGAAGCCAAAACTTTCCCAATACGGCTTACAGGCAGTGTTCAGGCTGTCAGGATAGGGGCTGAGTAATGCGATCTTGCAGGCGTTCATTACGCGCAGGGCTGCGACAGAGGCCAAAGCCGCGGTGATGAAGGGGACGCCATAGCTACGTTCCATCTGTGTCACGATCTTAGCTTCGGCTTCTGCCCCGATCAAGTAAGAGGCTCCGGTGCAGGCGGCGGCGATGACTGAGATTGGCGCGTTGGCAAACTGGGTCGCAGTGCTCTCAAACCGTTTGGTATAATCAATTAGACGCGCTTCGATGGTGTCTTTATCAGATGTCAACCGGGCGTTTATAATCGACATATGGGCGGGCATCAGCGCCCATAGCTCGGGCTCAACCGTCGTATTGGCTTGCGGGGTTAAAACCCCCATCAGACCCTTGCTGCCGTATTCGATTAGAGCCATCCTAGCACCCCTGGGAGCCATAGGCTGAGTGCGGGAAACAGGATTAGGACGATTAGACGCGCCAGATCCGCAAACACAAACGGGATGACGCCGCGAAAGATGGTGCGCAGGGGCAGGTCTTTGGCCATACCGTGCAGGACGAAAACATTGATGCCGATGGGTGGTGTGATCATGCCCAGTTCGATGACGACAATGTTAATCACGCCCCACCAAATTGGATCATAGCCCATACCGACCACCAGCGGATAGACAAAAGGCAGGGTTAGTACCATGGCGGCGATAGTGTCAAAGATAGAGCCAAGGATGAGATAGAAGATCATCAGGCAGCCAATCACCATGAGCGGCGGCAGACTAAGACCTTCGATCCAATCAACGGTTGCGGATGGCAGGCCAGACAGCGTAGCAAAGTAGGAAAACACTGATGCGCCAATGATAATGACGAAGATCAGCCCAGTGTTGCTGGCCGTATCGCCCAAGGCAGCGAGGAACTTTGGGCGCGTCAAGCGTTTGCGAAAGATTGCAAGTAGTAGGGCAACCGCAGCACCGACAGAGGCAGCTTCGCTGACGGTAAAAACACCCGAATAGATGCCGCCGGAAACGACGAAAGCGAGCAGAACCACTGCCCAGCTTTGCATTGTCACGCGCCGCCGTTCGCCCCAGTCTGCCTGCCTGCCCAAAGGGGCCACTTCCGGGTTGCGTTTCACGACGATGGCAACGGCGACGAAGTAGAAGACCACCGCCATCAAGCCGGGAATGACGGCTGCGAGGAACAGCGCGATAATGCTATTTTCGGTCAAGATGGCATAAAGGATCATCACAACAGAGGGCGGCACAATCATGCCAAGCGTACCACCCGCCGCGATTGATCCGGCGGCCAGGGGCTTGGCGTAACCTCGGCTCAACATCTCTGGCAATGCGATCCGTGCCATGGTTGCTGCGGTTGCAACGCTTGAGCCGCAGATGGCACCGAATCCCGCGCATGCCCCAACCGTGGCAAAGATGAGTCCACCACGCTTGTGACCAAGGTAAACGTAGGCCAGCCTGTACAATTCGCCCGATAAGCCTCCGACATGGGCGAGATTGCCCATCAACAGGAACATCGCAATAACCGCTAACCCTTCAGCGGCCATTGCGCCGGATGGTTCGGTTGCAAGCAACGTCAGGGCCGGGCCAAAGCCGATGATCAGTCCTGTGCCGATGACGCCGACCACACCCATCGCAATGCCAACAGGCACTTGGCAGACGATCAGCACAAACATTGCGGTGAGGCCCAAAAGCCCGGTTGTAATGGGATCAGATATCATGGTTTGATGTCCGCCAATTCGTCATGCTGCAACTCCATGATGTCGGGTTTTTCACCAAAGATCAGAGCGTGCAGCCAGCTATAAAAGACGAAGGCTTGCACCGGCACACAGATCGCCATTATCGCCACGGTGACGTAGAACCACGGTGCAAGGAGCAAGCCTATGGTACGGGTGGTGCGGCCACCATCGCTATATTGGCCAGCCAACAAGACAAATTGCCAAACCAGCAGGCCGAAGAAAACAAGTGTGACAACGGCACCAAACAACTCTAACGCCGCGTTCACGCGAAACCCGCCCATGGTGCCAAAAACGCGTACCGTGACATTGGTTTGGCGGAGTAAACCTGCCGGAAAGCAAGACGCGATGATGATAGGAAACACTACTTCGCCGTAGTCCGAGAACCCCGAGATGCGCGGGGCGCCCAAGTATCGAGCAAAGCCGTCCCATGTGATTAAAAGCGCCATGACCACAAGCCCGCAAAACCCGACAAGGGCGACATTGCGTGTGAACCGATCAAGCTTGCTTGCTTGGGTCATGGCGATGCTCATCAACTGGCGCCGCGCATTTCGACCAAGAGCTTGACTGCCGTGTCATAGACGGCTTGGCCATTTGGCGTCGCTGCGATCCACGCATCATGCACGGTCTTCGCTTTGCCTGCGTACTTCTCAATCGTCGCCTGATCCGGCGTTACGACTTCGATCCGGCCCTCTGCCACGACATCCTTGCGAATGCTTTCACCAACATCTGTGTATGCATCCCCACCCATTTGCGCCATCTTGGCTCCGCCATGAGACATGATCGCGGTCTGCGCATCGGCACTTAAGCTGTTCCATTTGCCCTCGTTCATCAGCAGCAAGAACGGGATTGCACCGGCTGGCACAACATAAGCCTGATCTATCAACGGCAGGGATTTGAAGGTCTTCATCCCCGTCCAACCTTGGATCGCACCGTCGACAGTGCCGCGGTTCAGGCCTTCGTTCATTTCAGCCGAAGATAGTGTTTGTGGGGCCGCACCGAGGCTCTCCAGCCAACTGGCATGGATCGACCCAACAGAGCGCACTTTCATATTCGCGATATCATCAAGGCTGGCGATCTTTTTCTTCATAAACAGCGCGTTGGGTTCGGCCGCGAAAAAGCCGACCAAATGGACGCCGTCAAACCCGGTCAGCAATCCCATCTCGTGCAGTTTCCAACCTACAACCGAGGCTTCTTCGGCCGTGCGAAACAGGAATGGCAGTTCAAAAACACCCATTTCGGGGAATTGCCCAGCGGTATACCCCGGCAAGACCCATGTCACATCGGCCACACCGTTCTGCACCAATTCGAATTGTTTGAACGGGTTCTTCCCCAATGTACCGCCCCAAAACGGCATCATTTTCACGTCATTGGTTTCGGTGGCTACGGCTTCCATCCACGGCTTGATGACTTTTGCCACACCTGTGGATTGTTCAGCCACAAAGGTGCCAACCTTGATGATCTCTTGTGCGGTGGCGGGCAGGGCCAGTGCGGACAGGGCGGCGGCAGCCAGTAGATTATTGAAATGCTTCATCTTAACTCTCCCAGTTGGTTGGTGACCGCTTGTCGCAGTCCTTACGTTTCTGCGCCAAATCTGCGCAGTTGCACCGGTTTGATCGGTGTCGATGTTGTGACTTCTTCTGTGTAGAATCGCTCGCAAGAGGCACCGCCTTCACGGCCTACGCCGGAGGATTTGAACCCGCCAAAGGGCGCACGTAATTCGCGCATCATTGGTGTGTTGACCCAGACAACGCCTGAGCGCAGGTGGGTTTGTGTTTGCATGACGGTGGGCAAATGGTACGACCAGATATAGCTGACCAGACCGAATTGGGTGTCATTGGCGATGCTGACGGCATCCTCGATATCATCAAACGGCAGGAAGGTGGCGAAGGGGCCAAATATTTCCTCTTGCGCACAGCGATCGGCATTTGAAGTAGCCAGCACTGCCGTTGGTTCAATGAAATACCCACCGCCAAGATCATCGCGACGCGTTCCTCCTGTCAGGACTGACCCGCCATCCTCGCGCGCCATATTGGCAAAAGACAGCACCCGGTTCATGTGAGGTGCGGATGCCAGTGGACCGACTTCAGTGGCATCATCCAAAGGGTCTCCTACCTTGATCCGCTTGGCACGTTCGGCAAATCGCGCTGTGAATTCATCGAACATACTGCGTTCGACCAAGATGCGGGAGCCTGCCAAACACTGCTGACCATTGTTAGAAAATATCCCCTGCAAAGCCCCGTCCAACGCGCGCTCTATATCAGCGGAGGCAAAGATGATGTTGGCCGATTTGCCGCCCAATTCCATCGTTGTAGGCACAAGGTTTTGTCCCGCAGCAGACATAATCGCACGGCCAGTTTCTGTGCCGCCGGTAAAGCTGATGAGATCGACATCCGGGTTGGCGACCAACGCCGCTCCCGTCACAGGGCCACGGCCATTGACCAAATTCAACACGCCTTCTGGCAGTACATCATTCAACAGCGCGACCAAGCGGGCGAGCGAAAGTGGGGTCTGTTCGGAAGGTTTCAGCACGCAGGTATTCCCGAACGCCAATGCCGCCGCGATTTTCATCGTGGCCAAGGCAACAGGCGCGTTCCACGGCGCGATTAATGCGGCAACGCCAACGGGCCTGCGTGTGACGGTTGTGATGTAATTGTCGGTTTGGGTGTAGGCCTCGCCTTTGGACTGGCTGATGTATTCCGCGAAAAATCGAAAATTATAGGCGGCACGCACCATATGCCGCGCTTTGAGCTCCTTGAGGACCAAGCCCGTCGCCGCACATTCCAGCCGTGCCAATTCATCGACGTTTTCGAGAATTTTAGTGCGGCAAGCTTCCAGTACCTCCATCCGCTTTTCAACGCTGAGATGCGGCCAAGGTCCTTTGTCGAATGCGTCTCGCGCAATGGCCACGGCTTGTGCTACAGCAGCGGAACCATCCTCGATCAATGTCGAAATCTGCTGTCCGGTTGCCGGGTAATAGATCGGTATCTCAATGCCGCCCCCACGGCTTGCGCCTTGGCCTGCCAGTCCTGTGACTTGCCTTGGGGGGATGATGGGGAGGTTGAATGTCATGCTGTGGTCATCCCATGTACGTCCCGCCGTTGACTTGAAGTACCTGCCCGGTGACGTAGCCCGCGGCGGGCGAGAGCAGGAATTGGATTGGCCCGGTAATGTCACGCGGCTCTGCAATCCGGCCCAATGGAATGGTCTTGGCATAAGCCTCGCGGTCCAGCCGCTCGGCTTGCTGTTCATCAGAGCGCCCCGTGCCTCCACGCAAAAAGGCTGTGTTTACAGCTGACGGGGCAACGCAATTCACCCGGCATTTGGGGGCGAGTTCTAACGCGAGTTGGCGTGTCATTGCCGCAATGCCAGCTTTTGCTACGGCGTAGGCTCCATAACCGGGGCGGGCGAAGTGGCCCAAGCCTGATCCCGTTAGGACCATCGCGCCGCCGTCAGAGATGCGGGATGAAAACGCCCGCGCGGCGTAGAAGGCAGAGGTCAGATTGCCGTCAATCAGGCTTGCCCAAGTCTCTGGTGCATGGGTTGCAAGTGGTTCTGCTTCGCTCATAAAACCGCAGAGGTTTACGAAGCCGTCGATGTTGCCTACTGCCTCGGCCACACGTACCAACGCATCGGCATCAGTCGCGTCAATAGCATGTGTTTCACCGTCCAAAGGATGGGCCTTGAGGGACGTTGGAAGGTCGAGAACAATCGGCGTTGCGCCGCCGTCGTGTAAAGCTGCGACCAAGTCACGCCCGATGCCGCCGCAGCCGCCCAATATCGCGATCCTTCGGGTCACACGATGGACTCCGCATGTTCCAGACCGTCGATCATTGAGGACTTGCGCAGAAAGGCGCGGGCCTTGACGGGATCAGCCGCGATGTCTTGCAGGTTCTTGAGATGGGCCGCTCGCTCAATGGGATCGAGGGTGTTCATACGGGCGCGATTGGTATCGGCTTGCTGCACAATATCGTCATGGGCGACGGCCCTGCGTTGGCGTTCATAGCTGTCCAAAATCATGGGATCATCGCCACCCACCATGGCGATCAATTTATCCGCTAATGACCATGCATCGTGAATGCCGCCGTTCATACCCATGCCACCTTTGGGCGAGTTCAGATGGGCGGCATCACCCGCCAAGAACATCCTGTTCTTGCGGTAATGTGTTGCCACGCGGCGGTGCACGCGGTAGATGCGTTTCTCATCAATATCAATGTTTTGCGCAGCAGGAATGACTGATTTTACCTGCGCGCGGATGCAGGCATCGTCCATAGCCTCCTCAGGGCTTTGGCCGTCCTCTGGATGTAAGGACACACGCCAGACATCGGGCAAACGCAGCAGCGAGAACGTTCCCTTTGGCGTCCAAATGTAGTTCACACCGGATAGATCTTCGATGTGGTCTTCAAACGGGAAATGCGTGGTCGCGAGGATGGTGTTTTCGGGATACGTGCCGCCTTCAAACTCAGCACCTATGGATTTACGCACGATAGAACGCGCGCCATCGCAACCGACCATAATCGATCCGCGAACCTCTTGTTCATTCACAACGGCAAGAACACCGGAAGCGTCTTGGGATACTGCAGACACCTCTGAACCAAAACGCACAACCTCATCCGGCAACCGCGCTAAAAGAGCGCGGCTGAGTTCCGCCTGACGGCACTGCAACCTGTAGGGATGGCCCGTGTCATCCTTTAAAACGCTTAGATCGAAGCGCGCGTTTTCGCCTGTTGTCAACATCCGTATTTGCCAATCCGGCGTGATGCGCCCTTTGGCAATAATCTCAGCCGCAATCCCAGATGCCTCAAACATATCCAGCGTCGGCGGATGAAAGGTCGAGGCGCGCAGTTGATCAGGTATTTCGCACTCTGCTTCGAATACCAAAACGGATACTCCTGTCTGCAACAAACGCCATGCCAGCGTAAGTCCAACGGGTCCACCACCGATGATCAGGACTGGTTCTTCTGAAATATTCAACGAGCACTCCAGCAATTTAAGAATATGGAAATTTTTAAAAAAGATACACTTATTGTATAATAACTTCTTTTTTTATTAATTGGTCAAGAAAAAATTGAGTCTAAAGGCTCTGCCAGACAAAATATTTGAGATCGGACGGGCTACTTTGTAACCTCGTCTAATGACAAAACACCCTGCATCTCCACATGAAACTTGGCCCGGGGTTCCTGAACCACCTTGCCCAGGCCCGTGGACCG
>CALFSV010000194.1 GCA_937916485.1 uncultured Paracoccaceae bacterium | reverse complement strand
TGCTGCCCATGCTGGCGAATGCTGTCGGCAAGCTCTGCCACATCTTCATCGCTGAATGTCAGGCGATCCTTTGGCCCAGCTTCCTCGATCATATCGACCGGAATGTCGCGCACTGCATTGCTGGACAAATCGCGCAGCGTCGATTTCACACCGCTCATCGCGCCCGTATTGGGAAAGCGCGGCTTGGCCTCGGGTTTGTCATCCGGCTGGTCAGTTGGATTGTCAGTTGGTGGGGCAGGGGGCTGAAACAGGTTTCTACGGGCCATCAGTCAACACCCCTTCCCCAGACCTGCTGGATCGTTTTCTCAAACTCATCCGCAACGCCGTTCACGCTTTCCATGATCCTCTCAAGCGTCTTTTTCACCACCTGCGAGGGGTCCAATTCATAGATCGTCTGCTGGGTCATCCCCGCATCCGAAATCGCGGTGGATTTCAGCATTGGCGTGGTCAGCACCTGATCCAGCAGGATCGAGCGCAGGAACCCGGCCATCTGCGATTGCGGCACATCGGTTGGCTCGTAGCGCGAGATCAGGAATTTGAGGAAGGACCAATCCACCGGGCCTGTCGCCTCTTCCAGCGTCACGACCGTCTCTCCCGCCATCTCAAGGAACTGCGCCATAGAGGCGACGTCCAACATGCTGGGCACCACCGTGATCAGCAACCCGGTCGACGCCAAAAGCGCGGTCATCGTGGTAAACCCAAGCTGCGGCGGGCAGTCGATGATCACCAGATCATAATTCGCCTCGATCTCGTCCAGCGCAATCGCAAGCCGCTGGGTAAAGGGCGGATCGACCTTGTGCTGCAACGCATAGGCGGTTTCGGTTTCATATTCCGACAACAGCAGCCCGGCAGGGGCCAGATCAAGGTTGTGAAAGTACGTCTTTCGCACAACTTGGCTTAGCGGCACGGGGTCGGCGTATTTCAGCGCGTCATAGATCGTTCCGCTTTCGGCAAACTCGATCTCGGGGCGATAGCCGAACATCGTCGTCAAACTCGCCTGCGGATCCATATCGACGGCCAGCACACGATAGCCGCGCAGAGCATAGCGTTGCGCGAGGTGAATGGCAGAGGTGGTCTTGCTCGACCCACCTTTGAAGTTCACGATGGAAATGACCTGTAGTGCGTCACCCTCGCGCCGACCGGGCAGATAGGCCTCGCCATTGCGCCCGGTGCGCGCCATCACTTGACGGATCTGCGCGATCTCTTGCGCAGAATAGAGACGCCGCCCGCGGGAATCCGTCTCTACCTCAGGAAAATCGCCCTCTTGATGCCGGGTGCGCAGGTTCGACATGCTGATGCCGGTCAGTTCCGACACTTCGCCCGCATGAAACTTGCGCAGGGTCTTTCGGCTGTCGGGCTGAAAGCTGTTGCGCATATGATTGTCCAAGGCTTCGGACAGGCGCAGGGCATTTGCCGAGATAGACGCGGCGATAGAGCTTGTATTGGGTATCTTTGTGGTAGAATTCATACTGCCCTCGCGACCTCTTGGTGGGTCTCTTTTGTCTTAATCTTTGTTTCGTCGCCAAGAAGCGCGCTTTTCGCGTTCTTGCGACAAGAGAACTCATGACACGCAAGTTTCCACCAGACAACAGTTTTTTGCGATCTGCCCTGTTGTGGCGGTTATCGACAGTTCATGCTGTGAATAAAAAAACTTTTATAAGGCATTGATAATAATAGGTTATTTACAGATCGCACGGATCTTTATCAAGATATGGTATAGGAGGGGGAAAGACCACCCTACAGGTCGTGTGCGCGTCTAGATCGCGAATCGCCTTTCTTTTATCGATGCGCCGAAAGCCTCGCCGCCTGTGTCTAATGTCGGCCAACGGCTTGATGGGCCAGAGGTTCGTCGGGCAGGTTTGTTTTGATACGATAAATACCACAATTTTAGTGACTTACGTGTATTCCCTCTTATAGCGCAAAAGCAACTTGCAGAGGGATAAGCGTCGCGGCGTTAGAAATACACGTTGTCCATTGGGTGTTTTCACCACTGCTGAGCGGACCCTATCCCCAAAGGTTCATCCCAGCATTCCGAGGTTCCTTGCTCGTTCCAACAACATCTTTACGGACGAAGGTTGCCAGCTTGTCCGCCCACGGGGCGTTCGCTCGCGCATGGCTTCCAGTCGGTCGCAAATGGCCTGCAGCGTGATCTCGGGATCTGCGCCCTTGATTGCCGCAACGATGGCGGGTAGCCGGTCATCCGTTTCGCGTCGCTCGGCACGGCCAAGAACGGTTTCCGGCAAGAAACCGTCGCGAACATAGGCTTTCACGGCGCGAAGCAAGCGTCCCTGCGTCCAGCGCCGCGCTTCGGGCAGGGGGGCGTTCACAAGGCGTAGTAAGTCCTCCCACGCCATATCGGGTCGCAGCCGGCGCACATGTGGCACCCAGTCCTGTGCGGTCTGGTTCAGCCGTTCCATGTAGCCGTCCTGCCGCGCTAACCGCACCTTGCGCTGTGCGGCAGGGTCCTTGGCGCGCAGGCCCGGATTGCCGCCGATCCGTCCTTTGCTGCGCGCGCTGGCCAAGCCCGCCTTGGTGCGTTCGCGGATCAACGCGCGCTCAAACTCGGCCGCGGCCCCCAGAACCTGCAGCGTGAACTTGCCCTGCGGCGAGGCAGTGTCGATCGGGTCTTGAATGGAGCGAAAGAACGCGCCCTTCGCCTCAAGCCGCTCGATGACCTCCAGCAGATGCGACAGCGATCGCGCCAGACGATCAATGCGCACGACAACCAGCGTGTCGCCCTTGGCCACGCGCTCCAACACGCGCGCAAGGACCGGCCGCGCACGATTTCCGCCCGACGCCTGTTCTTCATGGATCTCGGCGCAACCCGCGGATTTCAGGGCCTGCGACTGGGGCAGGGGGGTTTGATCCTCGGTTGAAACGCGCGCGTAGCCTATCAATGGCATCAAAACAGGCCTTTTGCAGTTTCATATAGCGGCACTAAACGACCGATTGTAAACAGATGCAAGGGCGGTCTTTGTGGTGCTGTTCAGCAGAATGTCCTTGGTTTTCATACGCTGAGCGCGATCAGAGAGATCTCCCAGACTACCGCGCGCGCGTGCTATAAAAGATGTGCAGGCGCACCCTAACAAAACACTTGGGTAAAATGCAAAAGTGCCGTATTTTGCACATATGAAGCCTCAAGTATCTATGCAGTATGGTAGTTTTGACGATCCTCTAATGGATGTGGAAGGGCTTGAAGAGACGTCTGAGGACGACCTGTGGTTCCTGCCCGGTCCGATGGAAGCGGAGCCGGATTATCTGCCGCCCGGACCGAGGGCAGAGCTGCGTGAAACCGCGGTCCTCGACGATTGGCGGAAGGCAGAGGCAGGCAATGCGGCCCATCTCGCCCGTGTGGCCGGCCGGATCGGCGCGCTGGACGACCGGATGAAACGCGGCCTGGAAGGATGGCGGCACAGACTGGCGCTGATCGAGGCGGCAGACCTCAGCTGGTTTGCAGGCGACCGAATTGGCCCGGATCGGCTGGCGCTCTGGATATCCATGCGCTTGTCCGGCGTGCAGGACGACACCGCAGCGCTCACGCGTGTCGGATGGGCTGTGCGGCGTCTGACTGGCGGTCCCGGTCCAGGGGTGGACCTGTCTGCTTTTCTTGATCGCCGTGACCCTGAAAACATGGCAGATGAAGCCGAGCCGTTCGCGGATCGCGCAGGCGGTTGGCTTGACCTGATGGAGCAAGCCGCCGACCTGCACCCGATCACACGCGCCTGCATGGGATTTCATCTCTGGAATCTTGCGGGCCTCGGGCAACAGGGTGACCGGATGGAAGCGGCGGTTACCG
>CALFSV010000193.1 GCA_937916485.1 uncultured Paracoccaceae bacterium | reverse complement strand
AAAGCGGCAGGACAGGTCTGCCCGCTGCGCTGAAAAACACCGCCGCCGGGCAAGGAAACAGCGGCTTCGCGGTCTGATCCACCCAGTTTCCGCGGCCTGCGCGACCGCAGGCGCCGCTCAGGGCGGAAAACGCTTGTCAAGCGGTCGGTTTTTGCCGATCTTTATGTCAGACGGCACACCACTTGGGGAATGTCGGCCTAACTGACAAGGCCATGAAAGTGATATCACCATGCATCATCGCATTGGGCCCATATCCACCTCCAATCACCAAGAAGGGAGTTGCATGCAGGGTTGAGTGATGCACAAGTATTGCGGTAGAGGGCGCACGCGCCGTTCATTGTTTAGGGATCAGCATGTCGAAGCAAGAGCCTCAATGTGAAGGCATAGCAAATCAATTCAGTGACGTTGCGCAGGCTTATCCTGACTTTCCTGCCATCGTTTCAGAAGCAGCGGTGATCAGTTACGCACATTTGCTTGCAGCCTCAATTACCTTCGCTAAGCGGTTTCAATTTCTTGGCGTCAATCGCGATTCAACGATTGCCTTGAATACGGGCGACATGGTCATGGCCCTAGCCAGTACAATGGCCTCTTCTTTTTTGGGATGTCGGATCGTGACCGCAGGCGGTACCCTACGAGAGCAGGGACTCATTAAGCCAACACATTTTTTCAAGACCCCCGAGGCGCGCGGAAGAAAAACAGCGAACTTTGTAGAGATTGACCAAAGCTGGTTTGAAGACGCAGTCAACGCCTCGCCGGAGGATGCAGCGGCATTTCCCGGTTTTGCCAACCCCGAAGATATCTGGCAAATTCTCCATACCTCTGGGACGACCGGAAAACCAAAGTTCATCGGCCTTAGCCACAAGATCGTGTCCGATCGGACAGCGGCGATCAAGGCAGATTTTCCAACAGCACAGACGACCAATGCCATGTTGTTCAATTGCACGTCTCGGCCCTTTTATGCGCGCGCAATTGGCGCCCTTCTAAACGTGGGTACAATCGTTGACAGTGAAGACCATACGTTCTGGAAAACGGCGGGGGTCAACGCTGTTTTCTGCTCACCGAGCCAGTTCAAGAGCTATGTTGAGAAGAATGGGATGCCGTTAGGCTTCAAGAAGGTTGAGGTCAGCGGCGCCAGACTTGATGATGAAATAGCATTGCTTCTGACCGAATGCTTTGAGGAGGTCATCGACATTTATGGAGCGAGTGAAACCAACAAGTCATTCGCGAATGTCATCAAGCGTCAAGCCAATGCATCCATGGCGCGATATGGGAAACCTTTGGACAGTCAGGTGGAGATTGTCGACGACAACGGGAACAAGCTACCAAACGGCCAGATTGGCACTGTGCGTGTCAGAAATGACTACATGATCCCAGGCTATATTCAGGCCAAAGAAGCCACTGAAAAGAACTTTCGAGGAGGCTGGTTCTATCCCGGAGATGTCGGAAAGTTTGGCAGCAACGGAGAGCTGGAAATAATTGGTCGCAACGATGAAGTTATGTCGTTTGGTGGAATAAAAATTGATGCCCAGCTCATAGATGCAATTCTTAAGGCTGTAGATGGCGTGGAAGACGCGATTTGCTTTAAGAATCCCAAAGCTGATCACAACGAAGTCATTGCATTTGTTGTGTTTGAAGAAGGTTCAAATCCCAGCGACTGTATCATGGAAATCCGCGATCAATACCAAAAGCACACGAAGTTGCCTTGTTTCCTGGGGCGCATTCATGAGATTGATAGGATCCCTTACAACGAAAACGGCCGACCAATGAGAGAGCTTTGCCAGAAAATAGTGCTTGAGAGACACCGCACTAAAACGGCGGATGCCCAAAGTTGAGCGAAACTCAGAATAGATGTCTTGCAAAAGACTTTCGAGCGCGTGTTCAAGAGGATCCCGAGCAAGTTGCAATCATAGCAGGAGACCTAAACCTTTCGAGGGTCAAACTACTGACACTTGCAGAGAACTACGCGGTACGGTTTCAGGCCGCTGGTGTACATCAGGGGGATATCGTTTCGGTTATTAGCCAAGACGCGATCGTTCTCCTCGCCAGTATTTTCGCGCTCTCAATGGTTGGTGCGGTGTTCATACCGTTCGACGCATCCCTTGTGGAACGCAAGGATCTGCAATCTCGGCATTTCTTTCGTTCTGTCGATACGCCCCCAATTCCCCACATCAGTGACCACGTCATCGATGCAAGTTGGTCTCCAAAAGCCGGGTCACGTCTATCAGACGGAA
>CALFSV010000192.1 GCA_937916485.1 uncultured Paracoccaceae bacterium | reverse complement strand
CAAACCTGATAGCTGTCGTTGGAGGCGACACCACAGCCCACGAGGTACGTCAGAGGGCCAGATGCCATAACTGTGGCGTGAAGGGTAACAATACGTATCAGATCGTCCACAAGAGCGGCTCAGGCGTTGCGATGGATGGTGCTGGCATTCTCTAGGGAAAGTCACTTTGCTTAACCCTCAATAGGTGTGGGGGGGGGCGAAAAACAGCCGCCCTTCTGTAGTGATATGTCCTGCTCACGCATTTTTTTTGAAAAAGGCTCCTTCTCTCTAATGAATTAGGAAGCCAAGAAGTCATTTTTGATACATCTAATACAGAAATCCACTCTAAATGAAATTTATCAAGTCGGACCAGCCAGCACAGAATTTTTTGACTGGCTGGCCGAGTTAATAATTTTTGAAAGGCGAAGTAGTAGCTGAGTTCGATACTCGGAATTTTACATTGCCGTACCTTGAACCTTAATTATAGTCCGTAAATTTACATCACGTACCATGATGATCCTGTCCTGCGTGGCGATTTTGGGGGTATGGGTCGGTTACAATTTGACGAAGCTCATCCCGCAGCGCGCCTTTTTCATCATCGTCGAAATCGCCTTATTCTTGATCTCGCTCAACCTGATCCGCGTGGGGTTGAGCAATCTGTGAGCTTAGTCCAAATCAGCTCAGCAACGTCACCAATGCGTGACGACTAAGCGGCAAACGGTCCGGCACAACGCCAAGCGCATTTCGGACAGCATTAACCACAGCCGCACCCGCCGGACCGGATGAGATTTCACCGGCTCCAAGCGGCATTTCATCTTGCGGTCCGATCAATCGGGTGTGCATTTCTGGCACCTCGGAGAATTTCAAAATCGGATAATCATCCCAGCTTTCAGTTAGGTTTTGCCCACCCGCAAAGCGAACTTCTTCTTTTAATGCCCAACTTATGGCTTGAACAATTCCGCCCTCAAGTTGATTGATCGTGCCATTTGGGTTGATCGCTTCGCCAACGTCCGCGACGCACCAAACATCACTGACGCGCACCTCGTCTTCGACAATAACCCGTGCGATGCAACCCAGATAGCCCGCCGAATTTTTATAGCGCGCATAACCAAATCCATACCCGACACCATCCGCCATATCCCGCGGCTCTACCATATCACGTAGTGCTTCGATCACACTGATAGCGCGCGGATCTGTCAGATGCGCCAATCGATATTCTATTGCGTCCATGCCTGCCGCCTCAGCGCAGCTTTCCATCAGGGATTCCAGCGCAATAACATTGGTGAATGCACCCAGTCCGCGCATGGCACTGGTGCGATATGGCACCACGGCGGGACGGTTGCGCACCACGCGCACGGCGGCAATCTCATAGCCGGGAACAGCGTTGCGATCCGCGCCGCCCATGGGTTGGGGTGCATCATTGCCAGGCCCCATTGGCATAGGGTCGAATAGGAATTGCTGCGCACGCAAGTTTGGTTCGTCCATGCCAGCGGGCCGCGTCGAGTGTGGCGGGCTGATGACATCGGCGTCAAAGGACACGATCTTGCCATCCTCATCCAGTCGCGCCGTCATGGCGGTCCGCATCGCAGGGTTAAATGGCGCATGCAAAAACTCATCCTGCCGCTGCCAAAGCGCGCGAACAGGCCGCCCCGCTCCGCGCGCCATAAGGGCGGCATCAAGCGCCACATCATCAGAACTATTGTGCCCGTAACACCCCGCCCCAGGTGCGAAAATCACTGTGATTTTCTCAACCAGGTGGTTCAACACACGCGCAAGCGATGCTTTGAGCGCAAAGACATTCTGGCTATGCGCCCAAACCGTCAGAGCGTCGCCGTCCCACTGTGCAACCGCGCAGGATGGGCCGATCGATGCATGGCTCAAGACGGGTTTGGTTAGGGTAATGCTGACTTCGGTGCTTCCGGCATCCAGATTTTCGGCGTCATACAAGGTTTCGCTTTCGACAATTGGGCCATCCAGCCCCTCAATTGGGTGGGTATTACTAACCGGAATATCTTTCCAAGTGATAACGTTTGCCAGACGGTTGGCCTCACTCAGCGCAATGTATTCGTCCTGCGCTACCACTGATAAAAACTGACCATCGCGCACCAAAACGGCCCCATCGCGCAGGTCGGGCACATCTGTGGCAATCGCCGTCAGGGAGGGTGGTTGAATGACACGGCCATGCCACATGCCCTCAACCATCATATCGTGCAACAAATATCCTGCGCCCAGGCGTGCGGCCAAATCGACGCGTGGTGCTGCTTTTCCTGCAACCCGCCGCTCGTCAGACAGTTTTGGGGTTGCATACTCGAGCGCCGCAACAGCCAAATTCACGGATTGCGATAGGCTGGCATAACTCATCCCTGTCTCTTGCCCATCTTTGAGGATGTCCCCGTCTTGAACCGACAGATCGTCTGGCGTCGCCTGTAAAAGGTCAGCGGCATGCCGCAACATGACGATCCGCGCAGCTGACGTCGCAAGGCGGATAGACTGCCCGCCAAAAGTTACCGAAAGGCTGCCGACAGTCGGGCCCTCAGCCGGTGAGATCTCTGTATGGCCTTGAGTGAGGCAGATAGCCCCCATGTCAACATCAAGCTCGTCAGCAGCAATCTGGATCAACGCGGTTGTGATCCCCTGTCCCAGTTCAACCCGTCCCGATAACAAATGAACCTCGCCATCGGACGCGAAAGACACCCAATCACGGATCAGCGGAAACGCGATCAACGGGGGCGGAATAAACGGCGCGCTCATTGCGTATCACGCTGCGCGACTACATCGGTAATCGCGGCCAGAATCCGGCCTTGCGCACCGCATCGACATAGGTTGGCGTCCAGCCCGTCGCGGATTGTGTCGACCGTATCGCCTGCATCAATCATTGTGGCTGCGCGGGTCAGAATGCCTGGCAGGCAATAGCCGCATTGCCCCGCCTGATGGGTTAACAGGGCGGCAATCAACGGATGCCCAGCGTCCAATATTCCCTCAACCGTGGCAATATTCTTCCCTTCAACGGCCGAGAGAGGCAAATTGCAGGAGGTAACTGGAAAACCGTCTAAAACCACTGTGCAGGCACCACAATGCCCCTCACCACATCCTAGCCGCGTGCCTTTGTGATCCAGTGTGTTGCGTAGCGCGAACAGCAATGGCGTGGTGGGTTTGGCCGACGCAGAAACTAGCGTTCCATTCAAGGTAAACGTGATTTTGCCGCTCATCCGAAAATCCCCAAATAATTCCACCACAGGTATGTCAGTGGCATCCCAACAAATGCCACCGCGGCTGCCAGCCACAAACACACGCGAAACAAGGCCGCCATTGGGATATGCCCCAAGGCCATCGCGATAATCAAAGGCGGGGCCTGATACGGTATAATCGGCGTGCTGATGCCAATGACCTGCACCATGGCGATTGTCTCAATGGTCCATCCAGTTTCAGTCGCGATGGACTGTGCCAAGGGTGCAAGGATCGCGGGGGCCGCAGGCGCGGTTGTCAGATGTGACAGGACTGTCGAAAGCCCCGTCACTGCGTAAAGATTACGAAGATCACCGCCCTGCCCAAGCCCCAATAAAGGGATCAATCGATCCGCTGCAAACGCCCCAAGCCCTGTGTATTGTGCAACCGCGCTGATCGCGAAAAGTGCGGCCAAAAAGAACGCCGGCGACATGTCGACTTTCGTTTTCATCACGCCAGTATCCAGCATACCGAAGCCGGGCACGAGCAACACAGCCGCCAATGACAGCGCCACCCAAGCAGGCGAAATGCCGTGCACGGTGTCTGTGACCCAGAACAACATCGCGATACCCAACAGCGCCAGAAGTCGCTTTTGCACGCTGGTGAATGGGGTCGGAGCGTCCAACGATGATACCGCGTCTGCGCGCGGGGCGGCGAACGGCAGCATAATTGCCAAAAGCGTCAGGAAACGGATCAAGTTAATCGGGGCCTGTTCGACGAAATAAAGGGCATAGGACTGGCGAACATCGTAGAGGGTTTCGAAAGCACCAAAATGAATAATCGTTGGCAGATTAGCCGTCAGAATTGCGTAGGTCGGCAATAACGTGGCCGCCGCACCCGTCACTGTCAGCCCAACATGTCCGCGCGATCCAGCCGCGTAACCCATTGTTTTTGATAAAGACATCGCAATCGGCATCAATACGATAATACGTGGCAACGTGGCCGGGACCAACAACCCTAGCCCCAAGCCGCTGAACGCCATCAACAACGCGGCATTGCGGTAGGAATCTCCGGTCCGTTGAAAAATGCGCAATGCGATTTGCATGCCCAGCCCTGTCATCGAAATTGCCGTTCCGATGATCAGCCCCGAAAACAGCAACCAGAAGCCACCACTGGAAAATCCCGAAAAAATAACGTCGTTGGGCGCGGCCGATATTGCGATAAATGCCAGGAAACAGCCAATCGCTGTGACGACCTCGGGCAACAAACGCGTTGCAAACATGGCGATCGCCAGGCCAGAAATCGCGCCTACCCTTAACAGCACATCCGCCTGAGTGGTTGTGGCGAAAACCGCGACGAGCAGCACAACAAAACCCCAAACCACAACACGTGGAGTAGTGATTTTTGACATCATAGGGCTGTTTTCGCTGCTCATGGGGTTACGGCGTTAGAATGGTCGAGCCGGTGGTTTCGCCACTCTCAAGCGCCTCATGGGCCGCGACGATGTCGCCCAGTTCAAACCGCTGGTTCACGTTGACGCTCAGCACACCTTCTTTCATGAGGCGGAATGTTTCACCCGCCGAATGTACCAAGTCCTCGCGGGAGGCGACGTAGTTCGCAAGCGTCGGGCGGGTGAAATAAAGCGATCCCTTAACCTGTAATAAATGCGGCGACACATCCGGCGCGGGGCCCGTTGTTGCGCCAAAGGACACAAGCAATCCGTACGTCGCAAGGCTGTCGATGGACGCATCAAAACTGGCCGCGCCAACACTGTCATAGACAACGGGAACGCCCTTGCCATCGGTCAGTTCGCGCACACGCGCACCGATGTCTTCTGATTTGCGATCGAGCGCATCGGCATAACCGAGATTTTTGATCGCCGCGCAATTCTCTGCCCCTGCCGTGACACCAATCATGCGTGCGCCGATATGCTTGCCCCACTGACCTGCGAGCTGGCCAACACCGCCCGATGCCGCCCAGAACAACACGTCCTGTCCCGCTTTGACTTGATATGTCCGGTTCAGAAGATATTCGACCGTCAGGCCCTTCATCAAAACGGCGGCTGCTTGTTCGTCGGTGATACCATCTGGAATTTTTATGCATCGCGCTGCAGGGGCGTTTCGGTGGCTCGCATAGGATCCTAGGACACCGCCGTACACCACGCGGTCACCGATCGCCAAGTCGCTAACATCTTCGCCCAGGGCGATAATTTCTCCAGCGGCTTCCAGCCCGAGGGGACTTGGCAAAGGCAACGGATAGGCGCCCGAACGTTGATACACATCCATGTAGTTCAGCCCGATGGCCGTTTGCTGAATTTGAACCTCGCCGGCGGCGGGTGCAGGCAAAGTCACCGTTTCGAGTTCCATCATGTCCGGCCCGCCTTGGGCTTTCATTACGACACGTTTAGCTTGCATAGATCGCTTCCTTTATTTGGTAAATTCGCCTGCTTCGAGCATAACAGTCTGCACCTCGCCCACACCGTTTTCGCGACGGTGGCGGGCGGCGTCATCGTATTCTGGGGAGCGAAAGCAATTTACGCCAGCTTCCAATGTCGGAAATTCAATGACCACGAAGCGTTCGAAATAATCCGGACCTTCCATGATCTCAAACTTACCACCACGCGCCAGTACCTTGCCCCCGTGTTTTGCTATAATGCTGGGGACTTGGTCCGTGTAGCGCTTATAGGCGACAGGTTCGTTAATTTTGGACCGTGCTAGCCAGAATGCGGGCATGAGAAAGTCCTCTCTACATCATGAGATTGGGAAGGAAATTGACGATGCTGGGTACCAACATCAATGTCACACCCGTTAGAAGGATGATGATCCAGTACGGCACACAAGAGACGAAAATTTGGGCAACGCTCACGTCGTCGTCACGGATTGCGGCCTTAACAGTATAGACCAGCAGACCGAACGGTGGCGTCAGTAACCCTGCTTCGATGGCGAGTATGCCGACAATGGCGAAGGCAAGCTGATCAAACCCGAAGGCAACCGCTACAGGTTCTACGATCGGCACGGTAAGCAGCATGATCGAAATTGAATCGATGAGCATACCCAGGATGAACCAGATAAGGATTATGATCGCAAAGACGGTCCAAGCCGTAAAACCACTATATACAAAAAACTCACGGATCGACGTGGTCACACCTGTGATCGCCAGTGTCCTAGAATACAAAGCGGCACAGAGCAGTAAGATCAGGATCGGCGCTGCGGTCTTGCCAACCTGATAGATGGCTTGAATAAACCCGCGCGGTGTCATGCCCTTGATGAACGCCAACACGAGAGCAAGTGTGGCGCCAGCACCTGCCCCTTCCGTCGGCGTGAAAATGCCCAACCAGATGCCACCAAGGACCGAGGCGATAATGAACAGCACGCCCAAAATTGACAGAGCCATAGATCCTGGTTTGATCTCGATCTTCTTGGGATCGAAAGCACCCTCTTCCAACTCGACCTCGACGGCTTCGTTGCCGACCGTATGAGGGCGGAGCAAAGCGGTGATGAGGATATAAGCAATAAAGAGTGCCGCCAGAATGACACCCGGCAGCACCCCAGCTAGAAAGAGACGTCCAATGCTTTGCTCGGTCAAAATACCCCAGACGATCATCAAGACCGACGGTGGGATCAACATTCCCAACACGCTGGACCCTGCGATGGCACCCAATGCAAATCCCTTGTGATACCCGTGCGCCTTCATCTCGGGATACCCGATCCGCGCGAAGGCCGCCGCACTGGCAATGGACACGCCTGTCACAAAGGAAAAGACAGTGTTGCCCAGAACTGTAGCGATGCCAAGACGCGCGGGAATGCGTTTCAGGCCACGGTTGATGGCGACGTAAATATCGGTAATCGCGCCGGAGCGGCCGATAAATTCACCCATGAGTAAGAACAAAGGGATTACCGCAAAAGTAAAATCCCGCAAGGCTTCGGCGCTGGTCGAGGCGACGGTGGCCTCAACGATACGCATCTTTCCGGTGGCTAGGTAAATGCCTACCAAACTGGTGATGCCGAGGCTGATTGCCACATGCACACCCAGTAATACGAGCGTCAGCAACAAGACGATGATGACAGTTGTAGTCGATCCCGAAAGCCCTGACAGTAAATCTCCGAAGGCGGCGATAATCCAGCCAAAGCCGGATCCTGCCCATTCTAGCGTATCGCTCATCGTGTTATACATGTTTCCTCACAGGTCCATCCGTTCAATATCAAGCCCAAATATATCTACCGCCGCGATCAGCAGATAATTAAAACCTGCCAGTGCCGATCCCAAGACAATTGCCCAACGCGCGGGCCATACAGGCACCTGCAACGCGCCTACGCCGTCGAATTCGCCCCGCGTAAAAGAGCGGATCGCATGCGGCAAGGCCGCGTCAAGCAGAAAAAGGAAAAACAGCCCGCCCAGAAGATAGCAAAAAATCCTCAATCCCTTCTGAACCGGTGGCGGCATCATCACCACGAGAAAATCCGCGCGCAGCATCGAACTAGATCGCACAGCGTAACCCACCTGCATAAATACGATGATGACCACCGAATTGGCCACTATCTCCTTGGTGCCGGTTATCGGAATATCCAGAGCACGCAAAATGATGTCCGAAAGCGCAACGAAACACAGACAAAATGCCCAGACTGCACCAAAGATCATCAGCACTTTGGTCAGCCAGTCGGTCATCTTTACAAGCAACATAAGCCTCGCTCCATTAATTTAAGGAAAGCGAGCGGGCCGGCGGCTTACCCCCGGCCCGCGTGATCAGTCAGCGTCTACTCGACAGTGTAGCGCACTGGCCAATCGTATCCGCGCTCCTCTGCACTATCGAGCACAAGGTTCAGCACCTGCTTGGCGGGAAGCCCTTGCCCTTCGAGATCGTCAGCGTTGCGCTGGACCCAGTCCTGCAACGATTCAGCCCACTCTTGGCGTACCGAAGGATCGATCTCGGTTACGGTGATCAACTCGCGCAGCTCGTCAACAAGACGGTCATACTCCGACAAGTTTACCGAGCCGGTCTGCTGCTCATACTCCGCTGCGACTTCCAAAAGGATCGTCTGCACCTCCGGTGGCAACTCGTCGTAGGTGTCCTGATTGATCGTCATGGCGTGCCACGTGATCGAGCCGAAGCCGATCAGCGTATAGTATGGTCCGGGCTCATAAAGTTTAAGATTGACCCACGCAGAGGGGAACATAATCCAACCTTCATAAACGCCAGTCGACATCTCTGTGTAAGCCGTTGCGAGCGATGAGGACACAGGGATGATACCTGCATTCTCCAGCCAGTTTAGGTTAAGACCCGCGCCACCGATCTTGTGGCCTTGCAGATCTTCCAGAGTTTCCCACGGGAAATCAGACCCAATATTATAGCCGCCGTCTGCAATCCGTGCGATCAAAACCTGATTAAACTCGTCTGGGAACACGTCGGTCATGTAGGGAACTTCAGCATAGACATCCTGCGCAATGGCAAGGCTCTGCTCTGGGTCCATGGTGCCGAAAGGCAACATCACCTGAAAGGCATGCAATGGCAGGTTTGATGGCTCAAAGCACATGCAGAATCCGCCAATATCCAAGATGCCATCCTGCACCCCTTCGAGGACTTCCTTAACCGTTACGATCGATCCGGAATACCCCTCAACGAAATTAATCGTGTGCTCAGTCTCGGCCTCAACGCGGCGTTTAAGTTCGGGTTGGAAATAGTCGATCATCAATCCGGCATAAACAACACCGGGCGGGTGGCCCGATCCGATCCGTAGTGTGATTTCGTCTGCCTGTGCGGTGCCAGCGATCAAACTTGTCGCGGCGGCTAGACTATATGCAATCCTCTTCATTGGTCTTCCTCCCAGTTTTTGGCTATTTCAAAGCCTTTGTCGCCTCCCGCCGTTCACTCCGAACGGCTTCAAAAGGCTCAGGTTGCGCTTGGCACAACCAGCTTCACCTCTGGCGGCAACGCCAGCGGTGGATTCGTGCCATCAAGAAATTCGACCGTTGCAAATGCTAAGTCGGTGCCCCCGATGTTTTCGACCGAATGGAGCATGTAATCCCCCGGTCCATAGTGAAAATGTTTGGTTTCACCGACGTAGTGTTCGGTGTCGCGAATTTCGCCAGATGAGAAATATCCACGTGCAATGCCAGGTTTCAGCGCCGACCAAAAATATGGATTAACGTGACGGTGAAACCCGCAGCGGGTTCCGACAGGTATGCGCAAGTGCCAAACGCGAACGCGGTCTGTTTCGGACACGAGAACTGTCCCTACACATCCATTGTCATGGCTTTGCAGCATTTCTTGATAAACGTCCTGTGGCCAATGGGCGAAGGCGGCAGAATCTGGATTGGTTTCCACGTGATGTGGTCCATGTTCGCTCATGCGATTCCTCCTTTATGGGCGATCAGATCAGCGCGCCAATTGGTTTTCTGGGCGTCCGTCAACTCCACCAGTGGTGGTGCCATACGGGCCCAACTATCATCACCTGTGCGCCATGCCTCGGCCTGTTTTATCGAAGCCATTAGCGGATATTTTGATGCGGCCGCGCGGGCAGCTTGCACAGCCTCCATCGCAGTATCGCGTGCCTGCCCTTCTGCGGCTTGCAACGCGACTTGCGTCAGCGAACCAAACACATTTGTCGACCCCGATATAATCCCCGCACTACCAAGGGCCAAACCATCCCAAAGCATCGCTTCAGACGATGGGAAAACGTCAAAGTCCGAACCAATACCACCAGTCGCCTTCATAAATGCAGCCGACTGGCTGAAATCCCCACTGCTGTCTTTCAAACCAGCAATCACCGCGCCAAAATCTGCCTTCAATCGCAGTACTAGATCGGTGGACAATGGAACCGCCGACATCTGGGGGAAATGATACAGGTACACACGCAGATCATCGCGCCCGACGCCATTGATTAGATTGGCGTAATAGGCATAAAGCCCATCATCAGATGGGTTCTTGTAATAATACGGCGGCAAGACCAGCACATTGGTATAGCCCGCGTCGCACGCCGCCTTGGTCAACGCCAGACAATCACCAGAGGCCGGCGCCCCAGTGCCAAAAATCACGCGATCTGTTTCAATGCCAGCCTTCGCAAAGGCCGCAGGCAATTCCAGACGGTCCACCATGGCAACGGACGTGCCCTCGCCCGTGGTGCCTGTCGGGGCAACGCCGTCGCAGCCCCCATCGGATAAAAGGTGCTTTGAATAGGCGACCGATTTGTCGAAATCCAATGAGCCGTCTGCTTTGAACGGGGACACCGCCGCCGCGTATATGCCACGCCGTGCTTTCATCAAGCTCGCTTTCATGACTTGTCTCCCGTCGCATTGCCCTTACCGCGCATCGACACGACGACTTTAATCGCATCATCGACCCGTTCGCGCGCATAACGCAGTGCCTCGGGCAATAAATCCAACGGGAAAGTGTGCGTGTGAATAACCGACGCATCAAAACGCCCCGCAGCCATAAACGCCATCGCGCGGTGGGTTGCGGATTTGCCCTCGCCTCGTGTTCCGTAAAGATAGATGTTGTTCACGGCGAGATAGCCGAGATCGAAGTTCACCGGATTTTTCGGAAAAGCGGCC
This sequence comes from uncultured Paracoccaceae bacterium, assembly GCA_937916485.1. The sequence goes on along the minus strand of CALFSV010000192.1, from coordinate 4,427 downwards.
AGACAGACTTTGCCGCCCCGATTGGTCATATGCACGGCGTCGTTCACAGTCGTTTCATTTCCCGCGCAATCCATAACGTAATCCGCGCCTTTACCGGTAATTTCCATGACACGCGCGACAACATCTTCTTTGCGCCCGTCGATGACATAATCTGCCCCGAGCTGGCGTCCGATTTCATTCCGATTTTCCCGCGTTCCAACCAGTATAACTGGCGAAGCACCCAGCGATTTGGCAACTGCCACCGCCAAAAGCCCGATGGGCCCCGGTCCGATGACGACCATGCTTTCGCCAGAAATTAGCCCCCCGAGTTCGGTCATCCCATACATCGATGTTCCCGCCGTGACGACCAATGTCGCCTCTTCGTCGGACATATGATCGGGCACTTTGATCATCGTATTGATGTTGTTGATCGCATATTCGGCAAAGCCACCTTGCGACGTGAACCCGTTGGCGCGGTGGCCTTTGTTTTTGTCGCCGTAGTTCAAGCCATAATTGTGACAGGACGTATACATGCCCGCGCGGCAGCGTTTGCACTGGCCGCACCCCGCATGAATTTCGACTGTTACGCGGTCCCCGATCTCAAACTCATCCACGCCGGGCCCAAGGGCGGCTATTGTTCCCATATATTCATGACCGGGAGTCCAGTTTTTATTGAATGGCTTTCCACCCTCAACAACGGCAGGTGTGCCGTATGAAATCACTTCGAGGTCGGTGGCGCAGATCGCCACAGCGTCAATCCGGACAAGCGCTTCTGCGCGTTCGGGGGCTGGCAGTGGTTTGTCGACCAAGGTTAATTCGTCAGGATCACCAAGAACCCACGCCCGCATCGTTGTGGGAAGCTTCATGGTATCAGCGGTTGTCACACCGTCCCAGTTTTGCCCGTTGCGCATGTATCCCCCCCGCGGCTATATGTTGGCGACCAGATTGGTTGACCAATTTAGCGAATCGTGTCAGCGGACTACCAACGTAACGCTCAAAAACAGAATGGCCGATGAATCAAAATAGATTGCATGATAATTTTGTATACTCTACATCTGAAAATAAGATGACAAGACGGGGTGTGGGAAAAATTGGTCAACCAAAGTCATCTACATCGTTGGAATTTGTTCGGCACTGGTTAACCCAAAGTAATCAGAAAACCGGCAGCCGCCTGCCACCTGAACGCATCCTCGCAGGCACACTAAGTCTAAGCAGGCCAAAGCTGCGCAAAGCTCTTGCGGTTCTAGAAAATGAAGGCCGGATCAATCGCCATGTCGGGCGCGGTACCTTTGTGATCATCCCGCCCACCCCGTTGATATCGATGGCGGACATGACCGACCGCGTCAGCCCGTATGATGCGATGACCGCGCGCATAACGCTTGAACCGGAACTAGCACAACTGGCCGCATTACACGCCACGCCGCAGCAGATCAGCCGAGCCTTGACGCTTTGTGCAGATATCCGCGCCGCACCGACGTGGGAAGAATATGAACGCCTTGATTCCGCGCTACATGATTTGATCGCACAAAGCTCTGGCAATGTTTTGCTGCACGAAATGCACAAAATAATGAACGCTGTGCGCCAAGTCGTTGTATGGCGGCAGTTGTTACTAAGTGTCGAAGGGCCACCCCCTGATTACCAGTCATTTAACGAACACGACGCGATCGTTACCGCCATCGCCAAACGTGATTGCGCGGCGGCCAAATTGGCTATGCGCGCGCATCTGAAATCTACGCTAAATGCAATGACTGCTGAAGTTTGACACAAAAGGAATAACCATGATTGACCTCTATTCTTGGACCACACCGAACGGCCGCAAAGTTTCTATTCTTCTCGAAGAATTGGGCATCCCCTACACCGTGCACAGCGTCGACATTTCAAAGGATGAACAGTTTGATCCCAATTTCCTGAAGATCGCGCCAAATAATCGCATCCCCGCAATCGTCGATCACGAGACCGGAATCCAAATGATGGAAACAGGTGCGATCATGATGTACCTCGCTGATAAGCATAAAAAATTCCAATGTGAGGGCGATGAATATTGGAAGATGGTTGAATGGCTCATGTGGCAAATGGGCGGCCTTGGTCCGATGCTTGGACAGGTCCACCACTTCGTCAAATACAACAAAGGCAAATCCGAATACGGCGAACAAAGATATCACGGCGAGGGCAAGCGATTGTACCGTGTCTTGAACGAACGTCTGGAGGGGCGCGACTATATCGCAGGCGACGGGCGCGGCATGTACACCATTGCAGACATGGCGTGCTGGCCTTGGGTATCGCGGTTTGAATGGCAGGAAATTGATTTGAACGAATTCCCGAATGTCCGCAATTGGTACGTGCGAATTGCCGAACGGCCCGCCGTTCAAAAAGGCTATTCCGTCCCCAAATTCACAACCGAGGTGCCAATGCCATGAGCAGCCCAGACGCATATCGCCCCACTCTGCACCGCTTCACCCTTGGGCAAGCGGACGTGACCACGATCCTCGACGGCGCGCACATTCGCGAACCGATAAACCCACCATTCGCGATGGATAAATCCGAGGGCGAAATCGCGGCCATCGCCCATACCAATAACCTGCCCACAAACGGGTTCGAAAACACCTACACGCCGACGGTCATCACCGTTGGTGGGAAGACGGTTCTGTTTGATACTGGGTTTGGTGCGATGGAGCGTGACAATGGCGCGGGCAATCTTGTGCGCCGACTTGGCCTTGGGGGGTATGCGCCCGAAGACATCGATGTCGTGGCGTTCACCCATTGCCACCCCGATCACATCGCCGGTGTAATGGAGGGCGATAAACCGACGTTCCCGAATGCCCGCTATGCCATTGGGCGGCGCGAATATGACGCGTGGAATGACGGATCGGAAATCCCTGCGCAACGCCAACAAAACCGCAATATGTTTCTGAAACTGATCCCGCCGCTTGCGGAAAAAATGACATTTCTAGAAGACGGCGACGCAGTTGTTGCGGGGCTCACGGCGGAGGCTGCGTTCGGCCATTCGCTTGGTCACATGATGTATCGCCTAGAAAGCGACAACAAATCGCTGCTGGTCTGGGGTGACGTCACCAACCACTATGTGTTTTCCCTGCAATATCCCGACAGCACTGTTGGCTTTGATGATGACAAAGACGTGGCCATCGCGTCGCGCAAACGGGTGCTGGATATGGTGGCAACCGATCGTCTATTGGTCAGCGGCCATCACATGCCGTTTCCCTCTATTGGCTACGTTGAACGTAACGGCGACAGCTACCGCTGGACCCCTGCAAGCTATCAGTTGCGGATTTAAAATCAGGCGGGCGGTTTGGCCACGAGCCGCCCGACAATGCGCCGCGCAATCGGCGCAACGATCAGTACAGCAGGAAATGCGACGATCCAGCTCGAATACCACGCGCGGAACCATGTCGCGGGCAGATCACCTGACAGCCGGAACGGGTGTTAAACGCGATTGACGCGGCAAAATAGGCACGCCATTCGAGGAGGATACGGCGATGATCGGCGACTATTCTATCGTGTTCTTGGGCGTTGCCGGATTTGCAGTGTTCTTTGTAGCTTTGGCCAAGGCAGGGTTCGGCGGCATGATCGCGTCGCTGGCCATGCCGTTGGTGGCCGCGTTTTCTGACATCACCACTGCGATTTCCGTGCTTTTGCCCACTTACATCGTGATGGATATCATCCTCGCATGGGTTTACCGCAAATCCGTTCCCTACGCGATGTTATGGCCCATGGCGGCGGCAGGCATTGTCGGCGTTTTCATTGCCGCCGTTGTGTTTCGCTACATTGATACAAATTACCTCGCGATATTTTTAGGGGTCATGTCGTTTGTCATCGGTGTGAAGTTCTTTATCATTCGCGCGCTGCAAAAGTCCGAAGTAGAGGCGATCGTTGATCCATCTGCGCGCAATTGGCCGCGCCTTATCGGGCTGAACGGCGCGACGGGGTTCACCAGCTTTTTCCTGATGGGTGAAGCCCCGATCCAGATGTTCCTGCTGCCCTTCCGCCTAGCGCCGCAGGTCTATGTGTCTTTGTTGATCTGGTACTTTTTCCTGATCAACATCGTCAAAGTCCCGATTGCGTTTGGTATCGGTCTGGTGACCATCGACAGCCTTTGGGTTTCGGCCTGCCTGCTGCCGATCATGCCGCTGGGTATGTTCATCGGAAAGCGGATCAACAAACGCATTCCAAAAGACCCGTTTTACGTGATCATTCACGTTCTGCTGGTGATCCTCGGGGGGTATCTGGTGGTCAACGCGTTTGCCCAGATGGGTGCTGCCTAAGGCGCGCCAGACAAAGAAAAAGGGCGCGCAACGGTACTGTCATGTGTGGACGGCTCCTTTTATGCAAGGGTTAATTTGAGTGACTTTGATGTTTGCAGGTTGCGGTCATGTGCCCGGCCTTTTGATGCGGTTGATAATACCGCTGGGTACTGTCAGATAAAACTAACT
>CALFSV010000191.1 GCA_937916485.1 uncultured Paracoccaceae bacterium | reverse complement strand
TGCGAAATATCACCATCAGGACAGCAAAATCAGCGCCTTACTTGGGGAATATGGGCCTGAACAAGGCCATGAGCTTGGTGGTGGTGGCCTTTGCTCTTCCCTTTCGCGCTGCGACCGTTCCATTCGATCAGATAGCAACGCAGTGGCCGATCATCCTCAATCTTCTGGCAGGCAGCCTGATCGGGGCATGGCTGGGTGCGGGTTGGGCGACGCGATTGAGATCGGAGACCCTCTACAAGGTTATCGCTGTCCTGTTACTCGTGATCGCGGGCGTGTTGATGTTTGGCCACGACATCACGGGCGGGCAAGCAATCGCTTCCGGAATGGCCCAAATGGTCGCTGGTGTGGTTGCAGGTCTGGCAATCGGCGTTGTGGCATCCCTGCTCGGTGTTGCAGGGGGAGAGTTGCTGATCCCCACCCTCATCCTTCTGTTCGGGGTGGACATCAAACTTGCGGGAAGCCTGTCTCTCGCGGTCAGCTTGCCGACCATGATCGTCGGTTTTGCCCGCTACAGTCTTGATCAAAGCTTCGCTGTCATCATGCGCAACCGTGCGTTCCTGCTGGCCATGTCCTTGGGCTCGATTGTTGGCGCATTTATCGGAGGACAGCTTCTGGGCATTGTCCCCAGCGCCGTGCTTCACCCGGGTCTTGCCGTGATCCTTGTGATCTCAGCCATCAAGGTCTGGCGGCACGCGTGACCTGCGACCCTTTGCGGATAGCAAATAGACGCTATGCGCAGTGCTGAAGCGGGGCTCGCCACGGCAGAAGGTCCTCGATCCGGCTTTGTTTGTGGCCTTGCACGATGGCGGTAAGGGTCTGGGTCAGATAGCCGTGCGGCTCGATTCCGTTCAGCTTGCAGGTCTCTATCAGGGAGGCCAGCACGGCCCAGTTCTGGGCCCCGGCTTCGTGACCCGCGAAGAGACTGTTCTTGCGACCGATGGCGATGGGCCGGATGATGCGTTCGACGGTGTTGTTATCGGGCGCAAGAACTACCTGTTCGTTGGATCACAGACCGGCGGTCGCGCCGCTGCAATCGCTTATACCTTGATTGAAACAGCAAAACTGAATGGCGTCGATCCGTTGGCATGGCTGGCTGACACACTTGCCCGCATCCCAGATTACAAGATCAACCGTGTCGACGATCTTCTGCCGTGGAAAGCCGCATCATAGGGCGGTCAGACCGGACGCTTACGAACAAACCTCAGCGCGGAAGGATGGGGGCAGCGCACCGCTTACGATTTTCCTCATCGGCAATCTCGCCATTGGGTCCCTCCCGCTCTCAAAAAGAGCGAAAGGCTACCCGCCACGTGATTGCTCAGCACCCCGGTAAAGGGCTCTTCGTTCTTATCCGTGAGCCCCGGAATCTTGTCCGCGTTAAATCGGAACGGTTGTCCGCGTCGGATTGGAATCCTTGTCCGCGCTACCCCGGTGCGCGCACGCGCGTGCCCCATAACGGCACTGATCGCCGATCAACGGCAAAAACACGACAAACAAACGCGCGGCGGCATCTGGGCATGGTTTAGCGGCGTTGGGTCGCGTTAATGCTTTTTACCCGCCTATAGGCATTGTCGAGATCGGCCTGACGGCGCCTGCGGATTTCGGGATCGGCCGGCGTCCGGTACATGGAGGTCAGTTTGGACACCATTTGGAATGGGCCGTAATTGGAATACCGAGACCAAAGGTTCCAGTCCTCAAGGTGGTCGATACTGGGATTGAACCCGCCTTCTGCCTCGAAGACGTCGCGGCGGAACATGATGGCTTGGATCGGTATGAAATTCGTCTCGTAGAGGCGTTTGCGCTGATAAGGCAGCCGATGGCCGGACGGAAGAATATGCGCGACTTCCGTGTAGTTTCCATCATCGTCAAAGCGAGTCTGAACGTCCCATGCCAGCGCGTATGTCGCGGCAGCGTCGGGAGCGACCATCAGAGCGCGTAACAACAGCTCAACGTGTTCGCAGAACAGTAGGTCATCATTGTCGAGGAGCATCATGGCCTCTCCTGACGCATTGGACATACCAAAATTACCCGACTCTGAACGGCCTGTGCCGTCGGATTTCAGATAACGGATGTTCCGCCCATAAGCCTCGGCCACCTGGGCCACCAGCTCGGCTGCGAAGTCGGTCCGGTCCTCAACTACAATATGCTCGATATTCGGGTAGCTCTGGTTGATAACCGACGTCAGCGCCTCCCCCAGAATTCCAATCTTTGGCCCCCAGGTTCGGGTGATAACGGTGACAAGAGTTTCGTTTCCTGCCGGCTTGCTGGAATCAAGCACGATGGAGGCGCCGTCACGAGAGAATACGTAATCGAAACCCGAGAATGGGAAATGTGCGGAGTGGGTCGGGCGGAAAACCGTGCAGAAGTGGTGTTTGTGCTCGCTGACCCGGCGCTGTGCCTCAATCATGCTGGCACGGCGGGCAGGGTTGTGTTCAACCGCCAGAGCCTCTTCCAGCAAACGCGTGCCTTCCTCGCCGGCCGCAGTGCCGCCATAGCGATAGCGCAGGAGGATATTGGCCGCCAAAGACCCGGAGAGCTGATTGGACCGCAGTGAGGTATCGTTCAGGTCGACAAAATGGGTGACGCTGATTTGCGGAAGGTAGCGCAATCTCCAACCCGCTCCACGGAAGCGATAGGACAGCTCAACATCCTCGCCATACATGAAGAGCCGGTCGTCATAGCCGCCGACCTCAATATAAGCTCTGCGCCGCATCAGCACGCAGGCATGACTGTTCCAAACGGCTTCGAGTGTGACGGGGTCATAATATTTCGGATGCTCATAGGGACACTGCCGGAGCTCCCATGCGGCAATATCGGCCCGATCAGCGCGGGCGCTCCGCAGCGCGCGCCGCAGCGTGTCGTTGTGGAAGCATAAATCGACATTTGTCACCAGAACAAAATCGTCAACGAGCTGACGTATGGCATAGTCGTGCCCCGCCCCAAAGCCCAGATTGGGCCGCATGTGAAGTGTAAACGAGGCGTAACGGTCACCATGCAGATCTGCATGTGCTAGAATGAGCGCCACAGTTTCATCTTGGGATTCATGATCCACAATTGCGACATTCAGCCGCGATAGCGGAAAGTCCTGTTTGAGCAGGGACTCGAAAAATCCCGGCAGCCAACGCGCTGAATTGTACGTCACGATGGACAGGCCAAGCGATGGGCCCTGTTCCCTAGACGGGCTGTCATCACTCAGCGCCCGGCTCAGCGCGATATGCCAGTCTGACAGCAGGACGTCCTTGCGTTCAGCCGCCATGTGGTTGACGAAATCATCTCCGCCGCTCGGCAGGATTGGATTTGGTGTGGTGCGATACCCGCCATTCATCAATTGTCTGAGGCGCTTCAGAAAGCCGCTCGGACCACAGGTTCGCATGATCCGCATACCGGTGGCCAAGCTGGCCCGTATTCCGCCTAACTCAGCCATCGCAGCGCGCAGGCTCAGGGTCGCGTTGCGGGGCGCGCGCGCAATCGAACCGGTCGCGCGCAGAGGCGCGGTGAGGCGCCAGGACCGCGAGCTGCGGAATGCCTGCGCCTGTTCGGTCAGCTGTTCAATAAAGCGCGTCTCTTGTTCATTGAGAGAAGCAGAGAGGTGGTTTTTGAGCGCCTCGCGTTCTGCATCAAAGCCAGCCTGCAGGGTTTCGATCTGGCGGCGTGCTTCAGCCACCTCCTGAGCCTCTTTGGCTGTCTGTCGCTCGGCTTCGGCGAGACGCTCCTGCGCCTCGGCACGCTCGGCCTCAGCCGACTGCCGGGCCTCGATGGCAGCCGCTTCGCTCTGGTCCAGATGCTCGCGCAGGGTTTCGATCTGGCGGCGTGCTTCAGCCACCTCCTGAGCCTCTTTGGCTGT
>CALFSV010000190.1 GCA_937916485.1 uncultured Paracoccaceae bacterium | reverse complement strand
GGCTCATCCAGTGACACCCGATTCCCGCATATCCCCGCGCGCCATCCGGCAAAACCGTGGAACTGTTGTGAGGACACCCGGCGCAGAAATAGGGCGTCCGCGCGACAGAAAGCGCCTTTTGTTTCGGCGCGCCCCGGTCGATCAGAGCGCGATACTGATCGTTCCAGGCAGGAACGCGATTGGCGAGCGCGCTAGCGATCTGCACGGGATCGAGCGCCCCATCTGCCTGAAACAGCGGCCGCCCTTCTTCGTCCTGCTTGCCCACGATCGCGGGTGGCCTGTCAAGATCATAGAGGATCTGACGAATCTGACCCTCGATCAAGCCGCGTTTTTCCTCGACAACAATCAACAGATGGAGCCCTTCCGCAAAAGCAATCAGCCCCTCAGGCTCCAGCGGCCAGACCATACCGACCTTATAGCTGGCAACTCCGGCCTCAGCCGCCGCCGCCGCATCCACCTCGAGGATTTCAAAGGCGGTTTGCGTGTCCATCCAGCTTTTTCCAGTGCTGACGACACCGATTCTGGGGGCATTCCCGCCCGGCCAAACAACTCGATCGAGTCTGTTCGCGCGGGCATATGCTTTCGCAGCCTCAAGTTTGTAGCGATGCAGACGCCGTTCCTGTTCGTGGCGATCATCGCTGGCGCGGATGCTCAAACCACCAATAGGCAGGTCAATCTCGGGTATTCTTGGCGGCGGTCGATCAAGCGGCAGGCGAACGGACCCGCTGCTTTCAACATTGTCTTTCACACATTTCAGGCCAACCCAGAGGCCAGAGTACCGGCTCTGCGCCCAACCGTGCAAACCGAATTCCACGATCTCCTCGATGTTTGCCGGGTTGAGAATCGGCATCATTGCATCAACGAGGGCGTATTCGCTCTGGTGGCAGGTCGTCGAGCTTTCACAGGTGTGATCGTCGCCCAACAGGGCCAGAACACCGCCCTGTTCCGCGCTGCCCGCGAGGTTGCCGTGCCGAAAGACATCTCCAGTCCGGTCAACGCCCGGCCCTTTGCCATACCAAAGCGCGAAAACGCCGTCCTTGGTTCCTTCGCCCCGCATCCCGGCCTGCTGCGTACCCCAAACCGCCGTGGCGGCCAGATCCTCGTTGAGACCCGGCTGGAACAGGACGCCGGCCCGCTCCAATATTTTGCGTGCTGATGAGAATTGCTGGTCAAGCCCGCCCAAGGGCGAGCCTCGGTAGCCGGTGACGTAGCCAGCTGCATTGAGACCGGACGCCTTGTCTATCGCGGCCTGCATCAGACAGAGCCGCACCAGAGCCTGCGTCCCGGTGAGGTAGACGTCATCTTTTGTCAAGTCGAACTTGTCTGCCAGATGCACCTGCCGCAGGTCGGACAAATCAGTGGGCATAGTTACCTCTCACGCGCGTGGATCAGGTCCAGCGACCCCAAAATTTTTCCTGAACGATTGCGTCCCGCGCACCGTCCGGTGCGTGGACAACCAATCTGGTGCCTGGGTCCCAGTGGCTGCGGTCAATTAGGCCAATTGCGGCGTTACATTCAAAGGACCAGGACCGACAGCTTGAGGATATTCGACCGACTCGCGCCCCGGTTTCGTCCGTAACGGTCCAGAACTCGCGCATCGGCGGCAAGACATCCCCGAAGATTTCGACAGGCCGGATCTGACGCGCAGGGTTCCGTTTCTCGCGAAGCGCTTTCCACCCTAGGCAGCCGATATCGCGCTCCATCTCGCAAAGCTTTCCGAGACCGGCCTCAAAAGGTGTCATGTCGGAAGTGATGTCCGACCGATAGGATAACATGCCTGATTCGATGCGCTCTGACTGACAGGGCGAGCCAGCTTGCACGTCAAGATCTACGCCCATCTCAATCAGTTCGTCCCACAGTTCGGTGCCGCCGTCTGTCCCCTCGAAGTAGAGCTCGAACCCGCCTTGGGTCGAGTATCCCGATCTCGCCAGGATCATCGACTTGCCGTGGACATCAACGCGCTTGAAGCGGAAAAAACGCATGTCCGTTGCATCTTCGCCCCAAAATCGGGCGGCCAGTTCATCTGCTTTGGGGCCCTGAATGCCCAATGGGAACACTTCGGCCTCTTCTATAGAGACGTTAAGTCCAAGAGCAGCGGTGACGCCTTTGTAAAACAGAATCATGTCGCTGTCGGCAATCGAGACCCAGAAGTGATTTTCAGCAACCTTGATCAGAACCGGGTCGTTGGTCATCCCGCCATCGGCATCAACTGTCGGAATGTAAAAGCACTGGTCATCCTTCATACGTTCGACATCGCGCGGGGTGGACATCTGAACAAGCCGAAGCGCGTCGGGTCCTCGCAACTCGATCTGACGTTCACAACCGACATCCCAAAGCTGAACTGCGCGTTTCAGGTGGTGATAATCCTCTTCGGGGCCCATGAAATCGGCAGCCAGAAGCGTGTGATTGTAGCTTGTGTAGTTGGTTCCGCCCGCGGCATGCGAGCGCGCCCAGAACGGCGACCTGCGCAACCGTACTGAAACGGGCGTTGTCACGATAGGAGTGTTGATATCCAGCATGGTGCACTCGTTTAAAGTTGAGGATGGTTAGAACTTGGTTTAGATATAATATATAATATAGGAATGCCGAGGTGATCAAGATGATTTGGAGCTTGCCATGAAGACAAAGCTGACCATTCCCGCCCTAGCCGAAAAAAAGAAAGCCCGAGAAAGACTGGCGATGGTGGCCGTCGGTGAAGTCCTGACGGCCACTTGGGCGGAACGCGCGGGCATCGACATCATCGGTGTCGGCGACAGTCTCGGCATGACGCTGCACGGGCACAGCAACACATTGGCCATGACAGTCGATCAGATGATCGACCATTGTTTAGCAGTGCGCCGGGGGGCTCCGAATACATTTGTTCTCGTCTCGATGCCGTATGGCTCCTACGCAACGCCTGACAATGCGGTCCAAAACGCCGTGCGGCTGATGAAGGAAAGTAACGCCGACGCGGTAAAGCTCCAGTGCGGTCGCGAAGGGTCTCACATCATCAAAGCTGTGGCAGATGCCGGCGTGCCGGTCATGAGCCATGTTGGCCTCCTGCCCCACCGGGTCCATATGGCGGGCGGCTTCAAAATGCAGGGCCGAACAGCCGAGGCCGCATTGGAAATCGTCGAGAACGCGCGCGCGATTGCGGCGGCAGGCGCTGTTGGCCTGGAAATCGAGGCCATGCCTTACGAGGTCGGCAAAGCTGTTGATGACGCCATCGACATCTTTACCTTTTCGATCGGAGCGGGGTCTGCCGGGTCATGCCAGTTGCTCAACGGCTACGATCTGATTGGCGCGTTCGACAGCTTCAAACCGAAATTT
>CALFSV010000189.1 GCA_937916485.1 uncultured Paracoccaceae bacterium | reverse complement strand
CTTCGAACAATGTTGGCAAATCCATCAGCCACCTCACTTATTCAGTCGAAAAATCAATACACCTAAGTCTCGGTTGTGTAAAGTTACTGCCGCCCCGCGCAACATGCGCCACCAATTGCACTATTGATTCGTGACGAGAGCCTCCCAGGTGCGGGCGGACAAACTGAACGCACTCGACATGATTTATGTGGGCGGCGGCGATACCGAAAAAATGGTTGCCCTCTGGCGTAGCAACGAGTGCGACCGCGTCTTGTGTGATGCGGCGCGGCGCGGGCTTCCCGTGGCCGGAGTAAGTGCAGGCGCCGTCTGCTGGTTCGACCGCTTCTTGTTTCACTCCGGCAGTGGCCCCATGCGCCCGCTGAAAGGCTTGGGGCTGATCAAGGGCGGCGCCTGCCCGCACTATTCAACGGAAACAGACAGACAACCGGCGCTACTCCGCGCGGTTGCGGGGCGCACCATGCCTGACACGGTTGCAATCGACGACGGAGTCGCAGTGGTTTTTGACGCATCCGGTCCGGTAGACCTATGCAGTGCAGAGCCTGATGCGTCAGCCTATCATATAAAACGTGCAGCCGATGCCACGGTCACACAGACCCGTCTTTCCTTATGACGCCCCGGCCTGGTCCAGAAGCCAGCGTATGACCGACGCGACTTCTGGCGTGCGCTCACTGCTGGGTTTAGCAAGCAAATAAAAGGACCGTGTCGGTTTCAACTCAATGTCAAAGGGTTTGACCAGTTTGCCAGCTTTCAACTCCTGATCAACAAAGGGAAATATCCCCAAGGACACCCCTTGCCCTTCAAGCGCGGCATGCATCACCGTATTTGTATCCGTAATGGTGATTTCCTCTTTCAGCGTCAGACCTGCGCAACCCGCTAGGGTAAGCCATGCCGCCCATTCGGACCGGTCGCGTTGGTGAATGATCGTGTAGCGCGCCAAGTTTTTAGGGCTTTTCAAACCGCCCCGTTCGGCCATCAACGCTTTGCTCAGAACAGGCGCATAAGTGATGTCCATCAGGTGGTAGTTTTGTAGACCTGACCAGCTTCCTTCACCCCAATCTACCGCCAGATGCGTCCCCATCATGACGGCATCGGTGATGCGCGGGCTTTCATGCAAGATCAGTTCGATGTTGGGCAGATCGCTGCGAAATTGCGCAAGGCGCGGCACCAGCCAACGGGTGCCGAAAATTGGCCCGACAGCAAGGGTCACTGTCTTGCGAGTGCTTTGGCCGTACACTTCGACCTCAGCCCTGATATCATCAAACGCTTTGGTCAAAACGCGGCTCAAGGATCGCCCCTCGTCGGTCAGTACAACGGCCCGCGTCTTGCGGATGAACAGCTTGCAGCGCCAATCTCGCTCCAACTCGCGGATTTGATTGCTCACGGTTGTCGCACTGACGCAAAGCTCATCAGCGGCGTCCTTGAAGCTGAGCCGCCTCGCTGCAACCTCGAAGGTACGCAAGGCTGTCAGTGGCAATTTCCTTGGCGTGCGTCGCATATGTAACCCGTCCTATAACCGTAGTTATCTTTATTTATGGTCGCCAGACAAGTTGTTTGTCGACAAACCTTGCGACAGCGAGAGTGCAGAGGTCACAAACACACAGGTTCCATGGATCACACATCTGACATTGTACCGCGCAGACGCACCGGAGGTCGGCGTAAATCCGGGGACCCGCAAGCCACGCAGGGCGCACCCCGCGCAGCACCAATTGCCGGTCGCCTCAATCCGCTGGACGATGAGGGACTTGCGCGCATTCATGCAGCCTCACTCGACATCCTTGATCGGGTCGGAATGAGCGAGGCACCACAGGTTGTGGTTGATGCCGTCACAGCACGCGGTGGCAGGCTGACCTCGGACGGTCGGTTGCTGTTTCCACGTGTGCTTGTCACCCAAGCGCTTGAGGGATTTCGCCGTGGGTTTCAGCTTTTTGGCAGGGCAGAAAGTCAGGATCTGGACCTTACCGGGGCAAAGGTTCATGCGGGCTCTGGCGGGGCCTCACCCAGTATCGTGGACATGTCGGACGGCACCTACCGCGCCGCAACGCTGGCCGATCTTTATGACGCTGCGCGGCTTGTGGACAAGCTTGAACACGTGCAATTTTTCTCGCGCTCGATGATTGCAGGCGATATGCTGACCACACATGCGCTGGACGTAAACACCGCCTTCGCATCTTTGGCGGGAACGTCAAAACACGTGATGGTCAGCGCCAGCCACCCGGCGCACGTCAGCGACATCGCGCAAATGTGCTATGCGATTGCCGGGTCAGAACAGGCATTCCGCGAAAAGCCGTTCCTGTCCCTCAATATCAACCACGCTGTCCCGCCACTGCGCTTTGACGCCGACGCCTGCGAGGTCATGGCCGCCGCTGTGCAGTCAGGAATTCCAGTGATGGTGAACACCTTCGGGCAGATGGGTGCGTCCAGTCCTGTCACCATTGCAGGCTGTCTGGCGCAGACCAATGCAGAAACTTTGGCTGGTATGCTGTTTGCCTGGACCCTCGACCCAGACGTGCGCGCGATCTATGGTGCGCGCCCAATGGTGACGGACCTGCGATCAGGCGGCATGGCGGGTGGCAGCGGCGAGCAAGCGATCCTGACTGCAGCGGCCACCCAAATTGCTCGCTTCTATGATCTGCCCAATTCAACAATTGCAGGCGCGACAGACAGCAAGCTGCCGGACGCGCAATCGGGGTTTGAAAAGGCCTTGTCGGTAACACTTGCCGCCCAAGCCGGGGCCAACCTGATCACTCAGGCCGCCGGCACGCAGGCCGGCCTGATGGCCACCTCTTTGGAGGCTTACGTCATCGACAACGATATGCTAGGCGCGATCTTGCAAGCTGCGGGTTCCATCGAAGTGAGCAAAACAACCTTATCGACGGAAACGATCGCCCAGATTGTCCACGCTGAGGGCCATTTTCTTGGCCACGCCGACACGTATGCGCGCATGAAATCAGATTTTGTATACCCCAGCCATGCCGACCGGCAGGCTCCCGAGGCATGGCTTGCCAGTGGGGCGCCAAACATCAACACCTCAGCGCGCAAGACTGTGACAGACACGCTTGCCCGCCACTTTCCACGGCATATAAGTGCAGAAATTGAACAAGACTTGCGGGCGCGTTTCGATATCCGCCTGCCTGCCACAAGGATGACAGCTCCATGAAAATCGCAGTGATCGGCGCAGGTGCCATGGGTTCCATCTATGCGGCCTTGCTGGCGGACGCGGGGCACGAAGTCTGGGCCGTCGACACATGGGGTGCGCATGTCGATGTAATCAATGCGAAGGGTCTGCGCGTTGAAGGGCCCAGTGGCGATCGGACAGTCACATCGGTGCGCGCAACCACCCAAATCGCGGATGTAGGGACCTGTGACCTGTGTATCCTTGCCACCAAAGCCTCGGGAGTGGGTTCGGCTGCGCACGCAGCCGCTGCGGTTATCGGCCTCGATGCGATGGTTTTGACGATCCAGAACGGACTTGGCGCGGGCGAACGTATCGCGCAACACATGCCCACAGACAATGTCCTTTTGGGGGTTGCTGACGGTTTTGGCGCTTCCATGAAAGGCCCCGGCCACACCCATCATAACAGCATGAATCTGATCCGCATAGGAGAGATGGGCGGCGGTGTCACGGATCGATTGAAGCGCGTCGAGGCTGTCTGGCAGGGGGCAGGTTTCAACGCCAAGGCGTTCGAAAACATTACCCAGTTGATCTGGGAAAAGTTTCTGTGCAACGTGACCTTCAGCGCACCCTGCACAACCTTCAACGTCAAGGTCGGCGAGTTGATGGATCATCCCGACCAATGGCAGATTGCCATTGGTGCGATGCTCGAGGCCTATACGATTGCGCAGGCCAAAGGAGTGCCATTATCATTTGATGATCCAGTCGCCTATGTCACGGCCTTCGGCGCAGGTATGCCAAAAGCACGCCCTTCCATGTTGCTGGATCACATGGCAGGACGCGTCTCTGAACTGGATGCAATCAACGGGATCGTGCCGATCATGGGCCGGGAATTGGCCATCTCCACCCCGTACAATAACACGCTCACCGCCATTCTGCGCCAACGCGAAGCCGCATTTGAGAAGAAAACCCTATGAACATCGGATCCTTTCTACATCGAGACCAAGCGCTCTATGGTGTGTTCAACGGTGAAACCGTTGCTCCGGCAAGCCCCGGCCTCATTGCGCAATACCCTACCTTGCGCGACCTGCTGGATGCTGAAAAATCTGAAGCGTTGAAAGGCTCCGTGAATCTGTCCGCAACAATCCCCATCGCCGAGATCACATTCCAGCCGCCCATTCCAAACCCGCGCAAGATTATCTGTGTTGGTATGAACTATCCCAAGCCCTACCCCGTTGATGGCGTGGCCCCGCCCAGCCCTGAACACATCATCCTGTTTGGCAAGGAAAGCGAGACACTTGTCGGGCATGGTGCCACTCTGGAGGTACCGCGCGGCACACCGGCCGACAGCTTTGACTATGAGGGCGAAATTGCGGTTGTGATCGGGAAAACCGCTCGTCATGTGACGCCAGTTCAGGCGATGGATCATGTGCTGGGCTATGCCCCTTTCAACGATGGTTCAGTGCGCGAGTGGCAGAAACACTCGATCTATGCAGGCAAGAATTTTGCAAACTCAGGGTCATGGGGGCCGTGGATCGCAACTGCTGATGACCTGCCGCCTGTCGAGGATTTGCACCTCACTGTCACCTTGAACGGGGAAACGTTGCAATCTGCATATGGGCAAGAGATGATTTTCTCACTGCCCGAACAGATCGCCTATGCCTCATCATTGTTTACTTTGTATCCGGGCGATGTGATCGCCACAGGATCGCCGGATGGTACCGGCGGCAGTCGGGTTCCCAAGAGGTATTTGAGAGCACATGACGTCCTTACGATAAGCATTCAAGGGATCGGGACACTGTCGAACGCTGTCTCATAGAACAAGCCCGTCAAAGAAACGGAAGATCGACAACCTCTTCTCGAGTCGGTCCCTTAGGACGCATGAACTCGACCGATTGACCAACCCCGATGTCACGGCTGATCAGCGCAAATCCAATGTTTTGGCGCAGACGCGGCGGTCAAACACAGGCGGTCATCTCGCCGGTGTTGTCAGACAAAGTCTAACAGGTCTCAAAGTACCACGATCACACAAATCTA
>CALFSV010000188.1 GCA_937916485.1 uncultured Paracoccaceae bacterium | reverse complement strand
CCCGCGATTTCAAGACGCCGGTCGCCGCCTTCGAGGATCGAGAAGCGCCGTCCACCGTCACGATAAAATGGTGCGGCCAGTTTCACGAGACCCTGATCGGCCAGTCACCACTGGATGTGGTGGCCTGGCATGGCAACTACGCGCCGTGCAAATACGACCTCAAGACCTATTGCCCCGTGGGCGCGATCCTGTTCGATCATCCCGACCCGTCCATCTTTACCGTTCTGACCGCCCCTTCGGGTCAGCCGGGTACCGCCAATATCGACTTTGTCCTGTTCCGCGAACGCTGGATGGTAGCCGAGGATACGTTCCGCCCGCCATGGTACCACAAGAACATCATGTCCGAGTGGATGGGCAACATCTACGGGCAGTATGACGCCAAGCCAAAGGGCTTTGTCCCCGGCGGCGTCAGCTTGCACAACATGATGCTGTCCCACGGCCCGGACAAGACCGCCTTTGAAGGGGCGTCGAACGCCGAGCTCACGGCCCAAAAGCTTGATGATACGATGTCGTTCATGTTCGAAACCCGGTTTCCCCAGCATCTGACCCGTTTTGCGGGAACCGAAGCCCCTTTGCAGGATGACTACATCGACTGCTGGGAAAGCCTGGAAAAGAAGTTTGACGGCACGCCGGGTCGCAAGTGACCCCTTGCCGGGGTCGCACGACCGGCGGCCGATACTGACACCCGACCCGAAAGTAGACTGATGACCTTGCTCCGATCCTGGGTGGATAGCGCGAACAGCGCCACGGCCCCCTTTCCCTTGAACAACCTGCCCTACGGGGTCTTTTCCCTGTCGGATGGACCCGAAACCTGCGGGGTTGCGATCGGGGACATGATCCTTGATCTGGCGGCGGTCGAGGGTATGGGCCTGATCGACCTCAAGGGCGGGCCTTACCTTGATGCGCCCGACTGGAACGACCTGATGGGCGCGGGCCCCGCGGTCTGGGAGGCCTTGCGGGCGCAGCTGCTTAACCTGCTTGCCGTCGGCGCGGACGCGCAAAAAGCGCTCCGCTCGCATCTGGTCCCACAGACCGCGGTCCGGTTGCATATGCCGATCACTGTGTCCGAATTCACCGACTTTTACGCAGGCAAATATCACGCCATGAACGTTGGTACCCTGTTTCGGGGGCCTCAGAACGCCTTACCGCCCAACTGGCTGCATATCCCGATCGGCTACAACGGGCGGGCATCCTCCGTCGTGGTGTCGGGAACGGATATCGTTCGGCCCAACGGTCAAACCAAGGCCCCAGATGCAACGATGCCCAGCTTTGGCCCCAGCCAGCGGCTTGATACCGAGTTGGAGTTGGGCGCGATCATTGGCGGCTACAACGACCTTGGGACACCGATTTCGGTGCAAGAAGCCGACGATATGATCTTTGGCTATGTCCTGCTGAACGATTGGTCGGCGCGGGACATCCAGGCGTGGGAGTATCAACCCCTTGGCCCGTTTCAGGGCAAGGCCTTCGCCTCCTCGATCAGCCCCTGGATCGTGACCAAGGCGGCACTTGAACCGTTCCGCACTTCAACGCCCGAACGCGAAGTGGACCTATTGCCGTACCTGCACGAGCCCGGCCCAATGCTGTATGATATCGAATTGGCGGTGACGATGGCGCCCGAAGGCAAGGGGCCGACCACCATCGCGCGGACCAACTACAGCTGGATGTACTACTCAGCCGCCCAGCAACTGGCCCATCACGCCTCATCTGGGTGTGCGATGAACGTGGGCGACCTGATCGGTTCGGGCACCATTTCCGGCCCCAAACTGTCCGAGTGCGGCTCGCTTCTGGAACTGACCCGGGGCGGGGCCGCGCCTTTGACGCTCGACACTGGCGAAACCCGCAGCTTCATTGAGGATGGCGATACACTGACCCTGGAAGGGGCGGCAATCGCAGAGGGCTATCGCATCGGATTTGGCACTTGCACCGGCACCATCCGTCCGGCCAAGACCTTCCCCGCACAAGGATAAAAGACCATGGCAAAAGCATTCGCCTCCCAGGGGGACATGACCGAAAAGACGATAACCTTCGATGAGATCGGAGAGGGGCTATTTGCCTTTACCGCGGAAGGGGACCCCAACTCGGGCGTTATCATCGGTGACGACAGCGTCATGATCGTCGAGGCGCAGGCAACCCCGCGTCTGGCGAATAAGGTGATCGAAAAGGTCCGTCAGGTGACGGACAAACCGATCACCCATCTGGGGCTGACCCATTATCACGCCGTCCGGGTCCTTGGGGCCTCGGCCTATGGGGCAGGGCAGATCATCATGTCCGACATTGCCCGGGCCATGGTGGCCGAACGCGGGCAAGAGGATTGGGACAGCGAATTCCAACGCTTTCCCCGCCTATTTGAAGGACACGAAAGCATTCCGGGCCTGACCTGGCCGACGACGACTTTCAGTGACAGCATGACCGTCTATCTGGGCAAGCGTCGGGTGGACATCCGGCGGATCGGCCGGGCCCATACGGCAGGCGACACGGTCATCCATGTGCCCGACCAGAATGTCATGTTCACCGGCGATATCGTCGAGGATCGGTCCGCCTGCTATTGCGGCGATGGCCACTTTGCTGATTGGGGGGCGACCCTTGACGCCATCAAGGCCTATGACGTTGACGCCATCGCGCCGGGGCGGGGCGGGGCGCTTATCGGCAAGGCGGCCGTGGCGCGGGCCATCGAAAGCACGCGCGACTTCGTCGACAGCACCTATTGGCCCGCCGCGCGGGTCGCTATGAAGGGCGGCACCCTCAAGGACGCCTGGGAGGCGGTCCGCGCCGAATGCGATCCCAAGTTCAAGGATTACGCCATCTACGAGCATTGCCTGCCCTTCAATGTGGCCCGCGCCTATGACGAGGCGCGCGGCATCTGGCATCCGCGCATCTGGACCGCCCAGCGGGATCTTGCGATGTGGGAGGCCCTGCAGGGGTAAACGCCATGGTCGCGGTCCGCTATCAGACAGCCTTTCGGCTATATCCCTACCAAAAGTCCGTCGATCAGGAGGCCGCCCTGCCGGTCCGCCACCCGGTGGTGATTGTGGGCGGCGGGCCTGTCGGCATGGCCTTGGCGCTTGATCTGGGCAAACGGGGCATCGCCTGCCTTGTGCTGGATGATCATGACGGGGTGGGCATGGGCAGCCGGGCGATCTGCTTTGCCAAACGCACGCTTGAGATTTGCGACCGGCTGGGCTGCGGCGATGCGATGGTGAACAAGGGCGTGGTCTGGAACACCGGACGGGTCTACCGCGACGTGCGTGAGGTCTATTCCTTTGACCTCTTGCCCGAGGGTGGGCACAGGCGTCCTGCCTTCATCAACCTGCAACAGCCCTATTTTGAGCAGTTCCTCGTCGCGGAAATCCGCCGCGAGCAGGCCGCCGGAGCGCCCATCGAAATCCGGGGCCAGAACTCTGTTACCGGGGTCGGGCAACAGGCCGATCACGTCGTGCTGCACGTCGACACGCCCGATGGCCCTTACCGGGTCGAGGCGGACTACCTTGTCGCCTGCGACGGGGCCAACTCACCGATCCGAACGATGATGGGCTTGGATTTTGAAGGCCGGGTGTTCGAGGATAACTTTTTGATCGCTGATATCCGCATGATGGCCGATTTTCCTGTCGAACGGCGGTTCTGGTTCGACCCGCCCTTCAATCGCGGCGAAACCGCGCTGTTGCACAAGCAGCCCGATGATGTCTGGCGGCTCGACTTTCAGCTTGGCTGGAATATCGACCGCAAGGCCGAACTGGCCCCCGAGCGTATACGCGACCGCGTGTCGGCGATGATCGGGGCCGGCGTGGACTTTGAACTTGTCTGGACCTCGATCTACACCTTCCGCTGCTGCACGATGGAAACCTATCGCCATGGCCGGGTGCTGTTTGCCGGTGACAGCGCCCATCAGGTCAGCCCCTTTGGGGCGCGGGGGGCCAATGGTGGTATTCAGGATGCCGACAATCTGGGTTGGAAACTGGCGGCGGTTCTCAAGGGCGAGGCGCCTGCCGCGCTGCTGGACAGCTATCATTCCGAGCGCAAGCAAGCAGCGCTTGAGAATATCAAGAACTCAGCCCGGTCGGCGGATTTTCTGACCCCCCGCAACCCGGCCCATGCCCTGTTTCGCGATGCCGTTCTTGATCTGGTGGAACACTTCGACTTTGCCCGCCCGATGGTAAACTCTGGCCGGTTGTCGGTGCCCTGTATCTACGATGGGTCGCCTTTGAACGGCCCCGATGCGCTGGGCGGGGGGCCCGCCCGATCCCGGCCAGGCGCGCCGTGCAGCGATGCGCCGGTGCGGGACGGATTTCTTCTCGACCGCCTGACGGGCAGGTTTGCGGTTCTGGCGATCAACGCGGCTGTCCCTGAGAGCCTGTCGATTGAGGGCCAGCCCCTTGATGTCATCCCGCTGTCAGCAGAGGACGACGCGACGGGTGCCCTTGCCCACCGCTATCTGGGAGAGGCCCCTTGTGCCGTCTATCTGATCCGCCCCGATCAGCATGTTGTCGGGCGTTGGCCTGCCTTTGATCCTGCTGGGATCGAAACGGCGTTCTCTCAAGCGACCGGAAAGGTTTGAATGATGACGGACCTCATTCTTGCCCCCAACCTCGACAATACCGATGACTTCTACGCGGCGCTGCTTGCTGCGCACAACGGGCTGAGCGAAGGTGAAAGCCACGCGCTGAACGCCCGGCTTGTCCTGATCCTTGCCAATCACATCGGCGACGAAGGCGTGCTGACACAGGCGCTGGACGCGGCAGTCAAGGCGCGTAGTGGTCCCGGACAGGGAGCCGATTAGGCGAGACCTCTGCGGCCTGGCCCGCTGGGTCAGACGCTGACAGAGTGTCGGGCAGAACTGTCGTGTAAATAGGCGTCAAAGGCCGATGCCGCAATGCGAACCAGCGGCCGCCCCTTGGCCGACATCCGAACCGTCCCGGACGACAGGTCCAGAAGACCGTCGGCCCGCAACTCTTCCAGCGTATCAAAGGCGTCGTGCCACCAGCCATCGGGCGCGTTGTGCTTTTGGCCGATGGCGCGAGCATCGACGTGACCATCGCACATCAACCTCTCGATCACTTCCGCCCGCAAACGGTCGTCCTGTACGAAGGGCAGGCCCTTGGCGACAGGTAGATGCCCGTCGCGGACCGCCCGCGACCAGGCCCCGGTTTCGGTGATGTTCTGGACATAGCCCGACGGGGACCGCCCGATGGAGGTCGCCCCCAGACCCAGCAGAGTTTCGGCCCGGTCCGTGGTGTAGCCCTGAAAATTGCGGCGCAACTTCCCCTCTTGCGCAGCGACGGCAAGCGCGTCGTCGGACAGGGCAAAGTGATCAAGGCCGATCGCCACGTAGCCTTCGGCGATCAGTGCCTCGGCGGCGGCTTCGGCCTGTGCCGCCCGCTCCTTGGCACCGGGTAGAACGGCTTCGTCGATCATGCGCTGGTTCTTGGCCATCCAGGGTACATGGGCATAGCCGAACAGCGCCACGCGGTCCGGCCGCATCGCTGCGCTAAGTTTCACCGTCTCAATCAGGGTTGCCACGGTTTGATGGGGCAATCCATAGATCAGGTCAAAGTTGATGCCTGACACCCCCGCGCCGCGCAGGTCCTCGACCGAGCGTTGCACCATATCGGGCGGCTGAACGCGGTTGATCGCCTGCTGCACCCGGCTATCGAATTCCTGAACGCCAAAGCTGGCCCGGGTAAAGCCGAGCTGGCCGATCCGGACGGCCATTTCGGCGGTCAGGGTGCGCGGATCGCTTTCAATGGCGATCT
>CALFSV010000187.1 GCA_937916485.1 uncultured Paracoccaceae bacterium | reverse complement strand
GATGGTAAGTGTTTTGCCTTTATAGTCCTTTTTGGACATGGACTCATAAGAACACTCACCCGGAATATCGCCGGTGTTTTTGATATGTGGAAACTGGTCGCTCCACTTATCGGCATTGGCCACGCCAGCGGCCATAGTCACCGCCACTGCCAAGCCTGTTGCAAAGATTTTCGTTTTCATCATTTCCTCCGTTTTGATGTAATGATTTCTTCTGCTGGATCGGTTCAAGGAACGAGAACGCCCCGGCCCCTGACCAGTCCGTGATGCAAATCCTGAAGTGCCTTATTTGCGTCTTCGAGGCTGTATTCCTGAACCGCTAGATTCACTTGGCCCTTATCAGCCAGAGACATCAGTTCAGTCAGTTCTGACCACGTGCCAACAAGGCTGCCGATGATATTTTTCTCGGTGGTGATCATCTCAAAGGCACTAACGTTGATGTCTTCGCCATAGCCGATGACATAATAGCTACCCATATCGCGGGTCATGGCGAGGCCCTTTGCCGTGGTGCCACGCTCAGCGACAAAATCCATCACCGCTTCAGCGCCCTTGCCTTTTGTAAGCTCCAGAACCTTCTCGACTTCATTGCCATCGGCCTTGACCAGATATTCTGCCCCACAGGTTTCAGCCAACGAGAGTGCAAGATCAGACGGGTCAACCACGATGATGTCAGCAGCGCACATCGCGCGCAGGCACTGGATTGCAATATGGCCAAGGCCACCTGAACCAATCACCACACACTTCTCGCCAGGCAAAAGATGACGTGACGCCTTTTTCGCAGCGCGGTAAGCCGTCAGGCCAGCATCTGCATAGGCAGCAACTTCTTTTGGTGCCAATGACTGCGGCAGCTTTACAATATTTCGAACAGACGTCTTCAGCGCCTCAGCATATCCGCCATCACAATCAACACCGGGGAATGCCCCCCCCTCACCATGCATGTCATGGCCGCGCCGACAGGCAAGGCATGTACCGCCGGTAATTTTTGGATGGACAATTACCGGATCACCCTTTTTAAGGCCAACAACTTCCGAGCCTACATCTTCAATCCAGCCCGCATTTTCGTGGCCCATGATCAAAGGTAGCAACGCATCCCCTTTCGGGTCATTCGCCACCCGCCAAACACCTTCAATGATGTGAAGATCAGTACGGCAAACGCCAGCGCCGCCAATCCTAACAATCACATCAGAGGATTTTTCAATCTTTGGATCGGGAACATTTTCCATAGTGACCCATGATGGTGCTGTTAGATCATCATCATATTTGTTGAGCACTTGTGCTTTCATTTCTTCCACCTGTTAAAAATTAGGAAGGTCACCGTTGCAGGTGGAAAAGAGGGCAACAACGGGAATTTCTGTTCAAAAACGAACAATTGAGCCAAACATCTGTTCAATTTCTGAACAATGTGTCACTCTTGTCTCTGTCTTTGCCTCGCGTTACGGTTATCAAAGTTAAGATGGATGGCATGGAAACATCAGATTACAATTTTGACGGGAACACCTATGTCCGGCACAAGTCGGGCAGACGGGTTCTTGATGCCATTTCCGATAGCTGGACGCGGTGTCGCGAATTTGGCCTTCGATCATCTGGCAAGCCCATTGAGGCCGTGGTAAGCGAAACCGAACTGGCAGCGATCCTGCAACGCAACGAGCGCGTTCGTCACCTCGTCCTGCCGGAACTCGAACTTCTTTATAACCAGATTGCCGGTACCAATTTCATGGTCGCCTATGCAGACAGCGCCGGTGTGGTGCTGGATTCGATTCAAGATGATGATTTTCAGGCGGGTGAAGGCGGTAGCGCGGTCATTCCGGGGTCAATCTGGATGGAAAATCAACGCGGCACAAACGCCATGGGGCTGGCCCTGCATAACCGTCGCCCTGCCGTGGTTGCGGGGTCTGACCATTTCTTTAAAAAATTGGGTGATCTGTCCTGTTTTGCCGTGCCTATTTTTGACCATGAAGAAAACATTGTCGGTGTTATTGATGCCACATCAAACGCCAAGGCGCGCAATGAACATACTTTGGCTTTGGTCAATCTGGCCTCGCGTAATATCGAAAACCGCCTCTTGGTTGAACAGTTCAGCGAGTCGCTGATTTTCATGTTTCATGCCCGCCATGAATATCTGCCAACAACCAGTGTTGCCCTTATCGCCGTTGATGAATACGGCTTTCTTGAAGGCGCCAATGCCAATGCAAAGAATATGCTTAACGGTCTAAACCTATCGTCCAAACAGCATTTTGGAGAGGTTTTCCGCGTTAAATTTTCAGCAATCGTAGACGAATTACGCGCCCATGATGTGATCCAAATCAAGGATCGTATGGGGGCAACCGTATTCATGAAGGCCCACCCACCGCCAATGCGCCGGATCATTCAGGTTGGCAATCTTAGCGACGCTGAGGGCACGGCCCCGGTGCTTGGCAACAGCCAGCCCAAAGCACCAACGCAAAAACCGTTTGAAGATGAAGTGGTCAAACGGGCCGTGCATCAGGCGACCAAATCATTGCAGATGGGCTTGCCATTAGTCATTGATGGTGATCCGGGCAGTGGCAAAAAAACGCTGGCACGCCATATCCACGAGCAGACCTTTAGCGATGCACCCTGCACGCAAATTGACTGCGCCCTGCTTAATGATGCCAATTTTGAGACATATTTATTCGGCAGTAACGGATGCCTTGGTTATTTCGATCCCGCCTCAACCCTTGCGGGTGATGGAAAATTCCCACTGGCCCGTGGCGGCAGTATTATTTTGGACAATGCCGACAAGCTGTCACCACACATTCAAAAATTTGTCGCTGATAGCGTTGCCTA
>CALFSV010000186.1 GCA_937916485.1 uncultured Paracoccaceae bacterium | reverse complement strand
CGCAGTTAGCATCGCCACCTTGACCAAAAATAAAATTCTTGACCAAATGGTTAAAAGAAGAGTTACTCTTACGAAACTTAGGGAGGGATGACACGATGACGAAAACAACAAACCTTAGCCGTCGCCACTTTATGGCGACGACCGCAGCAACATCGCTGATACTTGGGGCGGGGCGAGCTTTGGCCGCTGAACCGATCAAAACAGCGGGTATCTATACTGTACCTGTCGAACAGCAATGGGTCAGCCGTATTCATAAGGCGGCACTTGCAGCGCAGGATCGCGGCGACATCGCTTATTCGTTCTCGGAAAATGTCAGCAATACTGATTATGCTCGTGTGATGCGTGAATACGCTGAGGCGGGCAATACACTGATCATCGGCGAAGTCTTTGGGGCTGAACAAGAAGCACGCGAAGTTGCCGCTGAATATCCAAACGTAGCATTCTTGATGGGTTCAAGCTTTAAAGAAGACGCCGCACTGCCGAATTTCTCGGTCTTTGATAACTATATTCAAGACGCGTCCTATCTGTCGGGCATCATTGCTGGTGCGATGACTGAATCCGGCAACATCGGCATGGTCGGCGGGTTCCCAATTCCCGAAGTAAACCGTCTAATGCACGCATTCATGGCTGGTGCGCATGAAATAAACCCTGACATCAAATTCCAGGTGAGCTTTATTGGCAGCTGGTTCGATCCACCAAAGGCCAAGGAAACTGCGTTCGCGATGATCGAAAACGGCGTGGATGTACTTTATGCAGAGCGTTTTGGTGTTTCTGATGCCGCCCAGGAGAAAGGTATTCTTGCCATCGGTAACGTTATTGATACGCAGGCTGATTATCCTGACACGGTTGTTGCCTCTGCGATTTGGCATTTTGAACCAACGCTGGATAAAGCCATCGCTGAAGTGCAGGCTGGTAGCTTTACCGCCGCGGACTACGGTGTCTATTCGTTTATGAATCAAGGTGGTACAAGTCTTGCGCCTTTGGGCACGTTTGACGGCAAAGTTCCAGCAGCGGCACTTGCGCTTGTGGCGCAACGCGAGGCTGAGATTAAGTCTGGCGCGTTCTCGGTCACGATTGACGACAGCGAACCATCGTCGTCCTAATCGATCATGTCCAAAGATGCAGTTGAGGCACTTTCCCTTAACGCCATAACCAAACGATTTGGAGAGCTGACCGCGAATGATGCGGTCAGCCTTGCCGTGAACGTTGGTGAAGTTGTTGCCCTTTTGGGTGAGAACGGTGCGGGAAAAACCACCCTGATGAATATTTTGTTCGGCCAATATACGGCTGACAGCGGGACCGTGCGCGTATTTGGTGACACATTGCCATCGGGTAATTCGCGGGCCGCATTGGATGCAGGTGTCGGCATGGTGCATCAACATTTTACGTTGGCTGATAACCTAACCGTTCAAGAGAACATCACGTTGGGTGTTCATTCACTGTTAAAGCCTAGCTTGGGGCGGGCTGCAGCAAAGACGCGGATTGCTGCGTTGTCAAAGAAATTTCACCTTGCCGTTTCGCCGGATGCACGTGTCGGAACGCTTTCGGTGGGCGAACGCCAGAGGGTCGAAATCCTCAAGGCGCTGTACCGCGATGTGCGTATTCTGATCCTTGATGAACCGACAGCGGTTTTGACACCACAAGAGACGGATGACCTGTTCGCAACCCTCAGACTTGCCATCGCAGAAGGGCTTTCAATCATCTTCATCTCGCATAAATTGCATGAAGTCATGGCAATCGCGGACCGCGTCGTTGTGTTGCGGCACGGAAAAATGGCAGGTGGTGTAAATACGAACGACACCGATAAAAACGCGCTGGCCGAGATGATGATGGGAACCGAAGCGACGCCGCCTAAAGTCTCGCCTGCGAAGCCAGATGCGCCGTTGCTTGCCTTGCGAAATGTAACGACCGCTGATGTTGGCAGCGTACCCGGTTTGAAATCCGTTTCATTGGCCCTAAAAGGGGGGCAGATCGTTGGTCTTGCGGGCGTGTCTGGCAACGGGCAGGCAGCAATGGCTGATGTCGTTGGTGGATTGTTAAATCCAAATGAAGGGCAAGTCATTCTGGGCAGCAAAACGGTTCAGAAATGGACGCCCCGTATAGCGGTACAAAGCGGTATCGCGCGTATCCCTGAAGACCGACACAAGACCGGCACGATTGCTGATTTTGACCTCGTTGAGAACGCAATATTGGAACGATACAAATCGCCCGCTTTTAGTAATGGCGGATGGCTGAACTGGCGCAAATCACGGGCATTTGCAGATGGTATTATCGATAAGTACGATGTGCGTTGCCCCGGATCAGAAACCCCGATCCGGCTGCTGTCTGGCGGTAACATGCAAAAGCTGATCCTTGGGCGCGTGCTTGAGGCTGATCCACAGATAATTCTTGCTAATCAACCTGTTCGTGGTCTGGATATTGGTGCGGTCAACTATGTGCACAGCCAATTGTTGGCGGCCCGGGCACGCGGTGCTGCGGTGCTATTGATTTCTGAGGATTTGGATGAGGTCATGGCACTTTCCGATGTGATCCATGTAATTGCAGACGGGCGTCTTTCACCAGAATTTAAGCGAGGCGAGATGACACCAGCGCAACTGGGGCTTTGGATGGCCGGTCAGGGATTCGAAATGGACGTTGCCAATGCGTCTTGAACCTATCAAGAACCCGACATTAGCCCGCAAACTGGTTCCACCTGCAATCGCTCTTATCTCGACCGTCGTGATCGCATCGTTTTTGGCGATGGTCGCAGGTGCAAACCCGTTTTCGGTCATTGGATTGATCCTTAAAGGCTCATTTGGATCGCAATTCGCAATTCTTGAAACACTTAACCGCGCAACACCTTTGATCTTCACTGGTCTCGCAGTCGCGGTCGCGTTCCGTGCGAAGTTCTGGAACATCGGAGCCGAGGCACAGCTTTATGCGGGTGCGCTTATGACGGTCCTTCTCGGGACCGGAATTTTGCCTTGGCCAAGCTTTGCCATCCTACCGTTGATCATTTTCGCAGCCATCTTAGCAGGGGCCATCGTCCTATTGGCTCCTGCACTTCTTAAAACGCGGTTTGGCGTTGATGAAGTCGTCACGACATTGCTGTTTAACTTCATTTTCCTTTTGTTTATCTCTATGCTTCTTGAAGGCGTCCTCAAAGACCCGATGGGTATGGGTTGGCCTAAATCGGCCCGCATTATACCCGAGGCGAAACTGCCGCGAATTGTGGATGGGCTACGCCTGCATTGGGGGTTCGGACTTGCAATATTCTCGGCCATTTGCATTTGGATCATCCAAACCCGCAGCACATTGGGATATGAAATTCGCGCTGTCGGGTTAAACAAGGATGCCGCTGCTTTTGCAGGTATTCCAGTCAACGTTGTGATTGTGAAAACAGCGCTGCTTTCTGGTGGACTTGCAGCACTTGCTGGGTTTTCTGAAGTGGCCGGATTAAAGGGTAGTCTCACGCTCGATCTGTCCCCCGGGTTTGGTTACACAGGGATCATCGTGGCAATGTTGGCTTTGTTGAATCCGCTTGGTGTGATCGTGGCGTCCTTGTTCGTTGCGGGCATCTTTGTGGGCGCTGACAGTATGAGCCGTGCTGCTGATGTACCGACATATCTGGCGGATATCATGCTTGCGACAGCACTCCTTCTTATGGTGTTGGCCATTATGCTAACGCGGTTTCGTGTGGTGAGGGATTAGCACCATGGAAATTATCGACATCCTCTTCACCGCTAGCTTTTGGGCCGCAGCAATTCGCATCGCCAGCCCTCTGATTTTTGCCACACTGGGGGAATTAATTTGCGAGCGCGCAGGCGTATTGAACCTCGGGATCGAAGGGATCATGGTCGCTGGTGCGTTTGCGGGCTGGATGGCGGTTTTTTCCGGTACAGGCCTTTGGATGGGCGTTTGCGTCGCAATGCTTGTCGGGATGCTATTTGGTCTACTCCACAGCACACTCACAGTGCCGTTCGGTCTGTCTCAGCATGTCGTTGGCCTCGGCGTCACCTTGCTCGCAACGTCCTCCACCTATTACGCTTATAGGCTAGCATTGCCGGAGGTCACAGGCCCGCCAAAAATTGAACCATTCCAGCCATATGAAATCCCAATTCTATCAGACATTCCGTTGCTTGGTCCGGCGCTGTTTTCGCAAACACCGCTTACTTATCTCGCCTTCATTCTTGTCGCGATCGTTGGCGTGATTCTCTACCGCACCCCCCTTGGACTCGCCGTACGCGCAGCCGGTGAAAACCCCGCGGCGGTAGCGGCTCAAGGTCTATCCGTCACTGCAATCCGCATGGGGGCTGTTATGGTTGGCAGCGGCCTAATGGCAGTCGGTGGCGCCTTCTTGACCATGTCGGCATTCGACAGCTTCTTCTTTGAGATGGTAAATGGCCGTGGTTGGATCTGTATTGCCCTGGTTGTCTTTGGATCGTGGAGACCCGGAAAGGCGCTGCTCGGCGCGGTTCTTTTCGCGGCTTTTGATGCGCTACAGATCCGGGTGCAACAAACCAGTTTGGGCACCCATATTCCCTACCAAATATTCCTGATGATGCCCTATATCCTATCAATATTTGCGCTTATCCTGATGTCACGTCGCGCCGAAGTGCCTGCCGCACTCATGGTTCCGTTCAATAAAGGAGAGCGCTAATGTTTGATCTGATTATTAAAGGCGGCACGCTGCCAGATGGGCAAGTCTCAGACATTGGAATTGTGGGCGATAAAATCACTGCTATTGGGTCGATTCAAACAGCGGAAGCTGGCAAAGTGATTGATGCGTCGGGCGATTTAGTCAGCCCACCGTTTGTCGATCCTCATTTTCACATGGACGCAACGCTGTCCTACGGCCTGCCGCGGATCAACACGTCCGGCACACTTCTTGAGGGCATCGGGCTTTGGGGCGAACTCAAGCAGGTCATGACCCAAGACGATATCATCGGACGCGCGCTTACCTATTGCGATTGGGCAGCGAGCATGGGGCTTTTGGCAATTCGCAGCCATGTTGATACCTGTGACGATCGGCTTTTGGGGGTCGAAGCGCTGCTTGAAGTCCGAGAACAGGTCAAAGACTATATCGATCTGCAGCTTGTTGCATTCCCACAGGACGGTTTCTACCGCGATCCCACGGCACGTGATAACACCATACGTGCTTTGGACATGGGCGTCGATGTTGTTGGTGGTATCCCACATTTCGAACGCACAATGGAAGACGGCGCGACGTCGGTGACAGAACTCTGCGAAATCGCAGCGGCGCGCGGTTTGCAGGTTGATATGCACTGCGATGAATCCGACGATCCACATTCACGTCACATCGAAACGCTTGCCTATGAAACCCAACGACTTGGTTTGAATGGTCGAGTCGCGGGATC